>JABEUS010000001.1 GCA_013044285.1 Acidimicrobiaceae bacterium
CACGAACCCCGCCCCCACGATGGCGACTCGCAGATGGGGCGCGTCCATCCCACCAGGCTAACCGAGGTCCGACGACCCTTCGGGTTCAACCTCGAGGCGCACCAGGTCGTCCAAAGTCTCACGTCGCAGCACGACTCGAGCTCGCCCCTCGTGGACGAAGACCACCGCGGGCCGTACGACCCGGTTGTAGTTAGACGCCATCGAGTAGCCGTAGGCCCCGGTCACCGGCGTCGCCAGCACGCTGCCCACTCCGGTCGATTCGGGAAGCCACGCCTCGTCGATAAGAACGTCACCGCTCTCGCAGTGTCGCCCCACGATTCGCACCCGCTGAGTCCGTCGCGAGAGGGGTTGGGCGATGTCGAAGGCTTCGTAGCCCGATCCGTAGAGAACCGGACGGGGATTATCGCTCATCCCCCCGTCGACCGCCACGTAGCGACGTTGGGGCACGTCTTTCACCGTGCCCACCCGATAGAGAGTCACTCCAGCCTGCGCCACGATGGCCCGACCCGGCTCCGCCGTGATACGTACCGCGGGGTCAATTCCGAGGCGTTCGGCCGCAGTGCGCACACCCTTCGCCCACTCCTCAATCGACATGGCCCGCTCGCCCTCGACGTAGGCGACCCCGAGGCCCCCGCCCACACAGAGTTCCTCCGCTCCGCTGCGGCGAACGAGTTCGGCGATGAGAGAGAGTGCCTCTTCGAAGCCGCCCCCATCAAATATTTGCGATCCGATGTGAAAGTGCACGCCGCGCACCCGAACCCCGGGAATCTGCGCGAGGGCGTTCATCGCGGCCTCGGCGGCACCACTCGCGAGGGAAAAACCGAACTTCGAGTCCTCTTGGCCGGTCCTCACGAACTCGTGGGTGTGGGCCTCTACTCCGGGAGTCACCCGAACCAGACAGTCGAGGGTGCGCCCCGAGTCCATCCGCTCACGCACCCGGGCGATCTCGTCAAAGTTGTCGACCACCAGACGGTGGACTCCGAGGGCGATGGCGCGGTCTAGTTCTTCGGGAAGTTTGTTGTTTCCGTGGACCACAATGCGCGCGGGTTCAATTCCCGCTCGGAGTACGACGTCGAGCTCACCGCCCGTCGCCACGTCGACGTAGAGCCCCTCTTCCACCACGAGGCGAGCCATCGCCCCGCAGAGGAAGGACTTCGACGCGAAGGCGGTTCCCGGTGAAAAAGACGCGGCCGCGGCCCGAGCTCGCTGGCGTAGCGTCTGCTCGTCGTAGACGAACAGTGGAGTCCCGTAGGTCTGCGCTAATTGGCGTAACGAGACCCCTCCGATGTGAACATCGTTCTCGAGGAGGGCGGTGTCGTCGGGCAGCAGGTAACGCGCAATAGGTTGATCACTCACCGTGGACTCCTTCACCGAGCCGGCGCCACCGCAGTAGCAAGGTGGCGTAGCCCACAGTCAACTCTCCTCCGTGGCGATCGATAATCTCTCCCACCGCCTCCAGCAATCTCGCTCGCTCGTCGGGCTCTAGCGTGGCGTGGTCGCTGTGAGTGGGAAGCAACGCGAGCCATTCCTCAGTGGAGTAGCGCGCCTCCCACGGGAGCGTCGACATCTCCAGCTCCTCGAATCCGGGGGTGTCTCGCAACTGCTCTCGGGTACGTTCGTGATGAAAGCCGGAGGCGTATCCGGAGTAACTCTGTGGTCCAAGAGCCCGGGCGTAGAGAGAATCGAGCGGAGCTCGCACCTCACCGACGGGTCGTCCGATATTCCAGAACAGACACAACTCCCCACCGGCGACGAGACACTCAAGCGCCCGGGCCATCCCCCGAACGGGGTCAACCCAGTGCCACGACTGCGCCGCGGTCACTCGATCGAACTTTCGTCCCGCGGGACTCCAGTCTTCGAAGGGGGAGATCTCAACCTCGAGGCCGTGAGTCCGGGCCTGCGCGGCCATTCGTTCGTCCACGTCGACACCGAGCACGAAAGCTCCCCGGTCACCCATGGCGACCGCGGCAATTCCCGTTCCACACCCCACGTCGAGCACCCTCAAACCGGGGCGAGGGAGGATGATGTCCCACAGAGCCACGGGGTAGCGCGGGCGGACACGGTCGTACATTTCGGCGCGGTCCCCGAAGGACTCCGCGCGTCGCCGATCGTCGTGCACCATCCGGCGAGTTTCCCACACGCCGGGTCTCACTCAGCGCTTACAGGTGTTCATCCCGACCAGTCGGTACAGGGGGCAGAAACCCACCGCCGCCGTGACCAGCGCGACCGCACCGACGATCCAGAGCACGACCGACCACCCTCCACCGACCGAAACAGCAATCGCGATGGCGACTACTCCGACGATGGCTCGAATAATCCGGTCCAGATTTCCTTCGTTCTTCATGATGCGCTCCTCTGTCCTGGTGTCAATATACCCCCATGGGTATATTGACACACCGGGACCTAAGTCCCAGAATGTGGACTCGGGCTCGAGAGGCCGGGGCTCGGTAGACTAGAGACTTCGCCCCCGTAGCTCAGCGGATAGAGCACCGGCCTCCGGAGCCGGTGGCGCAGGTTCGAGTCCTGCCGGGGGCACTGGGTCGAGACACCTCTCGACGCCGTACCCGGGTCCTCCGCTCGTCCCTCGGAAATCTCACCGATGTCGTCATCTCGCAACAGACCGCGTGATCACGGCTCTTTCCGAGCACTCCGTGGAGTTCGAATCAATCCGTAGTGGACGACGAGACCGTCTCCTCATCAATGAGTTCCAGACGGTTTCCGAAGGGGTCGTCCACGTGCACGCGGATCACGCCGGGGATCTCGTGACTCTCACGGGGAATAAATCCCGTCTCCACCAAGCGGTCCCGGAGTCTCGTGAGATTTCGTACTCGCCACGCCGGGTGAGCCTTGCGGGCGGGACGAAAATCTTCCTCCACCCCCAAATGCAGGTGAACCGGACCGCTCACGTACCAACGCCCGCCGCGACGAGCCAGTAGTTCCGGCTTGGCGACGACCTCAAACCCGAGTACACCGACGTAAAAACGATCGGCGTCGTCTTCTCCGCCGGCGGGTATCGCCAACTGGACGTGATCTTGGGCGGTGATGAAGTGCGTCACGACACCATGATGTCACTCCGGGACGAGTGACTCCTCACGCCGGGTGAGCCACGACGCGGCCACCACAAAGGACCGCGAAGAGTCGACTCTAGGGAACTACCACGAATCGCACCGTGTCGGTCACCGCCGCCCCACCAGATTCAGATCCGGCCATCACGACTACGTTGTCGCCGCTCCGCGCAATGCCCCGCTCGACCAGGTCCTTCACCGCCACGCCACACAGGGCGTCGATGTCCTGGGCCGGGTCCACCACGACGTGGTCGATCCCCCACGAGGTGCGTAGTTGGCGCGCGGTCAGGGGGCTCGGCGAAATCGCCACGATGGGCATGGGCGGGCGGAATCGGGAGATGGCCCGTGCCGTCCAACCCGAACGGGTGCAGGCCACGATTGCCACGGCGTCTTCTTCCAGAGCGGCCCGCCACGCGGCCCCCGAGATGGCGGCCGTAATCCGGTGGGCTTGGGAGTCGTGCGCGAAGTTGCGCAACTCCAGCGACTCACCCCACTGGGCGTTGTTGAAAGAGGCTTCGGCACGACGCACAATCCGGTCCATGGTGGTCACCGTGGCGATGGGGTCATCACCGATGGCGGTCTCTCCCGAGAGCATGACGCAACTCGCTCCGTCGAGTACCGCGTTGGCCACGTCGGTTACCTCGGCGCGGGTCGGCACCTGAGCGTGAGTCATCGACTCGAGCATCTGAGTGGCCACCACGACCGGTCGTCCACCCCGGATACCGTGACGGACAATCAGTTTTTGCATGTGGGGGACTTCTTCAATCGGCAGACGGACTCCCATGTCCCCTCGCGCGACCATGATCGAGTCGCTACAGTCCACGATTTGATCGAGGTTCTCGATGCCTTCGGGGGTCTCAATCTTCGCCATCAGCATGATGTCGGGCCGACCGAGCGCCTCACGAACGTTCACCATGTCCTGGCCCGAGCGAACGAAGGACACCGCCAAGATGTCGAAATCTTCGTCCCGAATGGCCTCGAGCCGATCACGATCGTCGGGAGTCGGCAGCGCGTCGTTCAGGATGGACGAAGGCAGGGAGAGGCCGGGCTTGCCCATCACGGGACCGGCTGAGATGACGTGGGTCTTCACGGTGGGTCCGACTTCGTCGACCATCAACGACACCCCACCGTCACCGATGTGAACTCGGTCACCCGTGCGAAGAAGTTCGAGAACTCCCTCGCGTTCCACGTAGATTCGCTCGGCTGTGGAGGTTTCGCCGAAGCCCTCGAGTAACTCCACCACCGAGCCGATTCCCAGGCTCACCGGAGAGGTCCCGAAGGATCCGGCCCGAATCTTGGGACCAGGAATATCAATCATGATGGCGATGTCCGGAGCAATCGCGCGCACGCGACGAAGGCGCTCGAGCGACGACGGAATGTCCCCGTGGGCCATGGAGAGACGAAAGACGTCCACTCCCGCATCGACCAGTCCTCGCAGGGTCTCTGCCCCCTCGGAAGCCGGCCCGATAGTGGCTACGATCCGAGTGCGCCGCACATTGTTCCCTTCGTCGATGTCCTCACACTTTACCGGGGTTGCCGCGGGGCTCTCGATAGGACACTCCGACGCGAGGGACCACCACATCCACACCCTCCACGTTGACGACCGCGACCTCGATTCCGTAGGACTGGGCCAACGCTGGTGAGCGGATAACGCAACTCGAATCACCGTCGGCGAGTACGCGCCCCTCGTGCAGAAGGATCAGGCGGTCGGCGAACTGACCCGCCAGGGTGAGATCGTGCAGCGTGGCGAGCACCGTCAATCCGCACTCGAGAACCTCTCGCTGGAGAAGTTCCAGGATCGATAGCTGGTGTCGAACATCCAAACCCGTGATGGGTTCGTCCAGAACCACGACCGACGTTCCCTGCGCGAGGGCGCGCGCGAGGACCATGCGCTGACGCTCACCACCCGAGAGACTCACGACGTCGCGATGGACGAACGCTCCTAGGTCGACCCGTTCGATGACGTCGGCCACTACCTGGTGGTCGAGCACCCTCGGCGCACGCATCACCCCGTGATGGGGAACCCGTCCGAGAGAGACGTAGTCGAGGACCCGCATTCCGGAGGGAATCTCCGGGTGTTGGGGCACGAAGGCGATTCCTCGAGCGCGCTCTCGTTCGCTGAGGGTGTGGACGTCTCGCCCTTGGATACTGATTCGACCCTGATCAGGTCGGGTCAATCCCGACACCGCTCGCACCAGAGTGGTCTTGCCCGCGCCGTTCGCCCCGATAATCGTGCACCAACTACCAGGCTCTACTCTCAACGAGACGTCGTCGACGAGCACCCGGTGTCCGGCGCGAACTGTCACGTTCTCTAACCGGATCACGAGGGCCGTCGCAGACTCAGAATCACCACGAAGATGGGTGCTCCAATGAGAGCCGTCACGACCCCGAGTGGTAGCTCGGACGGGGCCATCACCGTTCGGGCGACGGTATCGGCGAGCACGAGAAAGGCGGCCCCCAACACCAGCGAGAGGGGAACGATCCGTCGATAACTCACCCCCACGACCAGGCGCAGGGCGTGGGGAATGATGATGCCCACGAATCCAATGAGTCCAGCCGCCGACACGACTGCCGACGTTCCTAGAGAGGCCGCGGCCACGACGGCCCACCGTACGTGACGAACCCGTACCCCGAGAGAGCGCGCCTCTTCTTCACCGACGCTCATCACGTCGAGAGCCCGAGCTGACAGAAGGCAGACGCCGAGGCTGACGAGGACGTAGGGGGTGATAATCCCGACCGAGTGCCAGCTGGCCCCCGCGAGCGACCCGAGTAACCAGATGTAGACCCGGGCCAGTGATTGGGCGGAAGCCTGCTGTTGAAGATACGTCTGAACACTCGTGAGTAGGGCCGATACCGCAACTCCGGCGAGCAGCAGGGTCGCCGTCGTCGAACGCACGCTGCGCCCGCCGATGAACCACGTTGCCGCCACCGCGATGAGAGCTCCCCCGAAGGCCAACCACGGAGTCCACGCGGGAATCAACGCACTCGAACCCACCTTCACGATGGCGAGTGTCGCACCGAGACCGGCTCCCGCGGCGACTCCGAGAAGGTAGGGGTCCGCGAGGGGATTACGAAAAACCCCCTGGTAGCTCGCTCCGGCGACGGCCAGCATCGACCCGGCCACGAGTCCCAACACCAAACGGGGAGCTCTGATCTGCCACACAATGAGCGACTGAGTGGGGTTAAGTGTTGAATGCCCTAGACCGAGGTAACTCACTAGCGCCCCCCCGATTCGGTTGGCGGGAATTGGGATGGGGCCCACGGCGAGCCCCACCCCAATCGCCACCACGAGGGCTATCGAGACCGCTCCCGAGACGACGATGAGCCGTCGAACCCCCGGGGGCGATCCCGCAGCGATCACGCCGCTGACTTAGTCCAGAGCCGCGAGTCAGCTAACGCCGAGCGCACAGCTTTGGCCAGATCGGCCACGAGCAGCGTCAGGCGCGGTCCCCACCGCGACGCGATGTCATCGTTCAACGCAGCCACGTGTCCGTCAACCACCGCGCTGATTCGAGAGAAGCCCGGTCGGTGCGCCACGCTCGCGGCACTGGCGTGACAGCAGATGGTGTCGGCCAAGAAGACGAGTTGCGGGTTGGCCGCCACGACGTACTCCGCATTCAGTTGGGGGTACCCAGCGTCGGCGCTCGCGTTCTTCGGGTCCGCGATATTCGTCGTGCCCATGGCCTTTAGGATCTCACCAACAAAGGTCGAACTCGTGAGCGAGTAGAGCGTGGGATCGAGTTCGTAGTAGACGCGCGGAGAGCGCCCCGGGTGACGGGGAACCGAGGCGATAGACGCGTGGATGGAGCGGGTCATCGACGCGACCAGGGAGCGAGCCTGCGCACTGTGCCCCGTCGCGACCCCGAGAGCGTCAATCTGTGCGTACGCCCCGGCGAGGGTGTTCGGCGCCGACTGGTTCAGCACCGGCACTCCCACAGCTTTCAACTTCTCGGCGATGGAGTTGGCGTCGTACGAGATCACCACGAGCGACGGCTTCACGCCCTTCGTGCCACAGGCGGCGAGCACCCCTTCGACACTCGGGCTGAAGGCGTTGATCCTGGTGTGCGGTAAGCCGCGCGTCGGGAAATTGGAGTCAGTGTCGACGGCCTTGACCTGAGATCCCGCGCCGATGGCGAAGAGGGTCTCGGTCGCCGTCGGCGAGAGGGAGATAATGCAGGGCGAGGCCGTAACCTTCGCGGACGACACCGTGGCGACCCCCAGGGGGACCACCAGCGACGTCACCACGAAGAGACCGGTGAGACGCACGAAGCGCAACATGGGATGTCTCCTTGAGGGTCCGTCGAAGCAAAGAAAGGACGACGGATGGACATCCGACCGACCGCTCCATACCTCGAGAGCTGATCTGGGAACTACACCTGCGTCAGGCGACCTGGCTCTCGAGGGAATGAACCCTCGTTACAGTTGCGGGACAGCGTCGGAATCTCACCGACTTCGCTGGCGCGAGGCGCCTTCACCCTATCACCGAGTGACGAGGGCCTAGAGATCCCACCAGACACACGCGAGTGCGGACGTCACCGGGGGTTGGCTCGCCAAGAACTCCCCGACCTCACCCTCGCGCGAGGCGGGCAAGCACAGTCGAATCCTCATGAAGTGGGCGGCCTGCTCGGGGGTCTGCTCGCGACGCATCGCCCCGTCGAATAACTCCAGCTGGGGAGAAAAGCCCGCGTCGCGCACCACCTGTACGAAGTCTTCCGGGTGGGGTCCACTCGGTCGCTCGAGATCCCAAAAGTGGCGCCACGCCGGCCCCATCGAGGCGAGGGGGTGAGACTGCGGCATCTCGATAACCACCCGTCGGCGGGCTTTTTGACTGAGGGCCCGCACGAAGGGATCGATATCGGCGACGTTGTAGGCCACGTGGTGGCTCACCACGACGTCAGTCTCGGGCACGCAATCAGCCACGGCGGGAAAGAACCCTTCCACGACGTCGCTACGTAACCCCCGCTCCGCGGCGTTACGGGTGAACATCTCGAGCATCTCGGCCTGGTGATCGACACCAACGACGTACGTGACGGGGGGCGTCAGCGCGAACGCGGCGATTCCACCACCACACCCGACGTCGAGCACCGAAGAGTCCGGACCGAGAACCTCTCGCGCTCGCTGGTGCGAAATGGAGTCAGGAATCGTGTCCGGGATTTGAAACAGGACCGCCGGATGAATCCAGGGGCTCTCCGGAGCCTGGGCCATAATGTCGTCCGGAATCGCCCAGGCGGCGAGGTCCTTCGCCCACTGATCAGCTGCGTTCACGCGAGCGCCACGTCAACGTCGTGTCCGGCGCAACGCTCCTCAGTGGGTACGCCCGCCAGAGCCTCCTCAATGTGTTGTCCGCATCCCGCCCAGGTGGCCTTGTCGCACTGGGGGCACGTCACTCGCTGACACACGGTGTCTCTCTTTCTCTCGGTGCTCAGGCCAGTTGCAAGAACAACTTTTGCAGTTGCTGCGTGGCTTCGGCGTGGTGTTCGTTGGGGTCGCTCAGACACTCTTGCAGTTTCGACGCAATCAGGGTGAAAGCGGCGGTGTGCACCGCTTTCGACACGGCCGACATCTGGGTGACGACGTCGGGGCAGGGACGGCCCTCTTCGAGCATTCGCACGACAGCGTTTAACTGACCACTGGCCCGCTTGACGCGTTTAATCAACGCCACCATTTGCTCGTCGTCGGCCAACGACGCCGTGTACACGGCGGTGTTCAGAGCCTTTTTAGTAGTCATACCCCTTAGGGTATCAGGAGGAGGACCTTTTGTGTCCTACATTTGCTCGGGAGCGGCGATTCCGAGGAGTGACAGTCCGAGCGCCAGAATCCGGGCCGTCAACTCAATAATCACCAAGCGAGAGTCTCGAATATCGTCGGGCGCACTGAGAACCGGACACTCCTCGTAGAAGGTGCTGAAGCGCTGGGCTAGGTCGAAGAGGTAACCGCAGAGCCGGTGGGGTTGCGAGCTCGAGAGGGCCGCGCTGACGGCGTCGGGCCAGGCGAGGATTCCGAGAGCCAGTGCCCGCTCGGCCGGTTCGGCGATGGTCGGGGTTACTCCCCTCGGAACCTCTTGACCAGCGCGACGAAACACCGCGCGAATCCGTGCGTGAGCGTACTGCAGATACGGTCCGGTGTCTCCCTCGGCCGAGATCATCCGGTCGAGGTCAAAGACGTAGTCTCGCTGACGGTCCGTCGAGAGATCGGCGTACTTGATGGCGGCGCGGGCCACGTCTCGCGCGAGCGCCTCGCGCTCCGTGGAGGATTGCTCGGGACGGCGTTGGGCCAACTCCGTGCGGGCCCGATCGGTGGCGTCCTCGAGTAACGCACTCAGTTTGATGGTCTCGCCGGAACGGGTCTTGAACATCTTGCGATCCGGGCCGAGCACACTGCCGAAGGCCACGTGTTCACAGTGCACCGAGTCCGGGAGCCATCCGGCCAACCGGGCCACCGCGAAGATCATCTGAAAGTGCTGGACCTGAGGGGCCCCCACCACGTAGTAGATCTCGTTCGCGCCGAGGCGAGACACTCGGTCGCGCACCGCGGCCAAATCCGTTGCGGCGTATCCGAACCCTTCATCACTCTTACGTACGATCAGGGGTTGGGGCTCACCGTCGCGCCCGGCAAAGCCGGGCGGGAAGACGCACTGGGCCCCGTGACTCTCTACCAAAAGACCCTGGCGATCAAGGTCCTCCACGACCGCTTCGAGTTGATCGTTGTAGGAGGACTCTCCCACGACGTCTTGCGGGGTGAGCAGTACGTCGAGAGCGGCGTAGACCTCACTGAAGTAGGCGACCGACTGGTCCACCAGAAGTTGCCACAACCGCCGGGTCTCGGGGTCCCCACCCTGGAGGGCGACCACCCGGGCCCGACTGCGCTCCCGAAAAGTCTCGTCTCCTTCGAACTTGAAGCGAGCAGCCCGGTAGAAGGAGTCCAGATCTCCCACCGAGAGGGACGCGATCGCGTCGGCCTCACCGAGATCAATCAGGTGTTCAATCAACATGCCAAAGGGTGTCCCCCAGTCACCCACGTGATTTCGGGCGATGACCGTGTCACCAACGAAGCGGTGGACCCGAGCGAGACAGTCACCGATCACGGTGCTGCGAAGGTGGCCCACGTGCATCTCCTTGGCGACATTGGGCGCGGAGTAGTCAATCACGACTCGACGAGGTTCTCGAGGCGCACTGCCCAGCCGCTCGTCGTCGAGCAGGAGTCGGAGACGCTCTCCCATCACGGCGGCGTCGACTCGGATATTGATGAACCCCGGTCCGGCAATCTCGATTTCACCCAGATCACTGATATCAAGAGTGGCCACCACCAGGGACGCGACCTCTCGAGGCGATTGTCCGAGCACCTTCGCCAGGCCGAGGGCTCCGTTCGCTTGAAAGTCCGCGCGTTCGGAGGGGCGAAGGACCGGATCGGCCCCGGGGCTGAGCGCGTCGAAAGCCTGGCGCAATCGGGTCTCGAGTGTGTGGTAGAGGGAACTCACCCCCTCAGTCTCCCACCCCGGGGCTTACGCCGACGCGCGGCGCGCATTGGGGGCAGAATAGAGGGCATGACTGGCTCCCTCAACTCCTACGGTTCCCGCAGCACACTGAGTGTTGGTTCACGCAACGTGACGTACTTCTCGTTGCGCACTCCCCGACTCCTCGACTACGGAGTGGACCGGCTCCCTTTCGCCATCAAGATTCTCCTCGAGAACCTCTTGCGCCACGAAGACGGCGTCAAGGTCAATGCCGCCGACATTGAGGCCGTGGCCCGCTGGGCCGACAGTCCGGACCGCCACGGCGAAGCCGCGGGGGACGACGCCCACGAGATTGCCTTTACCCCCGAACGAGTCCTGATGCAGGACTTCACCGGAGTTCCCGCGGTCGTCGATCTCGCCTCGTTGCGTGACGCCATCATCAAGTTGGGGGGCGACCCGGCAAAAATTAACCCCCTCGTCCCGGTCGAACTCGTGATCGACCACTCGATCATTCTCGAGCGGACCGGGACTCCGGAGAGTTACGAGGAGAACGTCACCGTCGAGTACCAGCGCAACCTCGAGCGCTACACCTTCCTTAAGTGGGCTCAGAACTCCTTCAGCCAGTTCCGAGTGGTGCCTCCGGGCATGGGGATCTGCCACCAAGTCAACTTGGAACACCTCGCCCGAGTTGTCTTCGATCACGAGGGCGAGGCCTACCCGGACACGGTCGTGGGCACCGACTCGCACACCACGATGGTGAACGGTCTCGGAGTTCTCGGGTGGGGAGTGGGAGGGATCGAAGCCGAAGCGGCGATGCTCGGTCAGCCCACGTCGATGCTGATTCCCCCCGTCGTCGGCCTACGCCTGTCGGGTTCGCCCCGCGAAGGGGTCACGGCCACCGACGTCGTTTTGACCATTACCCAGTTGCTGCGTCAACGCGGAGTCGTCGGAAAGTTCGTCGAGGCATTCGGACCCGGAGTGGGAGCACTCTCCCTCGAGACTCGGGCGACTATCGCCAACATGACTCCCGAGTTTGGAGCTACCTGCACCATCTTCCCGATCGACCACGTCACGATCAACTACCTGGCCTTCACCGGTCGTCCCTCTGAGCAGCTCGAACTGGTCGAGGCCTACGCCAAGGCGCAGGGACTATGGCACACGCCCGAGTCACCCGAGCCGGTGTTCTCCGAGATCGTCGAACTGGACCTGTCGAGCGTGGGACCCTCAATGGCCGGACCGAAGCGCCCCCAAGACCGCGTGGAGTTAGGCGGAGTACGTGACGCGTTCCACGCCGCCCTCGGCCGAGAGGTCAAGGAGGTCGCCGGACTGGACGCGGCCGAGACTCTGCGCGACGGCGCCGTCACGGTCGCCGCCATCACCTCGTGCACGAACACCTCTAACCCCTCGGTCCTCGTCGCCGCCGGACTCGTCGCCAAGAAGGCGATTGCCCGGGGCCTGACGACGAAGCCCTGGGTGAAGACATCTCTCGCTCCGGGATCTCGGGTCGTCATGGACTACCTGGAGCGGGCCGGACTGGTGGACGCTCTCGACGCTCTCGGGTTCTACTTGGCCGGCTACGGCTGCACGACCTGCATCGGTAACACCGGGCCTCTCCTCCACGGAGTCTCCGAGGCCGTCAATGAACACGACCTCTCCGTCGTCTCGGTTCTCTCGGGGAACCGTAACTTCGAGGGACGTATTCACCCGGACGTGAAGCAGAACTTCCTCGCCTCGCCCCCGCTGGTCGTGGCCTTCGCGCTGACCGGAACGGTCGATATCGATCTCACCACAGAACCCCTCGGGACGGGCTCGGACGGTACCCCGGTGTACCTCGCCGATATTTGGCCGAGTGACCAGGAGGTCGCCGAAGCGGTGCGTGCCTCGATCACGCCCGAGATGTTCGAGACCCGCTACGCGAGCGCTTTTTCGGGAGACGAACGGTGGCGAGAGATTCCCGCCACCGACGCCACCACCTACGACTGGCAGCCGGCGTCGACCTACGTCAAGCGAGCTCCCTTCTTTGATGGGATGACGATGGAGCCGGGTGTCGTGAGTGACGTCACCGGTGCTCGAGTCCTCGCGAAGTTGGCCGACTCAGTCACCACCGACCACATCTCTCCCGCGGGAAACATTCGTGCGACGACTCCCGCCGGTCAGTACCTCATCGACGGAGGCGTCACCACTCAGGACTTCAACTCTTACGGAGCTCGTCGAGGCAACTTTGAGGTCATGGTCCGCGGCACTTTCGCCAATATCCGTCTGCGTAACCAGGTCGCTCCGGGCACCGAAGGGGGAGTTACTCTGAAGTTCCCCGAAGGACAGTCGATGTCGATTTTCGACGCCGCCAAGGCCTACGAGGAGGAGGGTACCCCGCTGCTTATCCTCGCCGGTAAGGAGTACGGATCGGGTTCGAGCCGAGACTGGGCGGCCAAGGGGACCAAACTCCTCGGCGTCTCGGCGGTACTCGCGGAGAGTTACGAGCGCATTCACCGCTCCAACCTCGTGGGGATGGGAGTACTACCTCTCCAGTTCCTACCCGGTGAGTCGGCGAGTAGCCACGAGTTGGACGGAACGGAAGTCTTCGACGTGGAGGGCCTCGAGGCCCTCAATCGAGGTGAGGTCGTGGCTCGGGTGCGCGTGCGAGCCACCCGAGTGTCCGGCGAGGTCCACGAGTTCGACGCACGGCTTCGTATCGACACCCCCACCGAGGCGGAGTACTTCCGCCACGGAGGAGTGCTGAACTTCGTCTTGCGACAGTTGGCGCGGGCCTAGTCCGCCACCGCGGCGACCGCTTCGTCCACCGAGTTGTAGAGAGATATCGAGGACAGGGTCTTTTGGTTGCGCACTCGGTGAGCCACCTCCGCACTCGGACGAGCCAAACTTAACGAGACGGACTCGTGGGCGAGATCGTCCGAGACCTCTTGGAGAATACGTAGTCCGGTGAAGTCGATGTCGGCCATCGCCGCCGCGTCGATCACCACGTGACGAGTATCTGGTAGCCGGCGCATCATCTCGTGGATGAGACGGCGGAACTGACTCGCGTTCGCGAAAAAGAGGTCGTGGTCGAAGAGCAACACCGAGACGTGATCCACTCGCGTCGCTCCGCTCACTGAAAGGGGCTCCCAGGAGGTGCTGTCCGGTCGACGTCCCATCTCTACGACGTGCGGTCGAGCCGAACGCCACGTCTGGGCCCCGATCGCGAGAGCCACCGACACCCCGAGGCCCACCTCGACCCCCCAGCCGATTACGCCCACGGTCGCCACGACGGCGAGGGCCGCCTCGACCCGACTCACCCGCCAAATAGCCCGAAACTGGCCGATCTTGATGAGTCGGGCCGCCACGAAGACCAGAACTCCCGCGAGTGACGCCAGGGGAACGAGTCGCACGATACTCACCGCAGGCAGTACGGCGAGAGCGAGGAGGGCGGCGACCAGGCCCGGAAGCTTGGTACGACCCCCGGCGAGAATAGTGACACTGGTTCGAGCGGGAGAGGCGTCCACCGGAATCGTTCCGGCGAGGCCCGCCACGAGGTTGGACCAGCCCACTCCCCAAAAGTCCCGACTGATGTCGTCAGCAATTCCCAACTCGTCGGCGGTGGTACGAGCGGTCGCCCCCGTCTGACTCATGATGACGATGACCAGGGTGAGGGAGGTGACAAAGACCACCCCGAGATCGCTCGCGTGAAGATGGTTGAACCGCCAGGCGATGAACCCGACGCTCACCGTGCCCAGAGTCTCCACGCCCCGATGGGTGAGGCCACTCATCGAGGTGACCACGGCTCCCCCCACCACCGCCACGAGCGCCCAGGGCAGACGGGGGTTCCACTTCTCTCCCATCACCATAAGAGCCACCGTGGCGACGCCGAGGCCGAGGGACCAGCCATTGAAATGAGACCACTGGTGAGCCCACTGGGAGAGCCGGGCTAGCACCGACGCGCCCCCCGAACTCACACCCGAGAGGTGGGCCAACTGGTGAACAATGATGATGACGCCGATACCGGCCATGAACCCCGACACGATCGGCAGTGAGAGCAGGTCGGCCAGCCAACCCCACTTCAACCAGCCGATCACGATAAGGAGGACTCCCGTGACCACGGCCGTCGCCGCGACGAGAGCGAGGTAGTCGCTCGACTGGGGGGCCGCCAAGCGCACGAGAGCGACGACGAAGAGTGGGGCGATGGTCGAATCGGCCCCCACCGAGACGAGGGGGTGACTTCCGGCGACGACGAAGGCAATGGTCGCAACAATGAAGGACACGAGCCCGACGTAGGAGGGCACGTCGGCGAGTTGCGCGGTGGCGATCTGTTCAGGTATCGCGATCGCCACGAGGGCCACGCCCGCCACAATCTGGGGGAGGGCGTTGGCCCGCGTGACTCCGTCGAGCAGGCGTCCGATCTCGCCTCGACGAGTACGCGCGGCCATGGGGGCCCGCTCCCTGGTGGGACTCACGAGTCCACCCTAGAACCGACCACCCCCCCGCGGGGGTCTAGGCCGTGATGACCCGACGAAAACCTTCGGCGAAGCGTCCCGGGGCGAGCCCCGCGAGTTCACCAGTGGCGGCGGCCCAGCCACGCACCATCTCTTCGAGATCGTCTCGCCCACTGACTTGAGACTCGTGGCGGCGCAGAGCGGCGATTTTTCGATCGATGGTGTCGGTGATATCGACCGCGAATCCGTTGACGCTCCCCCCGACCCACACTTCGGGCACCACGTGGGGTTCGAGCCCCTCACTCAGCAGTTCAGGAAAGGCGTGCGGGTTACGAGCGTCGGGGTAGACGGCACGAAGCGTCGCCTCACCCGCCGCCGTGTGGTCGGGGTGGGACGCAAAGATCCGCTCCCAGTTACGTTCGGGGTTCTGCGTGAGAACGAGGTCGGGTCGCCAGCGGCGAATCACGCGAGCAATATCCCGTCGTAGGTCGAGGGTCACCTCGACTCGGCCGTCGGGGTACTTGAGAAATGAGAGATCTCGAACTCCCACCTCGGCGGCGGCGGCCCCCTGCTCGCTCTCGCGCAGCCGGGCCCGCTCTTCGTAGTTGAGAGTGGAGGAGTCTCCGCCAGCGTCCCCGGAGGTCACGAGGCAGTACGACACCTCGACGCCGTCACTGGTCAGACGGGCGATCGTTCCCGCCATGCCGAAGTCAATATCGTCGGGGTGGGCCACCACGGCCAGGGCTCGGCGCAGCTCCGGGCGCGCCTCGTAGAGCTCTACGTCACTCACCCGTCGTCTCCTTCGTCGGATCCCACGCCGCGAGGTCTCGCAAGTGGGGGTTGTTAGAAAAAGTCTCGACGATGGGACGCTTCAGCCCCAGTCGCTTCATAATGATTTCGGCCTCGATGACCTGGTTCCAGAGCAGCAGCGAGACCACAACCCCGGTAGATCCGGCGCGCGCCGTACGACCCGAGCGGTGGAGGTAGGCCTTCTGGTCTTCCGGCGGATCGAAGTGAATGACGCAGTCCACCCCGTCAATGTGCAGACCACGCGCGGCGACGTCGGTGGCGACCAGCACGCGCAACTTGTCCGCCCCAAAATCGGCCAGAGTTTTCTCGCGCTGGGACTGACGAAGATCACCGTGGATGGCCCCGCAGGTCACTCCCTCCTTCGTCAACTGCTCGACTAACCGATCAGCCCCCCGCTTCGTGCGGCAAAAGATGATGGTCTTTTCCATCGACTGGCAAATGGTGGCGAGAACTTTTACCCGGTCCATTTGGTGAACCTGCAAGAAGTGGTGAACCATCGCGTTCACCGTCTGAGTACTCGACTCCACTTCGTGAAAGACCGGGTCGGTGAGGTAGCGCTGTACGAGGCGGTCGACCGCTCCGTCGAGCGTCGCCGAGAAGAGCAGGGTCTGGTGGGGCCGTTCGGCGATCCGACGAAGCACCCACTCCACTTGGGGCATAAATCCCATGTCGGCCATACGGTCGGCCTCGTCGAGGACGAGGACGTTCAGGCTCGTGACCGACACCTCCCCACGGTCGCCGAGGTCAATCAGCCGGCCGGGCGTCGCGATGATGACGTCGGAGCCACTGCGCAGCGACTTAATCTGCTTCTCCATATCCGCGCCGCCGTACACGGCGTTCACGTGGAGCCCCAAGGCACGCCCCAGGGGAGCGAGAACGTCGAAGACTTGAACGGCCAGTTCCCGGGTGGGCACCAGCACCAGCCCCCGCGGAGACGCCGGACCGCCGGAGGAACCCCGGTCGCCTTCAGCGATCCGCTGGAGCATCGGCAGACCGAATCCGAGCGTCTTACCCGACCCCGTCTTCGCCTTTCCGCAGACGTCTCGCCCCGCGAGGGCGTCGTGAATCGTCATCGCCTGAATGGCGAACGCCGTCATGATGCCCTGGGATGCGAGGACCTCACACAGGTCCTCACGGACCCCCAAGTCGCGAAAAGTTTGCTGAGAGTCGTACGACTCAGCCGCCTCGGCGGTAGTGGGATTCATGATCGCAGTCATTTCCGGCCGGACCCAGAACCATCAAGGAAGTATGCAGGGGCCCCAGCCACTCTCGGGCTGCGAGGCCTAGTCTATGGTCTTCCCAGCGAACTTCACGACGAGGTGATCGATGTCTCGACTTCAAGAGGGCGACGCGGCCCCCGACTTTTCACTGATGGACCAGTCAGGTCACGCGGTGAGCCTGGCCGATCTGGCCGGACAGCGGACGCTGGTGTACTTCTACCCCCAGGACGACACGCCGGGCTGCACTGCGCAGGCGTGCGGGTTCAACGACGAACTCGCGGCGTTGAACGCGATGCGCGTGCGGGTCGTCGGTATCTCCCCCGACAGCTCCGAGAGCCACACCGCGTTTCGTGAGAAGTACCACCTGGGATTCACCCTCTTGAGCGACCCGGAGCGCGTCGTCATGGAGGCCTACGGGGCCTACGGCGAGAAGATGATGTACGGCAAGCGAGTGACCGGAGTAATTCGATCCACCTTCCTCATCTCACCCACCGGGATAGTGGAGAAGGCTTTCTACAACGTGCGCGCTACCGGGCACGTCGCCCGAATCATGAAGGAACTAGCCGACTAGCGAGAGTGCTTACCCCGACTCGTCCCCGGACGAGAACTCGCGTCGGGGCCGGTGGAGCCGCCGTGGCGACGAATCGTGCGGATGCGGTGCCAGAAGAATGCGGCGATCAGCAAGACGATGATCACAATGATCGGGGTTTGAAAGACGTGGACGTCGTGGCTGATCTTGCCCCAACTACCCCCGGCGCTATATCCCAGACCCGCCAGCAGGGCGACCCAACCGGCCGAGCCCACGAGGGTCATCCAGAAGAAGTGTCGGCGGCTCATCTCGGCGAGTCCCGCGGGTAACGAGATCACGGTGCGCACGACGGGCATGAAGCGCCCGATTAAGACCGAGATATCACCGAATCGATTGAACCACCGCTCGGCGACGTCGAGGTCGTGGTGGGTCAGGAGAATCCACTTGCCGTAGCGATCCACGATGGGTCGTCCGAGGTAGCGGCCCACCTCGTAGGCGACGATGGAGCCCACGACTGAACCGACCGTTCCGATCACGATGACCCACACCAGTGAGAAGTGAGCCGCCCCCGCCACCGCAGTGGTCGAGTAAGCCCCGGCGAAGCCGAAGGTGACTTCCGAAGGAATCGGCACCAGCGCCGACTCGGCGGCGGCGAGCAAAAAGAGCGCCCAGTAGCCGTAGTGCTGAATAAACGAGGACATCCCCCCATTCTTGCCGCTGGCGTGGCGCCGGGCGGCCCGGGGCCGGGGCTTCGCAGGAATTCTTAGGTTTGGTGACGAGAACACCAGTAGGTCGTGCGCCCCCCGATGGTCTCGACTCGCATCGGGGCTCCGTCGCGCGGGCAGACACCCCCCGGAATCCGCCCCGGCATGTGATCACCAGTGTGGGACCCCCCGCGTCGACCGAGAGTGCGCACCGTCGCGCGCAGACTGCGCCACAGGCGGTTCTGAGTCTCCTCGTCGAGACGGCCGACCGGCGTGCGAGGATCGAGACACGCGCGAAAGAGGGCCTCGTCCCCGAGTAAATTCCCGACCCCCGCGAGGTGCGACTGGTCGAGCAGACGGGCTTTAACGGCCGGACCCTCCCCCCGTTCGACTCGAAGGGAGCGAGCGAACTGCGCCCGAGTCACTGTCAACACGTCCGGCCCGAGATCGTCGAGATCGGGGTCGAGCAAGACTCGGGCGAGTCGTCGCGGGTCGTGGAGCACGAGACGTCGACCGTCTTCTAGTTCGAGGCCGGCCCGAATCCAGTCCTCTCGAAAGGTGTGGGGTCCGTAGAAGAGACCCTCGATTCCCGCCGTCGAATCCACGAGTAGGACGCCGGTCATCCCGAAACGCCAGCCCAATCGGGGCCCGTCGGTCTCGAGCCACAGGAGCTTGCCTTGACGCCCCGTACCGGTGATGTGTCGTCCCCGCACCGCGTCCGACCACGCCTGCGCAGAGTGGAGACCCTTGGCGGCGTAACCGTCTGCGAAGCCCCGGCGCACTCGTGATCCCACGACCGAGTCAGCGAGGACTCGGTAGGACTCGACTTCGAGCACTTCAGGCACCGGGGCAGACTATCGCTCCGCGAGCCCTCACTAGAGTTGAGTCATGGCCCTTGAAAAACCCCAGTGGACCGAACTTTTTCACGAAGTCGTGACCTCCGGACTGTGCACCGGGTGCGCGGCGTGCGTCGTCGCGTGCCCCCACGACGTCCTTGACTACACCACCGCCGAGGGGGCGTACAAGCCCTTTCACCTGGACGTGGACGGTGACGCCGAGAACTGTACGCACGGGGAGAAGGGCTGCACCATGTGCACTCGCGCCTGTCCCCGGTTTCGCAACTGGGAGAGCGAAATCGACGTTCATCGCTTCGGCCGCGAACGAGAAGACGACGAGGTCTACGGAATTGGTGACGTCGTGCTCGCGAGAGCCACTGAAGAGACCGTGCGCGCCCAAGGACAAGACGGTGGTTTCGTCTCGGCACTCTTGATCTACGCCCTCGAACACGATCTGATTGACGCCGCCCTCGTCAGTGGCCTCGAGGGTGACGGCTCGACGTGGCGAGCGGAACCCCGCGTCGCCAGTACCCGTGACGAGATCCTCGCGAGTGCCCAGTCGCGCTACACCTACAGCGCCAACTTGTTGGCCTACCCCGACGCGGTGAGTCGAGGGGCCGAAAAGATTGCCCTCGTCGGTACCGGCTGCATGGTGTCGGCCCCGGGGGCCATGCAGAGTCGTAAGGCCGGCAAGATTGCTCGACGACTCTCGCTCACGGTGGGCCTTCTCTGCTCGAAGACCTTCGACGACTCGCTCTTCGAGGAGTACTTTGAGGCCGAGTACGGCATCGCTCGACGAGATATCGCAAAGATCAATATCAAGGGCTTGTTCCAGATTTGGACGCACGACGGGGAGTATCACGAGATCCCCTTGAAGGGGGCCCACGCGTTCACCCGCGAAGGCTGCACGCACTGCCCCGACTTCGCCGCCGAGCACGCCGACATTTCGGCCGGAGGTATCGGGGCCTACAGTGACTGGACACTCGTGATCGTGCGCACCGACCTCGGACGCGAACTCGTGGAGTCCCTCCGTCGCGATGGCGTCATCGAGGTCCGCCCCGGTGACGACGATCCGGGCGCCGTCGCGCTCTTACACAAGTTGGCCCGGCTGTCGCGCAAGCGCTGGCCCGAGACCGCGGTTCCCGGACCGCGTCGTCTCCCCTTGAGCGCCTCCTAATCTGGCCCCGTGGCTGTTCAACCCACCACCCTCCTCCTCGTTCGACACGGCGAGACGACGACGACCGGCAAGGTCCTGCCCGGACGCGCTCCGGGACTCCACCTCTCCGAGCGGGGCCGCGAACAGGCCGAGCGAGTCGCCCAGCGCATCGCCGAACTCCCCCGGACTCCGAGTGCCCTCTACGTCTCGCCCCTCGAGCGGGCCCGCGAGACGGCCGCGCCACTCGCTCGAACCCTCGGGCTCAAGCCCCGCGTCACACGGGGTCTCTTGGAGTGTGACTTCGGGGAGTGGACGGGTCAGACCCTCGGATCTCTTCGTCGGCGCCGCGAGTGGGCGCTCGTACAGCATTCGCCGAGTACGTTTCGCTTTCCCGGCGGCGAGTCTTTCGTCGAGATGCAGACGCGAATCTGGACGACCCTGCTCGATCTCACCGCTCGTCACCCCGGAGAGACCATCGTCTGTGTCTCCCACGCCGATCCAATAAAGGCGGCAGTCACGTTGGCCCAGGGTACTCCCCTCGACCTCTTCCAGCGCACCGTTATTTCAACCTGTTCGGTCAGCGCGCTCTTGCTCGGTGCCGCCGGCCCCCTCGTCCTGGGCGTGAACTCCACCTCCTCTCTCACAGAACTGGTTCCTTCGTGATTCACTCCTTTGCTCAACCCGATCGCGTGATGGTCGGAGCCCGCGGAGTCGTGGGCAGCCGCCTCTTTCTCCTCCAAGTTCGCGAGGGGCGTCGACTCGTCGTCATGAAGGTGGAGAAACAGCAGCTCGCCGCCGTGGCCGAGTGGATTGGGGCGGTACTCGACGACCTTGGTCGCCCCGGGCACCTCCCCGATGATCTCACCCTCGAAAGTGAGTACGAACCCGATTTCGTGGTCGGCGAGATAACCCTCGCCCTTCACGCAGCGGAGGGGAGCGTAGAGATGACTCTCGGAGGAGTCGAAGACGGCGACGGGGCAACCGTCCAGCTCACGCGGGAGTGGGCGGGCGCCCTCGCCATCGCCATCACCCGCCTCGTCGAGGCCGGACGAGCTCCCTGTCCCCTGTGCGGAGGCCCGCTCGATCCCCGGGGCCACGACTGTCCCCGCACGAACGGACACCGCGCCCCCGTTCGCTGACATGGATAAATCGGCTCTCGTGGAGCTGCTCTCAGTGGGAGAGGTCACCGTCGTCGGACGGGTCCCCTACTCCTCTAATCAGGCCCTCCTCGTGAACGTCTCCGGGGCCGGAGACTCGGTGCTCGCTTGCTACAAGGCGGAGATGGGTGAACGCCCCTTGTGGGACTTCCCCGACGGTCTCTGGCGCCGAGAGGTCGCCGCCTACGCGCTCGACCAGATTTTCGGGCTCGACGCGGTTCCGGTCACCGTGGGGCGCGACGACCTACCGTTTGGACCCGGGTCCCTTCAGTGGTGGATCAACGACGCCACCGACGACCACTACTTCACCCTGCGTGAACACCCGGAACTCGAAGAGTGGCTTCAAGCACTCGCCGTCTTTGACGTCGTGGCGAACAACGCCGACCGCAAAGCCGGCCACGTCATCTTCGACGGGGCGCGGTGTTGGGCGATCGACAACGGACTCTGCTTCCACGCCGAGGAAAAACTGCGCACCGTTATTTGGGACTACCTCGACACTCCAATTCCCGAACTCCTGGTCGAACCCCTCGAACAGCTAGCGGCTGGTCACGTCGGCGACCTCGGCCAGTGGCTCGATCCTTCGGAGATCGCCGCTACTCGAGCGCGAGCCGACCACCTCGTTCGTTCCGGCGTCCTGCCGGCCCCCGACGAGGACCGCGACTGGCCCCCCTACCCCTGGCCACTGATCTAGGCTCTCGAGCTCACCAAGGTACGGGGAGAACCCGACTCGAGCGTCGCGAGAGAGAAGATCGCCCCTAAGCCAAAGAGGCCGGCCGCCCACCAGAAACCCACCGAGTAGCCGTGCAGAGTCGCCAGTCCCGAAGAGGCGCCGGAGTTTTGAGCTCGCGTCGTGCTCTCCACCGCGATCGTATTGAGGAGAGCCAGTCCCACCGACGCACCAATCTGTTGAGCGGCGTTGACGAGCGCGGACGCCGCCCCCGCGTCGCGGGAGTGCAGGGCGGCCGTGGCCGAGGCACTCGCCGGTGCGACGATGAGCCCGAGGCCCAGTCCGACGAGAACGAGACCAGGAAAGACCGATCCCCAGTAGTTGGGGTGAGCCGGCAAACGAGTAAAGAGGACGCTACCCATCACGGCGAGGAGCATTCCCACGGGAACGAGGGGTCGAGGTCCGACCACCGACCAGAGACGCGCCGAGGCCCCCGATGCCGACACCGCAATTCCGACGATCAGCGGAAGAAACATCACACCGGTACGAATCGGGGTGTATCCGAGCGTCGACTGGAGATAGACCGCGAGAAAGAGTGAGACCCCGAAAAAGGCGGCGGCGGCGAGAAAGAGAGCCGCGAGCGAACCGAGCCGGGTGCGTTCAGTCACTAGGCGCAGGGGCACGAGGGCGTCGACTCGACCTCGCTCCAGGAGAACGAACCACACTTCGAACATCAGTCCGGCCGTGAGGGGAAGCCAGGTTCCGCGATCTGTCCACGAGGAGTGAACCCCGTGGGCGAGACCGTAGACCACACCGAACCAGCCCGCCCCCGAGAGAACCGCACCCACCGGATCAAATCCTCGCGTCGCGTTCGATGAGGGGGTTGCCGGAGTCCGGAGAGCTCCGAGGAGGGCGGCGAGAGCCAGCACGATGTTGACGTCGAGACACCAGCGCCACGACGCCCACTGCGTTAAGGCGGCCCCGAGCAAGAGACCCACCGCCGTCCCGGAAGCGCCGATTGCCCCAAAGAGGGCGAACGCGCGCGCCCTCTCTCGAGGTTCGTCGAAACGCAGCGAGAGCAGGGCCAGGGCCGCGGGGGCGCACAGGGCCCCCGACGCCCCCTGGAGAGCGCGAGCGGTGATCAACTGAGACAATGAGTGCGCTACTCCCCCTAGTCCCGAGGCCACTGCGAATCCCGCGAGTCCGATCATGAGCGTTCGTCGGTGACCCCACCGATCCCCCACCCGACCTCCGACGAAGACCAGACCACCGAAGGCCAAGACGTAGGCCGTAATCAACCACTGGCGATTACTCGTCGAGAATCCGAGGTCTCGTTGGGCTCGAGGAATCGCGATCGACATGATGGTGGCGTCGAGCGCCACCATCATTTGAGTCACGCTCACGGTCAGGAGCGTCCACATTCGACCAACGCGGGGAAGGACGGGTCTCGACATGCTGGAACTAGCCTACGGAGTTACGCCCGCGCTGCGGGGTACCACGTCAATTACGAGCCTCGACGAGCGCGAACGAGATCGATAAGTTGGGGAAGAATCGTCGTGACATCCCCCACGACCCCGAAGTCGGCCACTTGAAAAATCGGCGCATCAGGGTCCTTGTTAATCGCCACAATATGAGACGAACCCTTCATGCCGACGAGGTGTTGCGTCGCCCCCGAGATTCCGCACGCCACGTACACGGTCGGCGCCACCGTCTTACCGGTCTGACCGACCTGGCGGGAGTAGGGAACCCATCCGGCGTCCACAATGGCCCGCGACGCTCCGCCCGCGCCACCGAGTAGGCGAGCGAGCTCGTCCACCCACTGGTAACGCTCGGCGCTGCCGAGTCCACGCCCTCCCGAGACGACCACGGGTGCGGACTCGAGGTCCGGCCCCTCACGTTCCTCGACCATTCGGGAGAGAACTCGAGCCGACGACGTTGCTGAACCCGCGGGGACGTCAACGGACTCCACCGGCCCGGCGTCGATCGTCGACGGAGTGACAGATTTCGGCCGGACGATGAAGAGAGCCGCCGACTGCACCCGAGTGTGCGCAATTCTCGCCCCTCCCGCGACCAGGTGCTCACTCTCCCACCCGTCGCCGTCCAGGTGACGAAGGCCGACCACGTTAGCGACGACCGTCCGACTCCAGCGCACCGACAGCCGACCGGCGATGTCGCGACTGTCGTACGTGGAACTCAGCACGACGGCGTCGGGTGAGCCCTCGCGCGCGGAGAGCTCGTCCAATGCTCCGACGACGACGTCGGCGACGAGGCGCGACTCGTCGTGGGCTACCACGTACTGGAGAGTTGCCCCGTAGCGACCAGCCTCCAGCGAATCAAAGGGGCTCGACCACGTCACGAGCCGCACCACGTCTCCGAGAGATCGAGCGAGGGTTACGAGCTCTCCCGCGCTCTCACTCCAACCCTCCTCCGAGGGTTCTACTACTACCCAGACCGTTGACACGAATACCCCCTAGAGAACCTTGATGGACTCGAGGTACGCCGCAATTGCGGCGGCCCCCTGTCCCTCGTCGACAATCTTCTCGCCCGCCGCGCGACCCGGTGCCTCCACAATCTCCACCACGCGTTGGACGTCGTGGTCGACGGGTCCGAGACCGAGCTCGGCGAGGTCGAGCACCGTGACCGGTCGGCTCTTCGCCGCCACGATCCCCTTAAACGTGGCGTAGCGGGGCTCGACAGATCCGGCCGTCACCGAGACCACGCACGGCAGTGGGGCCGAGACCTCGAGTGTTCCCGACTCACTCTGCCGTTTCACCGTGACGACACCATCCTCCACGCTGACGGCACTGGCGAAGGTGAGGGCCGGCCAGCCCAGTAGTTCGGCGACCTGAGCCGCCAGAGTCCCGGTGTAACCGTCGGCGGACTCCGTCGCGGTCACCACGACCTCGGCACCGGCCCGACGAACCAACTCCGCCAGCACCCGAGCCGTCGTCAACGCGTCGGCCCCGCCGAGCCGGGGATCGGAGGCGACGAAAGCCTCCTCGGCACCCATCGCGAGCGCGGAGCGCAGGGGGGAGAGATCACCGGCGTCACTCATCGAGGCGATCGCTACCGACCCCCCGGTTGCTTCGGCCAGTCGAAGAGCCACTTCCACCCCGTAGGAGTCCGCCTCGTCGAGAACGAGCTTCCCCCGCCGGTCCAGTCGCCCGTCTCCCCCGTACGCCACCGGGGCGCTCGGATCAGGGACGGGCTTTACGCACGCCAGTACTTTCATAGTCTCTGAGCCTAGGACAGACCCGGCGGGACCTAGGTCCCGCGGGGGTCCCCGAGTTTTCAGATAAATCCTTGATGAAAATGTGACGATTCACCTAGAATTGGATTTCCGACGCCGATGGTCCCCCCAGCGACTCGGATCCCATCACCCTCCGTAGTCAGGATTTCGCGACATGTCTCTCATCTGGAATCGTACCCATGCCTGGGACGACGCCGACTGGCGCTCGTCGGCCGCGTGCCGTAACACCGAGCCCGAGCTCTTCTTTCCCGTCGGGTCCACCGGCGGTGCGAACGACCAGATTGAGGCCGCCAAGCGGCTCTGCGTCAGCTGTGACGCTCAGAAGTCCTGCCTAGAGTTCGCCCTGGCGACCAACCAGGAGTCCGGCGTCTGGGGTGGTACCACGGAAGACGAGCGCCGCAAGCTGCGCAAGCAGTGGTTGGCCGCTCGTCGTCGGGCCCAGCAGGGTTAACTACCCGCGGGGTTCTGTCGGAACCACGATTCGCACGAAGGTCCCGCCACCCTCGGCACTAGCGACGTTGGTCATCTCGATCACCCCGTGAAGTTGAGAACGGACGAGGTCTCGCACGATGGAGAGGCCCAGACTGGTCGGTACGTCGAGCGAGAAACTTTCGTCGAGACCTCGTCCGTTATCACGGACCTCACAGACGGCGTAGTCGCCCTCGAGGGCCAGGTCGAGCGTCACGATGCCGACCGCGGTCTCGTCGTTGTCGGCGAAGTCGACGAATCCGTGCTCGACGGCGTTCGTCAGAATCTCGGTGAGACACAGTGCGAGGGGCGTCGCTACGTCGGTGCTCAGAGTCCCGAGGTCCCCGTTCACCACAATCTCAATCGGGTGAGGGGTGAGCACCGTGTCTTCGACCAAGACCACCACCGAGCGGACGATCTCGTCAAAGACCACCTCTTCTCCCGGTTCTCGCGAGAGGACCTCGTGCACGACGGCGATGGACCGTACTCGACGTTCGGCCTCGTGCAGGGCCGTGCGGGTCTCGACCTGGGTCGTGCGCCGAGACTGGAGTCGCAAGAGGGAGGAGATGGTCTGCAGATTGTTCTTCACCCGGTGGTGAACCTCGCGGATGGCGGCCTCACGATTCAGCACCATCTGATTGAGCTGTCGAACGTCCGAGACGTCACGAACGAGGACCAGGGCGCCGGTGACGACGTCGAGTTCGATGAGGGGAACGCAGTTCATCGTGACGGCGGCGTCAGCGTCCTCCTCGATATCTTCGAGGGACGGAAGTCCGTAACTCAAGGCTCGTTCGACGCTGCGTGAGCGCACTCCGAGTTCGTCCAGGCGCCGACCCTCACTCGCTTCGTAGACTCCCAATCGGTGCAGAGCACTGGTGGCGTTGGGCGTCGCGAACTCGATTCGTCCGGTCCCGTCCAGCAACAAGATTCCGTCACCGACCCGCGGCAGACCCGGGCCCCCGACGGCGTCTTCGCGAAAGGGGAACGAACCAGTCGACACCATCGAGCAGAGACGCTCGAAGATTGAGAGGTAGGCCTGTTCGTAGGAGGACGCCGGCCCCCTCAAGGGACCCTGGAGTCGGACCAGTACCGCGATCACACTGCCCCGGGTGCGCACGGGGATGCACCACGCCGGAACCGGTCCCTCGGAGAGATCGAGGAGAACTTCACCCACGACCCGAGAACCGCTGTCGAAGGCGAGTTCTACGTGGGCCCACTGCTCACCCTCAAGAACGTCGCCCACCATATCGTCGTTCACGACCGTGGCCCGATTATTGGGTCTCGCCTGGGCGACCACCATCATGCGCCGAGAGTCCCCGCGAGTGGGAGTGACCAAGACGATGTCCGAGAAGGAGAGGTCCGCGAGAAGCGACCAGGACGCCGTCAGGCGAAGGAGATGGTCAATTTCGGCGGGGTGCAAGGCGGTGCGGTCCTCGCAGAGGTCACTGAGCGCTGACACCAGAGTCCTCCGGTCCTCGTAAGGAGACGTCGAGACGTCGACGCTGATCGTAGCTGGCGAGATGGTGGACTCCCCGCGACTCCAAGAGTGTCGCGAGATCGTCCATCCGCGCACCCACCCTCTCGAGTCGGTGCGCGTCACTAGCGGTGGTGAAACGAACCCCCCGGGCGACCAACCGATCGAGTAGTCCGGGGGCCGGGTAGGGCTCGTTGGCCGGTTTGAACCAGCCGGCCGAGGACACCTCCACACTCAGGTCGGCCGTGAGCGCGGCTTCGGTGATCACCGACCAGAGAGAGTCCGGGTTATCGGGACGAAAACCGGCCACCTTGATGACGTCGGGGTGAGCGAGCACGTCGACCACTCGGGACTCGGCGAGTTCTTCGAGGGCGCGTCCGTAGTCGCGCCACACCTCGTCCACGTCGCGAATCCGCCACTGTTCCATTTGGTACTCATCGTCGAGGTCGTCAAAGAGCCACTCGTCGAGCCAGTGCACCGAACCGATGAGAACATCGAAGGGGAACTGCTCCAGCAGTTGAGCGAGGGGTTCCATCCGATCACGGTAGAGATCTACTTCGAGACCCACGCGCACCGGCAGACCCTCCTCGCGGGCGCGTTCGGCGAAGTCCACGTACTGGGCGAGGTCGTTACGGGCGTGGAAATCGAAGTAGGCCGCCATCGCCGCCGAGGGCTCGTGACCGCTACGACTCCAGAAATCCCCCACCGCCGAGAGCACGTCTCGAAATCGAAAGGCGTGCTCGGTGAGCGCTACTTCAGTGACTCCTCGACGAGCGGCCTGCTCACAGTACGCGGCCACTTGGTCGAGGGCGTAGCCCACGTCGGACTGGGAGTGCTCCCAGAGGTGTAGGTGGTAGTCGAGCACGACTACGCGGTGCCGAACCCCACCACGCGATCGGAGGAGTTCGTGATTTCCACGTAAGCGATCCGCTGAGCCGGTACGCCCACCCGGCGACCCTTGCGATCGGTCATCCAGAGCACCGCGTCCGCGCTGAGGGCCTCTTCGACCTGGCGCTGCAGGGCCTCGCGGTCAGTACCCTCCGGGAACTCCACTTCGAGCTCCTTCATCGACTGCGTTATCCCTACTCGTACTTCCATCACGTCCCCTTGCGTCGTCTTCGCCCATGTTACGGCGTTGGGCCACAATGGAGTTCGTGAACGATTCCACCAGTACCCCCCGCCACCAGCAGTGGGCCGCCACCATGGGAGGCTTTGCCGGCGAGGACGGAATAATCCGGGCCCACGCCGACTCCTTCGTCCGGGTGCAACCCCGTGAATGGCGTCGCGCTGATCGCGAAAACGGCGGTGTTGTCAACCTCACCCCCGGCGCCACCCGGGAGTTCGGAGCGGGCCGACGAGAGCGCGAGGAGGAACCAGACGAGTACCGGACCTGTTTCGAGCGTGATCGCGACCGGATTCTGCACTCGAGCGCCTTTCGTCGTCTCTCGGGCAAGACGCAAGTCTTCGTCTTCCCCGAGGACCACATGCGAACTCGTTTGACCCACGCCCTCGAAGTCGCCCAGGTCGCGACCTCCGTCGCCCGAGCGACCGGACTGAACGTGACCTTGACCGAGGCCATCGCCCTCGGGCACGACTGCGGCCACGGCCCGGGGGGGCACGCGAGTGAAGACGCGTTGGAGATCTATCTCCCCGACGGGTTCGATCACGCGTCCTTCGGGGCTGACGTCGCACTCGCCCCGCTCAATCTCTGCGCCGAGACCTTGGATGGAGTACGTCAACACTCGTGGAGTCGTCCGGCGCCGTCGACTCCGGAGGGCGAAGTGGTGTCGTGGGCCGATCGCATCGCCTACGTGTGTCACGACTTCGAAGACGCCCTGGGAGCGGGAGTGGTGCGCTCCGACGATCTGCCGAGAGTAGTGCGCGAGCGGTGTGGCGACTCACGTGCCGGACAGTTGCGCTACTTCATTCGAGCCCTCATCGCCACCATCTCCTCCACGGGAGTCGTCGGAATGGCCCCCGAGCCCGCCACGACCTTGGCCGAGTTTCGCGACTTCAACTACCGAACCATCTACATGCGCGACGCGTCGACGCTGCAAGCCCGCCGCGTGGTGGACATGCTCCGAGCGCTCGTCGAGTACTACGAGCATCACCCGCAGCGCCTGCCCTCCGACCACGTCGACTCCCCGGGGGGCACCCTCGCGGCGGCGGTGGGCTACGTCGCCGGCATGACCGACCGCTTCGCTTGTCGAGCGGCGGTCGAACTCCTGGACTGGCCCCTCGATCAGCTCCCGAACGGTATCGATCGCTAAGAAATCGTCAACTCAGAGCGGTACACCCGCGAGGGACCTTGGGCGACGACGGCGCGAGCAAGGTCACTGAACGCTTGAGCCGCCTCCGACTCGGGTTGATCGACCACGACGGGGCGACCCTCGTCGCCCCCTTCGCGCAGAGCCATCTCGAGTGGTATCCGTCCGAGCAGGCTGACGCCGAGTTGCTCGGCGAGCGCACTTCCGCCCCCCGAACCAAATATCTCGTACTGGCGTCCGTCGTCGGCGCGAAAATAGGACATGTTTTCAATGACTCCACGGACCGGCAACTTGAGCTTGCGCGCGGCGTAGGCCGATCGCTGCGCCACGCGCTGGGCGGCGGGCTGGGGCGTCGTCACCACGTAGATCTCCGCACGCGGAAGTAGTTCCGACAAGGTCAGGGCCACGTCTCCGGTTCCGGGGGGCATATCGATGACCAGGAAGTCCGGCTCACCCCACGCGGCCTCGGTGACGAGTTGGCTGATTGCCTTGTGCAACATCGGTCCGCGCCAAATGACCGGCTGGTCGTCCGGCACGAAGTACCCCATCGAGAGGCACCGCACCCCGTAAGCGAGGGTGGGAATGACCGTATCGCCGAGCACGATGGGGTCGAGGGCCGTCCCGAGCATCTTCGGGACGGAGAATCCGTAGACGTCGGCGTCGAGAATCCCCACTCGCTGTCCGGCGCGCGCGAGGGCGACGGCCAGATTCACCGATACGCTCGACTTTCCGACTCCCCCTTTGCCCGACGAGATACCGAGGATTCGCGTCTTCGAGGTCCGTTGGAGAAAGCGGGGTTGGCCCGAATCGTCCAGCATTCGAGCACGCAGGGTTCCCCGAAGGGCGAGTAGTTCGTCCTCGTTCATCGGTCGCACCCGCACCCGAGCACCCGGCCACACCTGATCAATAGCGGCCAGATGCTCGACACGCGTGGGCCAGTCTCCCCCGGGTAGACGAAGCACGAGGTCCACTTCGTCGTCGGTTCCTACGAAACCCGCTTCGTCGAGCGTCATCTCCAACCACGGGTCGAGTCGACGACCAATCTGTTCTCGCCGATCATCACTCACGACGACCAGGCTAGACGGGCGCGGAAAATTGATTGGCGGCCCGTAGACTAGGCCCGTGAGTAAGACCTCGGCCTTCGAAGCCCTGGATTCGGAGTTGTTCACCGCCAAGGTGACCTCCTTGACGCACTCCTTCGGCGACTCGACTCGGCGAAAGATTTACTTTCACGTTCGAGAACATCCCGGAGTCACCGTCGCCCAACTCGCCGATCACTGCGGTGTGCACACCAACGTGGTGCGTCACCACCTGGACCGACTCATCGAGAGCGGCTACATGGCGTTCGACAACGTGCGCACGTCGAGCGTCGGTCGACCCGCGAAGATCTACCGAGTCGTCAACGCCGACGTCACGCTCGAGGGCAGTCTGCGCCGGGACGCTCTTCTCGTGTCACTCCTCGAGGGTGCCCTCGAACGTTTGGGGCCGGCGGCGAGCGAACAACTAGCCCACGACGTGGGCCTCGACTACGGACGATCCCTGTCGGGGTTAAGTGATCCCTCGAACGACCCTCGAGCCGTCATGAGCGCCCTCGCCGGTCTCTTAAAGGCCCACGGGTTCGACGCAGAAGTCCAGGAGCAGGGCTCGTCTACCTCCATCGTCACGAAGAACTGTCCCTTCGGAGCGGCCGCCCAACAACACCCCGTCCTCTGCGCGGTCGACCGGGGCCTCGTCGCCGGACTCCTCGAGGGTTTGGGTTCGTCCTCGACGCACGTCACGTTGACCTCGCGGGCCCGTGGGGACGCGGACTGCCGAGTCACCGCCTAGCCGCTGAGGCCGAGTCGCTGTAAGAAGGGCGACGCGATCGCGCGTTCTTCGGCCGTGGGCGAGAGGTGCAAGAACGCGCGGAACTCGCTCTCGGCGAGCGTCCGGTTGCCCGGCGTCGACGCCGCCACGATGGCGTAGTACAGGCGCGGAGCGGGATCGACCGGAGCGTAATTGACGGCCGAGCGCAACTCCGAGGCCCCCCGTTCGACGAGAGTGGGGTCTTTCGCACTCGCTCCGGC
>JABEUS010000098.1 GCA_013044285.1 Acidimicrobiaceae bacterium
CCCTCCCGGCCTGACGGAGCGGCCCGCGGGCCCCTCCTTCGAGGGCCCCGATCCCTCTCTCAACTGATGGAGACTCGACACTTTCGACGGGCCGAGGAGGGGATGACTCTGCGTGAGCATCTCGTGGAGGCGAGACGCCGACTTCTCATCGTCATCTACGCCGTCGGAGTACTCGCCGTGGTGGCCTACTTCCTCTACCCCCTCTTCTTGACCTGGTTGCGTCGCCCCTACTGCGAGGTCGCCCCCCACGACTGTCGATTCCTCGTCACGAGTCCCCTAGACCCGTTGACCCTGCGCGTCGAGATGTCCCTCGTGGGTGGTCTCGTCATGAGCGCCCCGCTCGGTTTGTGGGAGCTCTGGCGTTTCATCACCCCCGGGCTCAAGGCCCACGAACGGCGTTACGCCCTGCCCTTCGTCGCCACGTCAATCCTCTTCTTCCTCGGGGGGGCGGGACTCGCCTACGGGGTGTTTCCCCGAGCGCTCAGCTGGTTGCGCTCCGTCGGGGGCTCCGCTCTCACCTCGTACTACAGCCCGACCGAGTACCTCTCACTGCTCGTGCTCATGATGATTATTTTCGGGATCACCTTCGAGTTCCCCGTCATACTCGTCGCCCTCGAACTAGCGGGGGTGCTGAGCCCGGCCACGTTGCTCCGGCGATGGCGGTACTCCGTCATCGCGATCGTCGTCGTTTCGGGTCTCATCACCCCGAGTTCCGATCCCTTCTCGATGTTCGCCCTCATGATTCCACTCGTGATCTTTTATTTCCTCGCCATCGCGGTGGGACGGTTGGCGGGACGGTGAGCGAACTTCGCGACCACTTCATCGAATCTCAAGGTTTCGGACTCGATAACTTTCAGATTCGCGCCCTCGACGCGGTGGACGACGACGTCAACGTCCTCGTGAGCGCCCCGACGGGGTCGGGAAAGACTCTGGTCGCCACCTACGCTCTCACCCGAACCCTCGCCCAGGGCCGCCGGGCCTTCTACACGACCCCGCTGAAGGCTCTCTCTAATCAGAAGTACCACGAACTCTGCGACCTCTTCGGCGAGGACCGGGTGGGACTTCTCACCGGAGATACCTCCATTAACCGGGGAGCCGACGTCGTCGTCATGACGACTGAGGTGCTGCGCAACATGCTCCTCACCGAGTCCCAGCACCTCCGTCATCTCGGTCTCGTGATCTTGGACGAGGTCCACTTCCTCCAAGATCCCTTCCGCGGAGGAGTGTGGGAGGAGGTCCTCATCTTGACCCCGGCCCCGGTGCGTTTCGTAGCCCTCTCGGCCACGATAGGCAACGCCACGACCCTGGGCGAGTGGCTGAGCGAGATTCGAGGGAGCACCCGAGTCATCGTCGAGACCGAACGACCCATTACTCTTCACCAACACGTGGCCGTCGTTCGCCGGGGGAGTGAGACTCCGGACATTCTCGATCTCCTGGACGGAGAACGTCTCTCCGACGGTGCTCGACGTATCGACACCACGATGCGCTCCACCCGCCGTTTCCGCCCGGGACCTAAGTGGCACGGTCCACAGAGTTCGGCGCCCCCTGCGCCCTTTAGGTCCCCGCGACGCTCCGAACTTCTCCTCGCCCTCGACGACGCCGATCTCTTGCCGGTCATCGTCTTCATTTTCTCTCGAGCCGCCTGCGACGACGCGGTGCGCCAGTGTCGACGAGATGGGCTCCTCTTTACGACCCCCGAACAACGACGCGAGATCGAACGCGTGAGTGAGGAACGTCTCGTCGACTTCTCCCACGATGATCTCACCGCCCTCGAGCACGGGGAGTTCCTCGACTCTCTTCGCCGGGGCATGGCCGCCCACCACGCCGGGATGGTGCCGGCCTTTCGCGAAATCGTCGAGACCTGCTTCGAACGGGGCCTGCTCAGCGTGGTGTTCGCCACCGAGACCCTGGCCCTCGGGGTCAATATGCCGGCGCGCTCGGTGGCCCTCGAACGCTTCGCCAAGTACTCCGACGACGGACGACGATTTCTCACGGCCGGTGAGTACGCCCAGATGACCGGTCGAGCCGGTCGGCGCGGACTGGACGACGAGGGTCACGCCATCGTCTGCTTCAGTCCCGAGGTGTCGATGGTGGACGTCGGGAGAGTAGCGATCTCTCAGGCCGGCGACCTGCACTCCTCGTTTCGTCCGACCTACAACTTCACGGCCAACCTGATCGAACGATTCGACCAGCCCACCGCCGTTGAGGTGGTGCGGCGCTCCTACGCCCAGTTCGAGGCCGACCGTCGCCCCGGGGGGGCCAAGCGCTCCCTCGCCGACCAGATGAGTGCCCGACACCGGGTCCTCGAGGACCTCGGGTACGCCAGCGGCTGGGCGCTCAACGACCGAGGGAACCTCCTGCGGGCCCTCTACCACGAACTCGACCTGCTGGTCGCGGACTGCGTACTAGCCGGCATCTTCGACGGCCTCGAACCCTCCCAACTCGTCGGCCTCGCGTCGGCCTTCGCTTTCGAGAGTCGCCGGGCGTCTCGTAACGCCAAGCGACCGAGCACCCCGGTGAAGAAACGTAAGCACGTGAACGACCGCCTGGGCTCGGAGCGGCGCGCCTCCCTCCAGGAGCGTCTGAGCGAGGTCCAGGCTCGTTACGCGACTATTCACGAGGTCGAAGAGCGCCACCGCGTCCCCCACACCCGAGAGCCCGACGGAGCCTTCGCGCCCGTTCTCGCGGCCTGGGCCCGGGGAGTCAGCCTCTCCACCGTGCTCGATTTGGCCGAAGTGGAGGTGGGCTCCACCTCGCCCGGTGACTTCGTACGCCACGCCAAGCAGGTCTCCGACCTGTTGGAGCAGTTCGCTCGCCTCGACGTGCTCGGCGAACTCGCCGAGACCGCGGCCAGCGCCCTCGACCTGGTCATGCGCTCAGTCGTCGCGGGAGCCTCCACGGTCCACCCCCGGGGCTAGTTTCGCCCCTAGTGTGATGGGTTCATGCACCCCTACGTCGTCGAACAGTTCTCCGACGAGGAGCGAGAGATACTTCGTCGTTACTTCACGAACCTCGAAGGACCGGTCTTTGCCCTGGTCAATCTGCCCGAGGTCGTCAAGGGGGCCCTCTTCGCCCGTTACTCGCGCTCCTCGAAGAGTCTGAGGCGACTCTTCCTCGACGAGTTCGTCAGGGACCTCGACTTAAGTGGGGACCACGGGGTAGACGCCACGATTGGACTAGACCGGGCCAACGAGCTCTACCAGCGGATTTTCTACGAGTACGGGGACGACTCCGTCGCCCAACTCGGGGGAGTGCACTTGGCCTGCGAGCAGGCCTCGAACGTTCTCACGAAGGTCCTCGAACGGGGTCGACTGATGAGTTACCTCGAGCAGTCGACGCGCTACCTCGGCTACGACCGGCGCCTCGGCAACGGGCACTACCGCTACTACCGAGACCACGATCTCTTAGAGTCACGCCTCGGGGCGCGCTACGTGGGCGATATGGACCGGATGTTCGACACGTACGGGACACTGCTCACCGAGATGACCGAGTACGTGGCCCGTTGTCACCCCAAAACGGAGCAGGACACTGATTTCGTCTACCGTCAGGCCATTCGCGCCAAGGCCCTCGACGCGGTGCGCGGTCTGCTTCCGGCGAGTTCGCTCTCCAATCTCGGAATCTACGCCTCCGGCCAGGCCTACGAACAGCTCATCTTGCGAATGCGCGCCCACGAACTTCCCGAAGTGCGTCTCTACGCCGACATGATGCTCGAGGAGTTACGTAAAGTCATCCCGAGTTTTCTACGCCGGCTCGACGTCCCCGAGCGCGGGGGAGCCTGGGTGGACTACCTCCACCAGACCCGTCGTCACACCGAAGATCTCGTCGACACTCTCTTCGACGACGATCCGGCCGAGGAGGATCTACCCCGGGTACGTCTCGTCGACTTCGACCCCGACGGAGAGACTCGTACTTTGGAAGCGATTCTCACCGAGGTTGCTCCGGTGAGCGACGCCGAAGCCCGTCAACGGGTGGCCTCACTGAACGAGGCGGAACGACGCACCCTACTGCGCACGTACGCCGGAGAGCGCCGAAACCGGCGCCACCGACCGGGAAGAGCCTTTGAACGCACCGCGTACCGATTCGAACTCGTCACCGATTACGGGGCTTTTCGCGACCTCCAACGCCATCGCCTCCTCACGATCGAGTGGCAGCCCCTCGGCGTCGATCTCGGCTACGAGGTGCCTGATCTGGTGGACGAGTCCGGGCTGGGGGAGCGCTACCGGGAGTCCCTCGATCGCTCTGGTTCCCTCTACGGGGCCCTCCTCGGCGAGTTCCCCCACCAGGCGCCCTACGCCGTCGCCCTGGCCTACCGGATCCGCTACACGATCCAGATGAATGCTCGAGAGGCCCTCCACCTCATCGAACTGCGATCGAGCCCCCAGGGCCACCCCAGTTACCGGCGGGTCGCCCACGAAATGGCCCGCCAGATCCGTGACGTGGCCGGACACCACGCCATTGCCGACACCATGAGGTACGTGGACTTCTCCGACGTCGATCTCGAGCGTCTCGAAGCCGAACGAACGGCGGAGCGCCAACGTCTAATTCGCGGTGTCGTCAAAAGTTAATCCGAAATGAACCCGATTCTTCGGAAAAAGGTTCTACACTGCCACCGCTACAGAAGGGTTACCCGATGACTATCGATGACGATAACGAAGAAGTTTTTGACGAAGAAGAACTCAGCGAGGGCTTTGACGAAGAGTCCCTCGACGACGAGCTTGACGACGCCGACGATGACCTCGACGGCGTCGAGACAGTCTCGGAGGAGGTCACTCCGGGAGACGCCGCCGTCGTCGATGAAGAAGAAGACGACGACGAGGCTGGTGAGGTGGCCGCGCCCGTCGAAGAAGAAGACGACCTCGAAGACGACGACGCGGACGTGGAACTGGCCCTCGACGAAGTTCTCGCCGAGACCATCATGCGGACGGCGGTTGACGACGACGACGACGGACCTATTGACACGGAGACTTTGGCCGATCCCTTCGAGACCATCCTGCCCAAGCAGGACGACGAGTTTCGTTGTGCTTCTTGTCGCCTCTTAAAGAAGCAGAGTCAGTTGGCCGATTCGGCCAAGATGCTCTGCCGAGATTGCGTCTAGCTCAGTGCAGGCGGGCGCTCGCGAACTTATCGCCCTGAGCGCCGCGGAGCGCCGATTGGCTCAGGAGTTATGGCGAGCCGCGCTCGAACATCGTGGGGGAGCGGAGCTCTTCGAGGACGTGGCCAAAGGTCGCGGTCTCGAAGAGTTCCTCGACGATCTTCTCGAGGCCGGGGCGCTGTGGAGTTTCACGGACGAGCGCGGCCTGCGCCTGGCGTACGCCGTGCTACACGACGGCGTCGTCGTCTTCCTCTACGTGCGACCCGAGTTTCGACGGCGCGGGGTGGGCCGAGAGTTCCTCACGTCACTGACCCGTCACGGCGCACGTGACGGACTGGCGCTACCCGGAGACCGGGCGACGAAATCTCTCTACGAATCAGTCGGCTGGAAAGCCCGACTCCTTACGATGCGCGGCGACTGACCGGACGTCGAGTGGGGGGAGGGGGAGGGGGAACCTTCATCCCGAGCAACTTCGCGAACTCGGGAATAGCTCCCGCGAACTTGACCGCAGCGGCGCGACAGGTTTCGTCCGCCGGGATGCCCACGGGCTTCACGTTCCGTCGAATCGAGGTCTCGGCACTCAGCTCGACCAGCGAGACGAAGACCGCCGGACTCTGCTCGGGGTTGAGCGCAGCTGAGACGCCGGCGATAATCGCCGTCGCGGCGTCGGCCGACAGGCGAGTCGACATGTCCGGGGGACGAGCGGCTAGGCGGAGCGTTTCGGCCCAGTTCTCGGCCTTCAGCGCCTGATCGAGATCTTCCGTCCAACGGGTTCGGAGAACCTCGAGTCGAGCGGTCAAAATCCCCTGGAGCTCCTTCAGTTGGGTGCGCCCCTCATCGTCCAGCGTCACGGTCTTCGCCGAGGTCACTACGGCCCGCAAGTCGCGCAATCTCAGTTCCTTACCGGCGCCGAGCGCTCCGCCCGCGCGATCCTTCCACATGGCGAGGTTGGTGCGCGTGAGAAGGTCCTCGGCGATTCGCTCAATCGTGGTGGGATCAACCGTCGGACGTCCCTGGGCCGTCGCGTTCTTATTCTGTTCGCTCACGGCAGTGCGCACGGCGGGCATGCCTCCGCGTAACAGCTGTTCGGCGACGGGCAGTTGCTCGGGCGACAACGTCGCCAGAAAAGCGTTGCGGTGAGTGGTCGTCAGTGGGGGACCAGCGGGACGTTCCGGCCGCGCTCCCGTACGGGGGCGATCAGAACGCCCGGGACGCTCTCCGCGGTTAGGACGCTCTCCGCGCGAACGATCCCCACCCGGTCGGTCACCACCAGGACGCTCTCCCGCCGGGCGACTTCCACCAGGACGGTCTCCCGCCGGGCGACTTCCGCCGGGACGGTCACTACGGGGGCGACGATCGCCGCGATCTCCGCGTTCTCCTCGATCTCCTCGATCTCCACGGCCCTTAGAGGCGTAGGTGACGGTCACGTCGGGACCCGAGGCTTCCTTGACCAGGATTTCGAGACGCTCGTTCTTCGGATCAAGGGGGGAAGCGGTCTTCGGAGGCAGGACGGACAGCACTTCCATGCCCTCCATATACTGCTCGACGTCAGCCCGGTAGACAGCGCCCACCCGGGCGCTACCCGGGATGAGAGAGACGTCAAGCACCCCCTTAGGGAGCTTGGCGCCCGCAGCGCGCCACGTCGCCACTCCCTCATTGATACTGGTGATTTCGATCTCAAGCCGACGAGACATAGGCAACCAATCTACTCGCTTTGTCAACCGAGCCGGTGGTCCTGTGTGACAACACCCCTACGATGGAGCGGTGAATGGGGACTCCGAACAGGGTGAGGGATCGTCACCGGCAAGTTTGGAGGCCCTTCACGCTGAGCAATGGCCGATGACGCCACTGCGGGGGCTAGGTCGTCGACATCTGAGCACTCGCACGCTGGTCGCAGTCGCAGTACTAGCCGGAGCCCTCGCCGGATCTCTCGGAGGATTCATTGCGGGCTCGCGCTACCTGCGCGCTCACCAGCCCTACGCCCAGAGCCCCGCGGTTCCGGCCGGGGCCTCCTTCGCCGCGAGCAGCCTCCCGGCACTCATTGCCCAGATCTCTCCCAGTGTCGTCTCGGTCGAGGCCCGAGGACCGGCTGGACAGAATCAAGGATCCGGTTTGATTGTTTCGAGCTCCGGGCTCATCGTCACCAACGATCACGTCGTCTTTCCCGCCGAATCCGGGGGATCGGTCTGGGTCACTGTGTCGAACTCGGCCGTGGCACTGAGGGCCACCATTGTCGCCAGCGACCCGCGTCACGATGTCGCGGTCATCAAGATCAGAGCGATTTCCCACCTCACGCCCGTGACTTTCGCTAACTCGGCCAGTCTCGCCGTGGGTGACTCCGTCGTCGCCATCGGGAACTCATTAGCCCTCAGCTCACAAACGCCGACCGTGACGACCGGAATAGTGTCGGCACTCAATAGAACCGTGACCGCGTCAAACTCGTCGACAACGGTGACTTTATCGGGGCTAGTGCAAACCGACGCTCCGATCAATCTCGGTAACTCTGGAGGTGGACTCTTCGACGCCACCGGTCATCTCGTGGCGATGGTGAGTGCCGTCGCCAACTCGCTCGATGGTTCAAGCGCTCAAAACGTGGGCTTCGCAATCCCCGCCAACGCTCTGCGATCGGACCTGGCCGCACTCATCCACGGCTGAGTCGTGGCCTCGCGGCGAGACTCTCTTTACTCCCCCCTTCGCACCGCCGATAATGTTCGTTATGTAAA
>JABEUS010000012.1 GCA_013044285.1 Acidimicrobiaceae bacterium
CGAGCAGCAGCGCCAGCGCGTCATGATAACGACGCGCCGCCTCGTGCAGGTCGACACCATCGCGCATGTGCACCACCTTGACGTAGGGCCGCGGGTAGCGGCGGCACTGCTCCGGGGACTCGTCTCCGTGAAATTGTAACAGATTGATGTTGACCCGGCCGAGCACCTCCTCGATGCGTTCCGCGCTCGCCGCGGCCCGGGGGACGAGAATCGCCACCATGACCGCCATCATCACCGACATCAGGATCTGCATGATGTAGGTCAAGAAGGCGGTGAGATTCCCGATGGGCATCACCCCCTCACTCACCAAGCGTCCTCCGAACCACACCACGGCGACCGAGGAGAGATTGAGTACCACCATCATCGCGGGGAGTAGGAGAGCGAAGATACGGTTCACCCGAAGAGACGTCGAGGTGAGTGAGTCGTTAGCGTCACGGAACCGATTCACCTCGAACGAACCCCGTACGAAAGCTCGGATGACCCGCACCCCGGTGATCTGTTCGCGCAGAACCTGATTTAGCCGGTCAATCTTGCCCTGCATGGATCGAAACTGTGGAATCACGCGGCCCATCACCGCGCCGAGCAGTATCGCCATCACGGGAATCGCGACGAGGAGAAGAGTAGAGAGCGTGGCTCCCTCCCGAATAGCCATCACGACACCACCCACCGCCATGATGGGGGCGACCACCATCATGGTGAGGGCCATCTGAAGGAAGATCTGGATCTGCTGCACGTCGTTGGTGTTGCGAGTAATGAGTGAGGCCGTGCCGAAGTGGTTCACGTTACGAGCAGAAAACCCCTGCACGTGGGTGAACAACGCGGACCTTAGATCCGCCCCGCTACTCATCGCGACGCGAGAAGCCAGATACACCCCGGCGATACTGAGCACCCCCACGACGGCGCTCACGAGGAGCATCCATTCGCCCGTACGCAAGATGTAGGGGAGATTCCCCGCCACGACCCCGTTGTTAATGATGTTCCCGTTGAGGGTCGGAAGATAGAGGGTTCCCACTGTTTGGGCGACGAGCAGGACGACCAGCACCGCGATCAACTTCCCGTAGGGGGGAAGGAGACGCCGCAGTAGGCGAAGAGTGCTCACCGTCCCACGCTAGCCACGCCTACGGACTCGCGACGGTCCGACGGACCCCCCTTCGCGCTCTGGAACCTAGTGCACGTTGACGACGATGGTGTTCACCGCCTTGTCGTGGAGACATTGACGATTCTTGTCCCAGAGACACCACGCGAAGTTGACGAGCTGAAAGATAAACCCGAAGCCCGGGATCACACCCGGGAGCCACTTGACCGCACTTCGGCCGAAGGCCTTGCCGTAACCGAGGGTCGAGACATTGTCCAGTCGATGAACTCGTATCGACATCGCCCTCATGCCGAGGGTGGCGTTCATGCGGGCCGTGATCAAGGGTTCGTAGAGAACGCCGATGAGCCCGAAGAGAACCAAGCCGAGGAAAAAGCCACCGAAGAATCCCACGGTCACCGCACTCGTACAGCCGCGTCCGCCACACGCGGAGACCGTAGTGGTGAAGAGAACACCGACGAGAATCGAGAGTACGAAACTGGTGAGTCCCACAATCACGTCATCGATGATCTGGGCCACCAATCGACCCCCCTGGGTGGCGAGACTCCCGGGCCCCGAAGCCGGAAGTCCGAGTTCCATCCCGGGCCACTGCGCGGTGGACCGAAATGGAGGTGGTGGAGGCATCGCTCCTCCCCCAGCCCCAGTAGAAGACGCCGGGGAACTCGCCGGTGCCCCGCACGACGTGCAGTAGGCGACCGCCGCCCCCAAGGGGGTGCCACAGGTCGCGCAGAAGTTGGGTGCGCTCGGCCGAGGCAGAACTGACCCGCAGAATGAGCAGAATGACGCTCCGTCGACGACCACGTGGCCGTTCGGACACTGAGCCATGGGCACCTCCGGTGGGGAAACCCACCGGCCCCCCGTAGTCGTAGAGACCATGTCTAGTTCACGGTGGCACAACGAGAGTGACGACTGACCATCGCACTCGGCCAAAGAGTGTTCACACCACTTGGCGGGACTTCATCCTTGATCTCGCCGATCGCCTCCAGTAAGAGACGATCGGCGAGGTTCTACTCAGGAAAAAATATGGCGGTCGCTCTGGGCTTCGAGGCGGTTGGCCTCGAGGCGACAGTTGAGCTCCCACGTGGACCAGGAGTCATCGGGGCTGAGGCCCTCCGTAAGCCACCTCTCGTAGGCAACGTCCTGATGATTCTTGATGGCGCTCATAGACCGGCGGATTCGGGAAAGTGTCTTCATGGTTCGTCTCTATGTTTGGGGGGGTATCTATTTGTACGATAGACAGAAAGTATTATATCTTGTTCATAGATAAATGTGACCTTTCGAGCAGCGATGTCTTCCGTCTCCGTGGTGCTCGGTGGTGTCGTACGGCGGTGCCCCGCTGGAGGACGTGGAGCGATACGTAGAGAGCCGACGATCTCCCAACGGCAAACCCGGACGACCCAAGAGAACAACCGGTCGTCAACCCTAGGTATCGACAAGCACGACCGGACCGATCGCCATAGAACGATCGAGCGCTTTGCACATGTCGTAGACACTGAGCAACGCGACGGTAGCGGCGCTGAGGGCCGCCGTCATTGGCGAGCGTACTCCCGAGGCGCGCAGTGACACGTCGACCACGATCGCTCCCTCCTCGAAGTGAAACTCAATCGTGGCCTCCACGGGAGACTCCGGGCGAAAAGGCGACGCCGACGCGGGGCTCGAGAGCACCTGCAGTGCCGCAAAGCGCGCGGTCGCGAGTACGTCACCCTTCGCCACGGTGTTCTGAGCGACTCGGGCCCGCGTGCTCTCGGCCATCGAAATTCGGCCCCGCGCCCTCACCGTGGAGTCCTCGATGGCCACTGACTCACGATTCTCATCCACGACTCTTTCTACCAAATTCGGTCTCGTAGACCCATCGTCACCTACTCTCGAACAGTGACCCTCGCCGCAAAAATCCTCACCGTCTCCGACTCGACGGCGGCGGGCACGCGCGTCGACGAAGCCGGCCCCCTCCTCGTGACCCGATTGGAGAACGCCGGCTTTCGGGTGGTCGAGCGACGGGTGACGCCCGATGGACTGGACGCCGTCGCGAGCGCCCTACGGGACATGTGTCAGGACTTCGCGGGGCTCGTTCTCACGACGGGCGGCACGGGATTCGCGCCGCGAGACCTCACGCCCGAAGCGACTCTCCAGGTCATTGATCGCGAAGCCCCGGGCTTTGCGGAGATGATGCGTTCTTCGAGCCCCTACGGTCCGCTCTCGCGCTCTCGTTGCGGGAGCCGGGGCTCCGCGCTCATCGTCAATACACCCGGATCGCCCCGGGGTGCCCTCGAGTCCCTGGACGCAATTATCTCTCTTCTCGCCCACGCACTAGAGCTCCTGAGTGAGAGTTCGACTCAGCACCCACCCGACACTGGGGGAAGCACGCTCACCTCGTCGTGAAGACCCACCGGCGATTCGCGAGTCGCGGGCTCGGTATTGAGCCACACCCGGCTGCGTGCGAGCACCCTCGCGAACTCGTCTCCGAAGCGTTCGACCGCGGCGTCGAGAACCTCGCCCACGCATCCTCCCGGCAAGTCGGCCCGAGCCACGCCGGCTGCTTCGCGGGCGGGACCAAGTAGGCGGAGCCTCGTCACGGGGTCGCCCCCACCGAGTCGGTATCGAGCACGATGACTCTCACCGTTGAGCCGGTCTCGAGACGACCGACCTCGGGTACCACGGCCAGGGCGTTCGCCCTCGACACCGCGTGTAGGAGGTGGGAGTCGCGTCGAGCGATGTCGAGTACGTGGGGGCGACCATCCACACCCCACGCAACACTCACGTGAAGAAGGTGTACCTTTCCGTCGAGTGCTCGTTCGAGCGGTTCGTCGAGCACGGCGTGAAAGCTGAGTCGCTCGAGAGTGGCGTAGCCCGCGCGTCGACGAAGCGCGGGTCGCACGAACATCTCGAAACTGACCCGCGTCGAGACGGGATTTCCCGGAAGACCAAACACCGGGACCGCACGGGGGCCCACCACGGCAAAAGCGAAGGGTTTTCCCGGCTTCATCGCTACCCGCAAGGAGAACGCGGCGTCGGGTGCCAGATCGGCGAGGGCGACCTTCACGAAGTCGACGTCGCCGACGCTCACCCCCCCGGTCGTCACCACGGCGTCGAAGTCCCCCACGGCTAACGAGATGGCGCGCGTGATCTCCTCACGCGTGTCCCGCGCGAGTCCTAAATCAACGGCGACGCAGCCTGACTCTTCAATCAGCGCCAGCAGCATCGGTCGGTTGAGATCGCGGATCTGCCCCGCCGCGAGGGGCCCCCCGTGGTCGACGACCTCATCGCCGGTGGAGAGCACGCCCACCCGTGGTCGGGGATAGACCTCGAGAGAGGTCACTCCTTGACCCGCGAGGACTCCGACGCCCGAGGCACTCACCACGTCACCGGGAACGAAGAGTTCCTGTCCCTCCCGGGTGTCGTCACCAATCTGGCGCACGTAGTCCCCCGGTTGAAGGACACGATTGATCGTGACCTCAGTACCCTCGAGCAGTGCCTCTTCAACCATGCAGACGGCGTCCGTACCGGCGGGCAACGGCGCACCGGTCATGATCCTTACGGCCTGTCCGGATTCGACGACGAGTGACGACGTGGCCCCCGCGAGAACGGCGTCCACTACCCGTAAGCGCGCGGCGCCCCCCAGAGTGTCGCTCGCGCGAACGGCGAATCCGTCCATCGAGGAGTTAACGAACCCGGGGATGTTCTCGCGCGCCACGACTCGCTGGGCGACGACACGGCCGCGCACCTGAGCGACGGGCAGCGTCGCCGGTTCAACCGGGCGAACCCGACTCAACACCAGCTCTCGGGCCTCGGCGAGATCCATCATGTCGGACGGGCCGGATGATGAAGAACGACGAGTGGTCACAGTTGGTCCAGGTCCACGAGGTCTTCGCACTGTTCACTCCACGCGGAACCTCCCGCCCAGAACTCTCGCTTCCACATGGGTACGGCCCTCTTCACGGAGTCGATGCAGAAACGAGCGGCGAGAAATGCGGCGTCGCGGTGGGGTGCGGACACGACCACGACGACCGCGGACTCAGTCACCTCGACTCGCCCCACTCGGTGGTGAATTCCGACGGCGCCGAGGTCGGACCACCGTGATCGCGCGATCGCTACCAATTGAGTGAGACGGCTGAGGGCTAGGTCGGTACTGGTCTCGTACTCGAGCGCAATAATCTCGTGCTCGAACGTCGATGAACGTCGCGCGGTACCACTGAAGGTCACCACCGCTCCACAGTCGGGTCGAATCGCCCACGCGGAGAGGACCTCGGGGACGAGGGGCTCCTCCGCCAGCGCTACCCAATCACGACCGGTGGGGACTTGCACGTCGCTCACACTAGGCGCCCGTGTTGACCCCGACTTCCGGGTCACGACCTCCGCGACACCCCCCCATCGAGGTCCGCCCACCTCCGGCGAGTGTCCCGAACACAGTCCTCGCGCACCTACGGCCTCTTCTCCGGATATCAGAAAGCAGATGCTAGGTTTTATGGCACTATTACCCAATAATCTTCGGAGGACACTCGATGACTCTCCACCTCGCTTCCGGCACCCGAGCACTGATCGCCCTCGTGGGCGCGGGCTCAGTCACCCTCGGGGCCACCCTTCTAGGGTCGACTCCCCCGAGTGGGGCGAGTACCCACACGGGAACCGTGAAAGTCCTCGCCGCCGGTTCACTCTCGAACGTCACGACCCTGCTCGGGGCCGCCTTTAAGAAGTCCACGGGTGACACTCTCCAGGTCACGCTGATGGGTTCGACGGCGATTGCGACGGGGATCCAGTCGAAGACTCTTCTGGGTGACGTCTTTCTCAGCGCGTCGGTCGGCGCCGATCAAGCTCTCGAGGGAGCTTCGCACGGCAACTGGATTACCCACTACTCAACCTTCGGCACCTCACCGGACGTCCTCGCCTACTCTCCGCACTCCCCATTCGCTCGCGCGCTACGCACCACGCCGTGGTACGACGTGATCGCCTCGCCGCGATTCGAGCTCGGACGAACCGATCCCACCGTCGACCCCGGGGGCGTCCTCGACCTCGATGCGCTGAAGGGAATCGGGTACGCCTACAACATGCCGGCGCTGCTGAGCATCGCGGCCTCGTCGCGCAACGTCTACGGCGAGGTGGCGCTGCCCGGACTGCTCCAAGCGGGTCAGCTCGACGGGGCCTTCATGTACGCGGTCGCGGCGCGCGCGGCGGGACTGCCCTTCGTCACTCTGTCGGGGACACGTAATCTCGCCGCCGACTACACCCTGGCGATCTTGAAGGGTGCTCCGGACCCCCAGGCGGCGAACGCTTTCGTGACCTGGCTCCACTCCGCACGAGCCAGAGCCATTCTGGTCTCACAGGGACTCGCGGTCGCCCCCGCGCGCGCGAGCTGAGTGATGTGGCGGTGAGCCGCCACTTCGCCCGAGTTCTCGGAGCCGTCCTCGCTCTCTACCTCGTCGCGCCCCTCGCACTCTTTCTCGTGCGCGTCGTGCGCACGCCCTCGCGCGGCTTCCACGTCCCCGGGCTCGTGCCGGCGCTCCTGCTGTCGGTGAGTTGTGCGACGGCCTCGCTCGCCCTCATCGTTCTCTTCGGAGTTCCCCTGGCCTACGCCCTCGCGCGCTCGCGCGGATGGTTCGCGCGACTAGTGGAAGTCGCCGTCACCCTCCCGCTCGCTCTGCCCCCCGTCATGGGGGGCATCGTCATGGTCTACGTGATTGGCCCCTACACCACGCTGGGTCAACTCTTCCACCGTCAGCTCACTGAATCGGTCTACGGCATCGTGATCGCCATGACCTTCACGTCGGCTCCGTTTCTCGTGCTCTCGGCGCGCGCGGCTTTCTCCCTGATCGATCCCTCCCTGCTCGACGTCGCCTCCACGTTGGGACACGGCGAGATGTCACGCTTCTTCACGGTGGCCGTTCCTCTCGCGGGGCCGAGCATCCGCGCGGGAATGACCATGACCTGGTTACGAGCGTTCGGCGAGTACGGCGCAGTCACCATCCTCGCCTACAACCCGGCGTCACTGCCGATCTACACGGTGAACGAGTTCATGGCCCGCGGCCTTAACCCGACCCTGGCGCCGACTCTGCTCGCTCTCGGCGTCGCCGCACTCGTGGTCTACGTCGGACGCGCGCGGCTTCACTGGCCACGGCGCCACCACGGGGGCGAAGTCACCTCCGCTCTTCCCCCTCTGATACGGTCGGCTCGCCCGTCCTTCGACGTGGCGACCCACCTCGGTGATTTTCACCTCGCCCTTCGCCACGCCGCGCGCCAGGACACCCTCGCGGTCCTCGGCCCGTCGGGCTCGGGAAAGTCACTGCTCCTACGGGCCCTCGTCGGACTCCACGGGTCCGAAGTGGGACGGGTCTGTTTTGGAGACGACGACGTGAGTTCGCGAACACCCGAGCGACGATCCGTGGGATACGTCGCCCAAGGATTCTCCCTCTTTCCCCACCTGAGCGTCTGGGGCAACGTGATGTTCCCGAGTAACGCTCGCGCCGAGTACGCCCGGTACTGGCTGGACCGCTTGGGAGTGGGCGGCCTCGAGGACCGCCTCCCCTCCCAACTCTCCGGGGGCCAACGCCAGCGGGTCGCCCTGGCCCAAGCTCTCTCTCGCTCCCCGGAGGTTCTCCTTCTCGACGAGCCCTTCTCCGCCCTCGATGTTCCCATTCGGCGCGAACTCCAACGCGAACTGCGTCAGCTTCAGCGCGACACCGGCGTCGCGTTCATCATCGTCACCCACGACCCGCTCGAAGCCGCCACTCTCGCGAGTGAAATCATCGTTCTCGGCGAGGGACGGGTGCTCCAGGCGGGCCCCACGGCGCAGGTCTTTCAGCGCCCCGCGTCGAGTCGAGTGGCTCGACTCCTTGATCGCGCCAACGTGCTCGAGGCACGAACCACTGAGACCGGGCTCGTCGACTCCACCGGAGCTACTCTTTCGCTTCCTCGACTCGCGCTGCGCGCCGGAGAACGAGTGTTGTGGTCGGTGAGACCCGAGCGCCTGCGGGCCACCTCTCTGGGCGACCCGGAGGTGGCGAACGATGATCACGTCGTCACGACGGGGACCGTGGTGGACGTGATGACGACCGGAGTCGATACCCTCCTCGAGGTTCGCCTCTCTCCAGAGTGGATCCTCACTCTTCGCCACGACGGCGCCTCGCCCTTCGCCCCCGGGGACGAGTGTCGCCTCCACGTCGACCTCGCCGACGTCGACGTATGGCGAGCGGAGGCGTAGTCGGCTCAGAACTCCGACGGGATCTCGACCCCCACGTTGGTCGCCTTCACCACGGCGTCCACCACGACCCCCGGAGCTAAGCCGAGTTCGTCAGCCGCCTCGCGGGTAATCAGCGAGACGAAGCGATGGGGTCCCGCCTGGATCTCCACCTGGGCGACCACTGTGTCACGCACCACTCGCGTCACGATGCCGACGAAACGGTTACGAGCCGACTGCTGGCGTGGCGCGGGTGTCGACACCTCTCCGGCCACCTCGACCGCGACCTTCGCTAGTTCCTCACCCTCGTAGAGTCGACGCCCGTCACGAGACGTCGTCGCCTTCACTCGTCCGGCGTCCGTCCATCGTCGTAGCGTGTCGGGGCTCACTCCTAGGAGTTGTGCGGCCTGGCCGACCCGGTACGTGGGCACGGCCCAAGGATAATCCGCACGCCGTGGCGCGTGAAAAAGACCGGACCGTCGAGTTGAATGGAGACGTGGCGAAAACGTTCGATGTGATCACCGACGACCTGACCGCGTGGATGCGCGCGCAACCGGTCTTCTTCGTGGCAACGTCCCCCCTCGACGGCGGAGGTCACGTCAACTGTTCGCCGAAAGGGAACCGCCAGGAGTTCGACGTTCTCGACGAGCACACCGTGGCCTTCCTCGACCAGACCGGGAGTGGGGTAGAAACCATCGCCCACCTTCGCGAGAACGGACGAATCGTCCTCATGATGTGCGCCTTCGTCGGCCCACCACGCATCGTGCGCCTCCACGGGCGAGGCCGCGTCGTCACCCGGGACGATCCCGGCTTCGCCGCCCTGGCCCAGCCCTTTCCCGGAGCACACGGCGTCGGCGCGCGATCAGTGGTCGTGATCGAGGTTGAACGAATCTCCGACTCGTGCGGATACGGAGTTCCCTTCATGACCTTTGACGAGCACCGACCCACCATGGACCAGTGGTCGACGCGCAAAGGTGACGAAGGAATTCGCGACTACTGGGCCGAGAAGAATCGGCACAGTATCGACGGACTCGACGGACTCGACGGACTCGACGGACTCGACGGACTCAGCGTCGACTAGGCGGCCTCAACCGCCCGCCATCGCCCCCACCACGTAGAACGGTTGGTCGCCTCGAATCACGGCCCCGGGTAACGGCGCGTCGGGCGAGTCGTGGGAGAGATCCTCCTCACAGGCGAAGAAGCGTATAAAGGGTCGGCGCTGCTGCGTCACTCGATCACGGATAGTCCCCCGTAGGACCGGGTAGGTCTCCTCGAGAGCGTCGAGGAGTCGGCGCGGCGTCACCGGTTCGGCCACCTCGAGAAGGACCTCCCCGTGACGCCCCATCAAGAGAGAGAGGTGCGCGGGAAGAACAACTCGAATCATGCCAACGTCTGGACTTCGACCGAGAGAACCGCGGGGAGGTCGTGCACGATCGCCTCCCAGCTATCACCCGAGTCTCGCGAGGCGTACACCTGTCCACCCGTCGTCCCGAAGTAGACACCACACTCGTCGAGAGAGTCCACGGCCATCGCGTCGCGCAGAACGTCGACGTAACAGTGGCTCTGGGGCAGGCCCCGAGAGAGGGGCTCCCACTCGTGACCCCCAGTGCGACTGCGGTAGACCCGCAACTTTCCCTCGGGTGGGAAGTGGACGGAGTCGCTCGTGATCGGCACGACGTAGACCGTCTCGGGCTCGTGCGCGTGGACGTCGATGACGAATCCGAAGTCGGTCGGGAGGTCGCCACTTACCTCGTGCCAACTCTCGCCCGCGTCGTCGGTGCGCATCACGTCCCAGTGTTTTTGCATGTAGAGCACGTCGGGGTTCGCCGGATGCAGTGCGATGCGGTGGACACAGTGGCCCACGTCGGCGTCCTCGTCGGGGATGCCCACGGAGCGTAGACCACGATTAATGGGCTTCCAACTCTCGCCCGCGTCGTCGGTGCGAAAAGCGCCGGCCGCCGAGATCGCTACGAAGAGTCGGGAGGGGTCGCGGGGGCTCTCCACGATGGTGTGCAGGCACATCCCTCCCGCCCCCGGCTGCCAGAACGGTCCCGAACCGTGTTCGCGAAGGCCCGAGAGTTCCGTCCAATTCTCGCCGGCGTCGACCGACTTGAAGAGAGCCGCGTCCTCCACACCCGCGAAGACGGTGTCGGGGTCACGAAGGGACGGCTCCAGGTGCCACACTCGAGCGAACTCCCAGGGGTGCGGGGTGCCGTCGTACCACTGGTGCGTTCCGGGGACACCGTCGTACGTGAATCCGTTGCCCACCGGCGACCACGTCACGCCCCCGTCGTCGGAACGTTGGATGATCTGACCGAACCACCCGCTCGATTGAGAGGCGTAGATCCTCTGGGGGTCAACGGGCGATCCCTTGACGTGGTACATCTCCCAGCCCTCGAAGTAGGGACCGGCAACGTTCCACGACGACCGCGCTCCGTCCGAACTCAGGATGAAGGCACCTTTACGAGTACCAACCAAGACCCGCACGCTGGTCATTGTCACCCCTCCGATCCGCGCTCGGCGGCGCGTGTCGTCACACTAGCCCTCGAGACCTCCGCCGTCGAGGTCCACCTCTCAACCGCCGATCATCGACATCGAGCGTCGTGGGCGCAAGAAGGCTGGTTCATTGATGGCGTGTCCCGGGTACTTCGCCCACACCGCTCGACGCAAGAGATGGGCGAGGTGGTCGTCGGAGCCACCCGAGCGCATGACGTCGCGCACCGAGTTCTCCTCGTCGGAGAACAGGCAGTTGCGAATCGAGCCGTCCGCCGTCAACCTCACGCGGTTACACGTTCCGCAAAAGGGCTCGGACACGGTGGAGATCAACCCAATCTCCCCGACGCCGTCCGCGAACACGAAGCGCTCCGCGGGCGCCACACGATTCGGCTCCGGCACGGCCGCGAGCGGCCACACCTCGTGAATCCGTTCGAACACCTCTCGGCCGCTCACGACCTGTTCGGGTCCCCAGGCCCCCTGGGCGTCGAGGGGCATGAACTCGATGAACCGAACAACGCGTCCGGTCTCTCGAGCGAACCTGGCGAAGTCGAGTATCTCGTCGTCGTTTCGCTGACGCACGATGACCACGTTGACCTTGAGAGGCTTGAGGTCCGCAGCCTCGGCGGCGTCCATCGCGGCCAGCACCTTCGATAAGTCCCCTCGACGTCGGATACTCGCGAAGCGCTCCTCGCGCAGCGAGTCACAGCTCACGTTGACCCGAGTGAGTCCCGCCTCGGCGAGGGCGGGCGCGAGGGCGGCCAGATTCATGGCGTTCGTCGTGAGGGCGATGTCGTCGAACCCCACCGTGGCGAGTCGACTCACGAGCGTGGTGACTCCGCGACGCACGAGTGGCTCACCTCCGGTGAGCCGGAGAGATCGCACCCCGAGCGAGTGGGCGACGGACGCCACGCGCACGATCTCGTCGAAACTGAGCAACTCCTCGCGGGGAAGAAAGGTCATCCCCTCTTCGGGCATGCAGTACACGCAGCGCAGGTTGCACCGATCAGTAATCGAGATGCGTAGGTCGTCGTGGACCCGGCCGTAGCGATCGACCAGCGGTCCCGCCGTCGACTCGGACTGAGCGAGCTCGTCACGAGAAAGATTCGCGTCACTACCGGTGTGCGGTCGAACCGACACCGGAACGGAGTTGACTGCGATCTGCGTCACGGAGTCCCCTTGACCGCTCGCTTTGTTGAAGTGTCGGGCGCGTGGTCCCGGCCCGCTCGATCTCCCATGGGCTGGAGCCTACCGACTGACGTCTCCCGGAGTCCCTCGTCGCGAAAAAGTTCGTGGTCGACCAAGACTCCTCGGGCCCGGGAGGCTCGGTAGGATGAGCCCGCGTACGACGTACGAAGGGACGTGAACCACGTGGGTACCTCCCCCTCGGAACCAGACTTCACCCACCTCGACGAACAGGGCCGCCTTCGTATGGTGGACGTCACGGACAAAACGGAGTCGCGGCGACACGCCCGGGCGAGTTGCCGAGTCGACTCGAACCTCGACGCTGACTCTCTCGCACAACTCATGACCCCCGAGGTCCTGATGAACGCCCGTCTCGTCGGCATCCAGTGCGCCAAGCGCACTTCGGACGTCATTCCGCTCTGTCATCCCCTCGCACTAACCGCAATCGACGTCACCGTTCAACAACTCCCTCAAGGATTCGAGGTCACCGCCGACGTGACCTGCAGTGGTCGCACCGGTGTCGAGATGGAAGCGCTGTGCGCGTGCGGCTTCGCCGCGCTCAGTTTGATGGACGCCCTGGGCGAAGGGGCGAGACCGCGCCTCTACGACCTCCTCCTCGAATCCAAGCGGGGTGGAACCTCCGGCGACTGGGGGCGCGAGTTCGAGACGTCGCCTCCACCAGAGAGTTCTCATCCCATCTGATCAGGTATAACTCCACGCACCCGCGATGCTGTAACGCACGTGGCGCGAGCGAGACAGTAGATGTAGTCACGGAAAGGACCGTGACCACTCGGAGGGAGACTCCAGTGACGACGACGACTCGGTCACTCGAAAAGTGGACTCCGCTCGCGAGTGTCAAAGAATCCGACGCGACCGTTACTGTGGCGCTGGCGTGGTACACCGGCGAGTGGACCGGGGTCCTCGGGGGAGGTCGTCTCGCGGCATCCTCCCGGTCTCGCCGGACGTGACGAACGACGTGGAGCGAAGAGAAACAGTGATGATGACCACCCTCCGTGAGCAACGACCCCTCCCCATCCTTTCTCGCGGAGCTGACGCGTGAGTACTCCCCCC
>JABEUS010000099.1 GCA_013044285.1 Acidimicrobiaceae bacterium
CGCCGCAATTGCGGCGTCGGTGCCGTGCCCTTCGGCTTCGGGGGCGAAGCGAAAAACGATGATCGCACCAGCCAGCGCCCCGCCGCACGCGATGAGCGGTATGGCCCAGGGACGCGCGAAGGATGCCGAGGCGACCCTCCCGCCCTCGGCGGTCGGAAGCGGGACTTGGTAGCCCCCCAGGACTTGCAGAAATACGTAGGTCGCGATGCGGAGGGTCTCGTAGAAAACAATTGCGCCTAATCCGGCAATGATGCCGATGACCGAACCCAGCACCAGCCATTTCTGGGTGTACGTGGCCGTGGTGAGCCAACGGCCGAGGCGTACCTGAATTCTTCTCGTGCGCGCTGACCACCCTCGAACAGAAGTGAATTCAACGCGTGACATCTAAAGGTCCCACCCGGTCGACCAGTCCTGCTCTGGTACCCCGCCCGCGGCGTCCGCGAAACGTCTGAGGGCTTGGATAACGGTGGCCCGTTCTCCGAGGGCAATTGTCTCTACGATCGACTCGATTTCTCGTCGCCGGCGCTTGGTGACTTTAGTGACGAGTGCCAATCCCTTCTTCGTGAGGTCCAGGTTCACGTGACGTCGATCGCTCGGTTCCTCGCTGCGGGCGATCAAGCCCTTCTTCACGAGCCGGTCACACATACGCGTGGCGGTGGCCGGTGTGACACCCACCGCTTCGGCGAGGCCGACGAGGTTCTGTGGCCCGCGCGACGCAAGAACAATAAGGGTCCGGTACTGGGTAAGCGTGACTTCTTCGGCCACGTCCGACAGGGAGCGGGCCGCGACGGCAACCAACACACGACTGGCCGACAGCACGGCGTCGATGAGATCGTCCACTGGTGGGGCCGGTTGAGACTTATTTGTTTGCACCTACCAATTATTATGTATAGAAAATGAGTAACGCAACACACGTGGCTTTGCCGGTATCCCCAGTGCGCAGCCACGGCACTCGAGAGGTCCTGCGGTAGCCACCAAGAGGGTCGTGCGTCCACAACTGATGAGTTCAATCGACGGGGTGAGAACGTTAGGGATCGTGGCGGGATCTAGCGAGCCTGCTGCTGGCGACCAAAGCGGGCCCAGCATTCGTGACTGCGTATCGCCCGTCAAGTTGGCTCTGAGCGAATCCTGGATTAATGGCGTCGTCATCTCGATGAGTCAACCAAAGCGTTTCTCGCCGATACGTAGGGTGAGGCCGGCTTGTGCGAAGTGCTGTTGAACTTCGGTCACGAGTGAACGCCGATGAGGAACAACCACGTGACGCTGCTTGACCACACGGTGATCCTGAGACCCCCGTTCACCGCGGATGAGATGTTTTCCGCCCAGCACTATTCATTCGAGTGCTGATCATCGAGTGGTACGGCTTCGGTCGAAAGTAACGGGTGGTTCGTACGGCATTCACCGCCGCCATAATCGACCGGCGAATTAACGAATGAAGTCGTTAATCAGGATTCGAAGTTCGTCGACTCACCCACCGGCCTCGCGCCTGACTCGTGGAAAACCGCCCCGAAGACCCTGCGCCCCCGGTACTCATGAGGTAGGCACTGATGACGTGAAGACGTGGCTAGTCGATGGATCGACTAGAGGTGCAACCGAAGGCTGAGCAGGCTGAGGGCGACGGCGACCCCGGTCCAGGTGAGCGTCATGAGGGCCTTTTCGAGGGGCATGAGGAGTGATGCTCGGGTAATCATCGAGGTCGATCCATCGAGGTGGGTAATGTGACCATCGACGTTCACGCTGCGACGCCGTAGGTCGCGGGCGGGGGCGGAGAGTATCTGCTGGATTCTGGTGATGACGGCGCCGAAGGCGGCGGCGAAGAGACACGCCACACTCAGACTGTGGTGTTGAGCGAAGTACGCCGTGAGGATGGGAAAGGCCCCCCAACCGAGAGTGAGCACGTTACGGGTGTGCAATCGGCCGTGAAAGAGCTCGAGGTTGTAGCCCACGGCAATGGTGGTGCCGATGACAATGAAGATGGCGAGATACGCATTGACCACGAATAGTCCAACGACTCCCAACGCCACCGCCCCTCCGAGGCCCACTACCGCGGCACCAATGAGGTGAGAAGAGGGGATAGTGGTTCGCAGCGGGCGACCGTGAAGCTCGTCGAGGGCGTGGGCCCCGACTCCGAGTGCGAGAAAGAAGGCGGCCAGTGTGGCGAGGAGAGTGACGGCATTGAGGGGCCCACGGAGGCACGCCCCCATCGTCACGAGTGAGAGGTGAAGCATGGTGTAGGGCGGGTGTAGGACGGTCCACCACTCTCTCCAGCGGGTCCGGTGGAGGAATCCCGGTTGCGCGTAGAACGCGGGACCTTCGTCGGATGGAGAGGGGGGTACGTCTAGCGGCACATCAACCCGTCCGGTAGCCCGACATAACGAGGCCCCCGCCCAAACTCATGGACCGACACTCCACATGGTCGATTCCCGCTCGTCCCCACGCCTCGACCGTCCAGGGAACGGAGTACGTGGAGTAGTGCCGGGAGATACTCGGTCCGAGAAAGCGCCCCACGTCCCACCAGGGCTTGGCCCCAGTGATGTATCCCGCCACCGGGAGGATCGCCCTCGTGTAGAACCACCAGGCGATCCTCCAGATCGGGCGCTCGGGCACCGCGAATTCCAAACTAGCGAGGACTCCTCCGGGCTTCACCACGCGCGCGAGTTCTCGAAGAGTCGCGGCGGGATCTTCGACGTAGCGCAAGAGATAGGTGAATGTCAACGCATCAAAGGTTCCGTCGGCGAACGGCAACTGTTCTCCGCGGCCGAGTACTAGTGAGATGCGATCGACCATGCCGACTCGGGCGACGTTGGCTCGTCCTTGCCGCAGCATCTCCTCGCTCTGGTCCAGTCCGATGACGTGGGCCCGAGTACGTTTGGCGAGCTTCCTCGTTACTCCGCACGGTCCGCACGCGACGTCAAGGATGAGGGAGGGCCGGGATCCGACGACTCGATTCACCATGGCGGAGCGCCAACGACGATCTTGACCCAGCGAGAGGAGGGCGCTCAAGAAGTCGTAACGAGAGGGGAGTGGTGCGAAGAGTTCACGGGCGAACTCGTTGGGGTGGTGACGGTACTCACGAAGGATGGTGGTCCATCGCTTCACGAATTCTCCCTACCAGAGGAATCGGGAACCCCACCAGGGGACCCCACTCGAAGAGAACTCTCTTTTTCATCACTGGGGTTCTCGTGAAGCCACTCTCCCCGTTGCGGACAGTCAAACATGGGGACTCCTCCGAGAGGGGCCTGGCGCGGTAGCGATCTCCCCGACGACGGCGAGTATGCCGTCGATGAACCCCACAACTAGGTCTAGAGGAAAAGTGTGGCCCACGTCAAGGGCAGGTTCGTGTCACGTAGTGCGACGGACTGGTCCGAGGTGCTCCAGAGAGCGCCTGTGACCCGCATCATTGTCGCGATATGAAAAGACACACTACCGACATTCGAGAACTCAATCGAGGGCCTCGTCGCGAGTCTCGCACCGGATGTGTTCGACGCAATCCTCGTCGGGGCCAACTACTCCCTCGTCTCGTGGGGCACAAAGACCGTCCCGTCACCCTTGGGTAGTGTGGGGGAGGTGAGCGAGACCGTAGACCCCACCATCGAGAACGTCACCGACACTCTCGATCAGGTCGACAACGCCCTTCGTCGTCTGCGCGACGGGAAGTACCGCCAGTGTTCAACGTGCGGGAGCGCTCTTTCTCTCGAGTCTCTCGAAGAGAATCCCCTTCGCTCGAACTGCGAGGAACACACGCCCTAGCGAACCGACCCGCCGCCCTCGAGCAGGCGGGTTCGGTTCGCGAGTCAGGCGTTGAGTAGTCCTACTTCTTGGTCGCCCAGAAGATTTCGGCAATTGCGTCGATCTCACTCAGGAGCCGATCGGCGACGGCCACGTCGTTCGTCTTCTTCGACTCGCCCGCCGTCTTCGTCGCCGCCCAAAACAGGTCGTGGAGCTGGGGGTTAGCTTCCAGGTGGGCCGGCTTGAAGTAGTCCGTCCACAGAACCCACAGGTGGTGCTTCACCAATTCGGCGCGCTCCTCTTTGATGAGGGTGGCGCGAACCTTGAAGTCCGGGTCATCCGAGGCGAGGTACTTTTCCATGCAGGCCTTGACCGACTCGGCTTCGAGTCGGGCCTGGGCGGGGTCGTAGACGCCGCAGGGCAGATCACAGTGAGCCGACGCCCGCAGCGGCGCGGAGGCCGAGTCGAGCAGTTGGAAAAAGCGGGAGGTCAGCGACATGGCGTCACCTTTCGCAGTCGGGGTCCAAGGACCGAGGAGGTACGGGCTCAATCTAGTCAGGTCGAGGACCTATCGTTCACTCGTGGCGTGGTGGGATCACTGGATGAGACACGTCGTGGTCGAGGGCGAGTCGATGAGTCCGACGTACCGAGACGGTGACGATGTGCTGGCGCTACGACCATGGCGGCGACTCCGGGAGGGGGACGTGGTCGTCTTGCGGGACCCGAGGAAGCCCGAACGCTGGCTCATCAAGCGAATTAGCGTGCGACGAGGTGGCTCGATCGAGGTTCTCGGAGATAACGCGGTCGCGTCGACCGACTCGCGCCACTTCGGTCCCCTCTCGGTGCACGAAGTCGCGTATCTCGTTACTTCTCGCACTTCATCAGGTGCGTAATTCCTCAGTCACCTAGTCGGGATTCACCGATAGGCTACGCACGTGGCTCGTCTCGCCGTGATCTCCTATCACACCTCACCACTGGCTCAAGCCGGGACCGGTGACGGAGGAGGAATGAACGTCTACGTTCGCGAGATGGGTGCCGCCCTCGCTCGTCGCGGCCACTCCGTTGACGTCTTTACCCGTCGGGACCGAGCCGGACTTCCCGGAACTCGACTCGTCGAGCCGGGCTTCGTGGTTCACCACGTTGACGCCGGACCACGTCGCTCACTCGGACGCGAGGAGATGCCCCTCTACGTGGAGGCGTTCGCCGAGGCGGTGGGGCACCACTTCTCCCGTCACGGAGCACCCGACGCCATTCACGCCAACTACTGGTTGAGCGCTCAAGCCGGTCATCGTCTGAAGCACGAATGGAACCTACCGCTCCTCACGACCTTCCACACCCTGGAGCGCGTGAAGGCGGCGCAGTTCGAGCCTGAGTCGGAGGTTCGGGCCGCGGTGGAGGAGCAGATCTTCCACTGCTCCGACGCGGTGCTCGCGAGTTGTGAGGTCGAGGCCCGCCAGTTCGTGGAGTACTACGACGCCGATCCTTCCCGGATTGTGGTTGTGCCCCTCGGCGTGGAACACGCCTTCTTTTCTCCCGGTGAGCGCCGCGCGGCCCGCGACGCCCTCCAGTGGGCCGGGGACTCACTCGGACTTCTCTACGTGGGTCGTCTCCAGGCGCTAAAGGGGGCCGATCTCGCGCTCGAGACCGCCGTCCAACTGCGTAGTCGGGGCCTCGATGTCACTCTGGCGATCGTGGGGGGACCTTCTGGCCCCGAAGGAGAGTGCACACTGGCCGAGTTGCGTCGACGAGTGAGCGAGACGGGGATGATCGACCGGGTGCAGTTCGTCGCTCCCCAGAACCACCAGTTGCTTTCGACGTGGATGCGCGCGGCCGACGTCACCCTCGTGCCCTCGCGCTCCGAAAGTTTTGGGTTGGTCGCCTTGGAGTCGGCGGCGTGCGGGACCCCCGTCGTTGCTTCGGCGGTGGGGGGACTCTTAACGCTGATCAAAGACGGGGTGAACGGAGCGCTGGTCGAATCGCGCGAGCCGCGAGCGTGGGCCGACTCCGTCGAACGGGTCGTGCGGGCTAACGACGATAGTTCCCGGTCGAACGCCGCCGTGCTGTCGGCACGTCGATACACCTGGCGGGCGAGTGCGGAGTTGTTCACCGACGTGATGGACCGCGTGTCGGCCCGCGCCCTGACCCGGTGTTAGGTCCCGGCGTAGCCCTCGGGTAGCCTCACGACATGTCTTACGAGGTCATCGTGCTCGGTGGAGGGCGGATGGGCAGCGCCATCGCTGAAGGGTTGAGCCGTGCTCGTCCCGACGTCTCGGTACTCGTGATCCAGCGCGGAGCCGCGAAGGCGGAGTCTCTCGCTCGACGACTGGCCCCGGTGGAGGTTGCGGAAGAACTCTCCGCGGATCAGGTCGGAGAGTCCACGTCGGTGGTGCTGTGCGTGAAGCCCGATCAGGCGGAAGGAGTGCTGCGCGCAGTGGCCCTCGCCGGAGTCCGTCGGGTGGTGTCGGTCGTGGCCGGACTCTCGTGCGCCCGCCTCGAGGCCGGCCTGCCCGAAGGGGCGGCCGTCATACGGGCGATGCCGAACACCCCGGCCGCCATCGGTCGCGGAGTGAGTGCGATGTCCGGGGGAGCCCACTGCACCCGGGCCGACCTCGACTGGACCGAAGGTCTGCTTCAGACGTTGGGCTCAGTTGTTCGAGTACCTGAGTCGAAGATGGACGCCGTGTCCGCCCTCTCGGGAGCGATGCCGGCGTACCTCTTCCTCGTGGTCGAGGCCCTCGTCGAAGCGGGAGTTCACCAGGGCCTCTCCCGAGAGGTGTCGTCCCAACTCGTCGTCGAGACTCTCCGGGGCTCGGCCGAGCTTTTGGTCTCGAGTAGCGAAAGCCCCGAAGCCCTCCGCCACGCCGTGACCTCTCCGGGTGGATTGACCGCCGCGGGTCTCAGGGTTCTCGAGTCTCGGGCGGTGCGTAGCGCCTTCTTGGAAGCGGTGGCCTCGGCGGCTGAGCGAAGCCGACAGTTAGGGCGCTGAGCCCATGAGCCGCCGTCGCCCCCTCCGTCTTCCCGAGCCCACCGTCGCCCGACTTCCGGTCTACCAACGCATCGCCGAAAACTGGCGGGCTCGAGGGAACGGTTCTATCGACTCCAGTCAGCTGGGCGACCAGGCTGGGGTGACGGCGACGACGGTGCGTCGAGACCTCGCGGGCCTCGGTTCACTCGGAGTCCGCGGGGCGGGCTACGACATCGAGACGCTGCTGAATCACATTGCCGAAGCCCTCGGTCAGGATCGGACCTACCGCGTGGTGATCGTGGGAGTCGGGAACCTGGGGCGTGCTCTCGCGAACTCGTCGAGTTTCCTCGTGAGGGGGGCCGAACTCGTGGGGCTCTACGACGCCGATCTCTCGGTCATAGGTACCACCGTGGCTCGCCACGTGGTGCGTGACGTGCACGGAGAGATTGATAGTGCCGACGTCGCAGTTCTCTGCGTTCCCCCCGAAGCGGCCCAGGCGGTTGCCGACCGACTGGTGCGCGCGGGTATTCGGGCGCTGCTGAACTTCGCCCCCCGTGTGTTGACGGTGCCGACGGGAGTAGCGGTGCACTACGTCGACTTCTCCATAGAACTTCAGATTTTGACCTACCACCTGGTCTCGGGCATGGGGCTCGTCGGTGGAGGGGTACTCCACTCGGTGGGGATACCGAACGAACGCCCCTCGGGGACTGACTCGTGACCCGGTCACGAACGAAGGAGTCGCCGTGGCGCTGATCTCGGTGGGACTCACCCACGAAGGTGCGGACCTGGAGCTACTCGAGCGGATGACGGTGCTCGAGCACGACTGGGCGAAGGTTGTTCGCACCCTCGTCTCCCACCGCCACATCTCCGAAGCCCTCTTCATATCGACCTGCCTGCGGACCGAGGTCGTGGCGGTCGCCGACCGATTCCACGACGCGCTCGAGGAGATCGTGACGACTCTCGCCCTCGTGAGCGGTGTCGAACGAACCGCCTTCGAAGAGCACCTCAGTGTCCACTTTGATCGGGGCGTCGCGACCTATTTGTTCGACGTCGCGGCCGGATTGAAGTCGGTCGTTCCGGGTGAGCACGAGGTACTGGGTCAACTTCGCCGCGCTCTTGAACTAGCGGTGGACGAGCGAACAGCGGGACCCCAGATTCAGGCCCTGGTGAACCACGCGCTCTCCGCGGGCCGGCGGGTGCGCCACGAGACGACCATCGCACGGGGGACGACGAGTTTCGCTCACGCGGCGGTCGAGGCCGCTCTCGATCACCTCGGTGAAGAGGCGGGCGGTGAGGTACTCGTCGTGGGCGCGGGTCAGCTCGGCACGGGCGTCGTGAAGAATCTCCTCGTTCACGAGCGATTCACCCGCGTCGTGATCGCGAACCGGACGCTCGCGCGCGCCGAAACTCTGCGAGGCGAGGTCGCCGACTCGCGCGTGGAGATTGTTTCTTTAGAGGAGGTCGAGGCTCGTGCGGCCCGGGCGAGAATCACCCTGATCTGCGCCGAACTCGCCGAACCCATCGTGACCGTTAAGGGACTCTCGACGACGTCGGGGGAGCGGCTCATCGTCGATCTCGCCGTTCCTCGCGGAGCCGAACGGGGAGTGGAACTTCTCCCGGGAGTCGGCCGGGTCGACCTTCAGACCATGCGCGAACGGGTCGACGCGGTGCTCGACGACCGGCGAGCGGCCCTCGACGACGCCCGCCGCATCGTCTCTGAGGAGGTCGATCGTTACGTCGACGACCAACGAGCCCGCGGAGCTTCCGCTGTCGTGTCGTCCCTGCGCGGACACTTCGACGACATCGTGGCGGCGGAGATGGACCGGCGAACGAGCGAACTCGACCGACTGGATGGTCCGACTCGTGAAGTCGTGACCTCGCTCGTGCGAGGAGTCGTGGCGAAGATTGCCCACCGCCCGACCGTTGTCTTAAAGGAGTCCGCCGGGTCCGACCAGGGAGTCCGACTCGCTGAGGCCACCCGCCAGCTCTTCGATCTGTGACCCTTCGTCTCGCTACCCGACGTTCCCCACTGGCCCTCGCCCAGGCGCACTACGTCGCCGACCGCCTGGCCGAACGGGGATTTGCGAGTGAACTCGTGAGTATGGAGACCACCGGCGATCAGCGTCAGAGTGAGAGTCTGCGCGAGCTCGGTGGTCGAGGAGTCTTCGCCGTGGAGATTCAACGGGCGCTCCTCGAGGGGCGCGCCGACGTCGCGGTGCACAGTGCGAAAGATCTTCCCTCCTCGACACCGCCCGGCTTGATGATCGCCGCGGTTCCTCCGCGAGAAGACGCCCGAGACGTCGTGGTGGGTGCGCGCCTCGACCAGTTGGAGGCGGGTGACACCGTCGCGACCGGATCACCGAGACGCCGGGCACTTCTGCTCGAGCGACGCCCCGATCTAGACGTGGTGGAGTTACGAGGCAATATGGCCCGACGACTCTCGAGAGTGGGAGAGGACGGGGTGCGCGCGATTCTCGCCGCCGCCGCCGCGCTGGCCCGACTCGCCGTCGTCCCCGACGTCGCCGAGGTGCTCGACCCGGAGTGGTTCGTGCCCCAAGTAGGCCAAGGAGCCCTCGCGCTCGAAGTTCGCGCCGACGACGTCGCGACTCGGGAGGTGATAACCCTCTTGAACGACGAACCTTCACGTGCTGCGCTCCTGGCCGAGCGTTCCTTTCTCGTCGAACTCGGCGCGGGGTGCTCGATTCCGGCGGGTGCTCACGCTCGGGTGGAGGGCGGGGACGTTCGACTGAGCGGAGTGATGCTCGACCCCGACGGCCGGCGCAGTGTACGAGTGGAGCGACGCGGGAGTGACCCCGTCGCCCTCGGCCGCGAGGTCGCGTGCTACTTACGAGACGAGGCCGGTGGACGCGACCTACCGGGGTGGCGAGCACCGTGAAGATCGTCGTGACTCGCGAGCGGGGTCACAACGAGTCACTCCGTGAGTGGCTGGATCCACCCTTCGCGGAGGTACCCGCGACACGAACTCTCGAACGAGGCGTGGAGGACGTCCGGGCCGAACTCGCGGAGACGGCGCCGGGGGCGACGTGGTTGGTGGTGACCTCGTCGCGCTCGGTGGGTCCCCTCTCGGTCGGGCGTGACCTCGTGTCACCGAGTACTCGCGTGGCCGCAGTGGGTGAGGCCACGGCGCGCGCGTTACTCGCTCTCGACTGGCCCGTCGACGTCGTGGGATCCAGCGGGGCCCTGAGCCTCCTCGAGCACCTCGACACCTCCCCCATTCTCGTCGTGGGGGCGGAGTCGGCCCGTCCCGAACTTCCCGCCGAACTGCGTAGGCGAGGTATCGAGGTGCGCGTCGTGTCCCTCTATCGCACCGAGGCCCGAACCCTCGAAGAGAGCGAACGTCGCGTCTTGCGCGAAGCGGACGTCGTGGTGGTGGGGGCGCCCTCGGCGTGGCGAGTACTGAGAGCCGACATTGAGCCGCGAACCTTCGTCGTGGTACCGGGAGAGACCACGCGAGCCGAGGTGGCCCGCGATCACCAGCGAGTTCTGGTCGGGTGGGGGGCCGACTGGCCCGCGGTGCGTGATCTGGTCACGAAAAGATTTCACGCCGAGTCCCGTGGAGAGTTCCCCCCGGGGGGTGATACTGGACCCTAGTCGTTGTAGGGGGGCGTAGTGGGGTCATCGTCGATAACGGATGCGCTGTTTGAACGGCGCGGGGTGTGGGGCTCCTTCGTGGGAGGACGATTCCTCGAGGGCGAAACGGAGCACTTCGACGTTCTCGAGTCCTCGACGGCTCGCCTCCTCGCCCGAGTCGCCGCGGCCGACGACACGGTGGTCGACGCGGCCGTTCGCGACGCTCGGCGGGCCTACGAGGAGGTGTGGCGGGACCTCTCACCCCGCGAGCGAGGGGCCCTCATGCGCCAGGTAGCACAAAAAATCCGTGAGAACGCCGACGAACTCGCCGAAATCTGCGCGCGCGAGGTGGGCAAACCTCGCCGCGACGCCCTGCGGGTCGACGTCACCTCTTCTCACACGAGTTTCGACTACTACGGCGGTATCGCCGACACTCTGCACGGTCAGATCATCGATCAGGGTCCGATTGAAGCGCGCGTGGAGTACGAGCCCTACGGCGTGGTGGCGGCGATCTTGCCCTTTAACTGGCCCCCGATTCACTTCTCGAAGAAGTGCGCCCCGGCGCTCGCGACCGGTAACACCGTGGTGATCAAACCAGGAGACCAAGCTCCCCTGACCGTCCTGCGCCTGGTGGAGATCGCCAACGAAGTGCTGCCGCCCGGGGTAATCAACGCGGTGAGTGGACTCGCCGCGGGAGCACACCTCGTCGCCCACCCGCGTGTGGAACGTATCTCTTTTACGGGATCGACGGCGACCGGTCGCAAGGTCATGGCCGGCGCGGCGGCCCACTTGACCTTCGTCACCCTCGAACTAGGAGGAAAAAACGCTCTCGTCGTCCTGGACGACGCCGACCTTAACGAGGCCGTCGCGATCGCCGTCGAAGGCATGTTCTACAACCAGGGCGAGGCGTGCACCTCCACCTCCCGGCTCGTCGTGCACGACTCTCTCTACGACGAGTTCGTCCGTCGTTTCGTTGAAGCGACGCGGGCCCTTCGAGTGGGTGAACCGCTCGAGGCCGCCACCGATATCGGTCCCATGGTCGACGCGCGTCAACGAGAGCGGGTGGAGCACTTCGCGGCGGTGGCTCGCGAGGAGGGGGCCACCCTCCTCTACGAGGGTTCGCTCCCCGATGACGCCGGACTCGCCGAGGGGTTCTGGTCTCCACCGCGAATATTTGGGGACGTGACAGCCGAGATGACCGTGGCGCGCGAAGAGGTGTTCGGACCACTCGCCGCCGTCATGCGATACCACGACGACGAAGAGGCGGTAAGAATCGTGAACGACACCGAGTACGGACTCACGGCGGCGATCTGCACGCGAGACGAGTCGCGCGCCGCCCGCTTGGCTCGTCAGTTCGAGGTGGGAATGGTCTTTGTGAATAACTACACCCGCCGCACGTTTATTGGATCACCCTTCGGCGGTGTGAAGGGCTCGGGTTTCGGACGTGAGTACGGCGCCGACACCCTCCACGAGTTCGTGCGCGCGAAGAACGTACGCTTCCCGTCGGGACGCGGCGTTCTCGGCGGCTGGCCCCCGAGGAGCTGACGTGGCAACCCTTCGACTCGGAACGTTCACTCGATCCCTCCTCGTGGCCGCGGCTCGTCGTAACGGCCGTCTGGGAGAGGCCGACCTCACCGTCGAGGAGGTCTCGGTCACCTCGTCGAAGGCCCAGTTCGACGATCTCGATCGCGGCGTTCTCGACGTCGTGATCACCGGTCCCGACAATGTTCTCGCCTACCACTTCTTGAGCGACAACCCATTGGGTCGCCCCATCCCGTCTCGAATATGGTGCGCCGTGGAC
>JABEUS010000100.1 GCA_013044285.1 Acidimicrobiaceae bacterium
GAGTTGGGTTCCGACGGCCCCGCCACCCGGCGTGGCCGGGGCGACGAGTTTTGCCGTGGTCGACGCCGCGTCGGGAGCGGGTTGTGTCGCGACGGCTCCGGCGACGAGTTGCGTGGTGAGCGGACTCACCGACGGTCAGAGCTACCGCTTCGTGGTGAGTGCACTGAACGCGGCGGGAGCCGGACCGTCGAGCTTACCCAGTGTGGTGACGACCCCACTGGCGGTCCCGGGCTCTCCCTCCTCGCTCGGAATCGTTCCGCTTCCCGGTGGGGTTCAGCTCAGTTGGTTGGCCGGTTCCTACGGCGGGGTCGCCCCGACCTACACGGTGACTTTGTCGAACGGAGCGACCTGCGTCACGATGCTGACGGGGTGTACGTTGACGGGTCTCTCCAATACCACGACCTACACGGCGTCACTCGTCGCCCAGACTCCCGGGGGCGTCTCGGCGCCTCTCACAGGGACATTCACTCCGCTCATTGAACCGACGGCTCCCACCAACGTGGTGGCCAAGGTGTCGGGCGCCCGAGTGAGCGTTACCTGGAGTCCGGTGACGGCGTATCCGGGGGCGAGTGCGTACGTGGTGACGGCCCTTCCGGGGTCGCTCACCTGCACGAGTTCGACGACGACCTGCGTCGTGACGGGACTCACCCCGGGTGTTCGCTACCACTTCGTGGTGGCGACCACGGTGGTGGGAATACCGGGCAGCTCCGTTCCCTCAGCTCCGTCCAACGTCGTGTTGGCACTCGGCGCCCCGTGGCGCCCCTCGATGCCTACGTTGACCCCTCACTGGCCGCACCTCGCGATCTCCTGGCGTACGGGGCCCTCCGTCCCGTCGGTGACCCGCTACGTGGTCCGTCTGAGTACCTCGAAGGAGGTCTGTATCACTCGGGCCACCTCGTGCACGGTGACCTCGCTACGCCCCGGAGTGCGCTACGCCTTTCGGGTCACGGCCATCAACTCCGTGGGTTCGACCACCGGTCAGCGATCAGTTGTCGTGCGTGCGGCCGCCCCTCCGACCACGTCGGGAGTTCGCCTCGCGGTGCGCCGTCGGGGATCAACCGTGAGGGTGAGTTGGCGGGGTCCGGGCATCTTCCCGAGTCCCACCTACCAGGTAGTGGTCTCTCCGGCCCACAACCGGTGCGTGGTGCGCGCCCAGCAGTGTTCGGTCACTGTCTCACCCCAGACCCACCGGATCTCGGTGACCTGGTCGGTCCGCAATCGTCTGGGCTACACGAGGATCAAACGGTCGTTCTCTATCGGTCCGGCGTAGGCCGGGGAGTCCTAGACTTTTCGACGTGTCCAGCGAGTCCGTGACCTTTATTCCCGTCGAAGGGGTCGTGGATCTGCTCGATCACGACCCCCGCCTGTTCCTACTCGATGTTCGTGAGGCCGACGAGGTGGCCGACTGGAGTATTCCGGGTTCCCACCATATTGCCCTCGACGAACTAGAGAACCGTTGGCCGGAGATTCCCGGAGACAGTCGATTAGTAGTGGTCTGCGCCCGGGGGGCGCGAGCGGAACGGGCCGCCCTCCTCCTGGCGGAGTGTGGTCTCACCTCGGAGGTACTCGAGGGCGGAATGGCCGCCTGGGCGACGGCCTACGACACCGTGGAGTTCGAGGCCGCGGGGGCCACGGTGATTCAGGTTCGCCGACGGGGTAAGGGCTGTCTCTCCTACGTAGTCGGAGCCGGAGAGCGAGCCGTGGTCATCGACCCCTCCCTCGACGCCGACCGCTACCGACGACTGGCCGAGGAACACGGCTGGCAGGTGAGTTTCGTCGTCGATACGCACCTTCACGCCGACCACGTGTCGGGGGCCCGACGACTGGTGGAGTACACCGGAGCGGAGCTCTGGTTGAGTCCGGAAGACCCGTTCGGATTCAGTTTCCAGTCACTCCGTGACGGCCTGACCCTGCCCCTGAACGACGGGGTGGAGTTGAGTGTCTCGGCGGTGTCGGTGCCCGGTCACACCGAAGGTTCGACGATGTACCGTCTCGGTGACGCCGCGATTTTCAGTGGTGACACCCTCTTCCTCGAGTCGGTGGGTCGTCCCGATCTCGCCGAACAGGCCGAGGGGTTCGCGCGTTCTCTCCACCGCAGTCTGCACGAGAGAATTTTGCCGCTGAGCGGCGAGACCTTGGTCCTGCCGGCCCACTACGGGCCGAGCGTCGAGGTGCACTCCGGGGTCGTGGTGGCCGCCCAGTTGGGTGATCTGCGTCGGACGCTACCCGCTCTGCAACTCAAGGAAGAGGAGTTCGTGTCCTGGGCCCTCGCTCACGTGAAGGATCGTCCCCCGAACTACCAGCGCATCGTACGGGTGAACGCGGGGCTCGAAGAGTTGAGTGACGAGGTCGTGGAACTCGAACTGGGACCCAACCGCTGCGCCGTCGCCTCCTAGGACTTGAGGGCGGAGTCTCGCACGTCGAGGCCGGCCTGCACGAGGGCGTCACGGATTCGATCGGCGACGGCGAAGTCCTTGTCGGCCCGGGCTCGACTACGAAGCTCCTCGAGCAGGACGACGAGCTCTTCTCGACTGCGTCGAAGCTGAGTGACCTCACCGCTGTCGACGACCGACTCCACCGGTTCGAGGACGTCCACGTCGGGGAGGGTCGTGGCCGTAGCACCGAGTTCACTTAACCGAATCGACTCCCCACTGGCGATGACGTCGTCAGTTCCCGCGCGGCGCCAGTGGACCTGACCCTTGCCCTGGACAGTGAGGGAGCCCTCGGCGAGGTCGGTGATGCAGGCCGTGTGTTCGTCAATCCCGAGAATGGGAGTTCCGGGCGGCAACTGCTCTTCGAGGACACGTAGGCGACGCTCTCCGAGGTAGCACCGAGACGTGTCGTAGTTACCCCCCTCGGCGTTGTTGTAGTGGGGGATGACGACACTGGCGAGCCCGACGGCCGACGTGAGTGCGAGGCCCTCGAGCCAGCGAAGATCCGCGCCCACTTTGTAGATCTCGTAGATCGGTGCGGTGTGAGTGCCGAGAGTGAGGGCCGCGGCGGAGGAGAAGCAGACGACACCGTTTCTCGCGAGTACGGAGAGCAGGTCCTCCACCACGCCGAGTGGTTGCCACTGGCGAAGGGCGTAGGAGGGAGACCCGGGGCCGGCGAAGACGTAACCGGCGTCGCGCACGGTGTGGCGGAATCGCCGACGTTCGTCCTCGCTCGCCGAGTCGAAGTGAGCGAGGCGACCATCGACCAGATCGGTCAAGAGTGACACTCGAAAGTACTCCTGCAACTTCTCGGTCATCTGAGGTACGTTCTCTTGAAAACCGTAGGGGGTGTTCATGTTCACCGCCACCGGGGACGGGGCCCGTTCGAGGAGGGCCCGGTGAATTTTGGTCATCCCGGGACCGGTTTCACCCGATCCGAGTAGTGCTAAGACTCCAGAGGTCATGGGCCGAGCGTATCGGGAGCAGGGGGGGTAGTGAAACCGTGGCGGTAGGGTACGGGGGTGACCATGATCGTGGATCTGCGCCAACGAGCCCGCGGGAACATTAGTGCCGTCATGGTGGTGTGGGCCGTGGTGATGACCGTTATCGAAGTTTCCTGGGAGCTTCGCGCGGGACGAACGGGTACCTCCCTCCTCGAGGGGGGCATCGCGAGTGCGCTTCTCGGCGTCTACTTAGGCTGGCGTCGCCGAGTCGGAGCGACGGTGGTCGCCCCGGCGGTGAATTGGCTTCTCGCGTGGTTCCCGCTCTGGATTGCGGCGATGGTGCGTCACGGTCTCATCTCTGGACTCGTCGTGGGTCTCGTTCTCGTGACTTTGGGCTGGTTGATCCTCAGTGCCGTCGAGATTGTCTGGATTGGCTTCGTCGCTCTCGTGGTGCGGAGTTTTCGCGGGCGGGCTCCCGAAGAGCCTTCCGTGACGATTATTCCGCCCCGCTAGGCGAGCGCCTCGGCGCACCGTTGCCAGTCGGCGACCGGGCTTTCTCCGGGGGCGTAGAGCACCTGAAGACAGACGTGGTCCGCGCCGGCGTCGCGGTGTTCGCCGACTCGTTGGCGTAGTTGTTCGCCGTCTCCCACGTCGTGCACGACCATGGCGTCACAGAGTCGATCGGAACCACCACGAACGAAGTCGTCGTCGGTGAATCCGAGTCTCCGCCAGTTAGCCCGGTAGTTCTCGAGCCCGGTGTAGAACTCCAGGTGGCCGTGGGCTCGCTCCAAGAACCCTTCGCGAGTGCTCGAGAGGGCGACCGCCTGCTCCACCGCGAGAAAACCCTCGCCGAGTCGCGCTCGGGCGCCCGCGGTGTGGGTGGGGTCGACGAGGTAGGTGTGGGCCCCGTCGGCCCGAGTGGCCGCGAGATCGAGCATCCGGGGTCCGAGGGCCGCGAGCACTCGGGCGTAGGGGTGCTGTGCTTCGGGCGAGAGACTCTTCGCCGCATCCATCGCGTCGAGGAAGGCGGTCATTCGTTCGAGGGGGTGGGTGTAGGTCTGGGAGCGCAGGCGTTCCACTAGAGGGGAGTGGCTCACTCCGAGTCCGAGGACGAAACGGTCGTCGTAGGCGGCGTTCAGAGTCCGCGCAGCGCTCAGGGCACTGACCGCGTCGCGGCCCCAGATGCTGGTGATACCGGTGGCCACGGTGAGTCGCTCGGTGCCCGCGAGGAGCATGGTGGCGCTGGTGAGGGACTCGCGGAACCAGGACTCGGGGAACCAGTAGGCGGCGAATCCACTGGCCTCGGCGTGAGCGACGAGGGCGCCCGCCTCCTTTGGGGTCACGTCCTCGTGGGCGCTCGACCACACCCCGATTGTTCCCCGTAGTCGTGCGAGAGACTCCACCATGTCCCTAGCGTAGGTGGTGAATAGGAAGGGAGCCGGTGTGGGAGTAGTGGTGGGCGTAGTGGAGGTGCTCCTGGCTCTCGCCGCGACAACTGCTCTCTGGCCGGGACGCCGGGGGTGGCGTAAGGCTCTCTCCTTCCCCCTGGGACTCATCGCCGGAGAGGTCCCTCTCCTCGCCCTCGTCTTCGACGTGGCGCTGGTGGGGTTCCTACGCTGGTGGGGTTGGCCGGCGACCCCCTTCCTTCAGTGGCTCGTTGCGATACTCGCCGCCGCCGTCGCCCTCGAGAACGCCTATTTGGTCGGCATTCACCTCTCCGCCGAGCGGGTGGTCCGTCGGGCCCTCGAGGGGACTCCGCTCGACGTCGAGCGCACTCCGGCTGATCGACGTACGACTCCGGGGTGGCGCCGGCTGGTGCCGGTGGCTCTGCACCCGCCGTGGCTCCAGATCACCTCCGATATCGCTTACGGACCGGACCCTCGCCAACGGCTCGACGTATGGCGTCGCTCGAGGACTCCCCAGCGGGCCCCGGTGCTCGTCTACCTGCACGGAGGAGCCTGGATGGTCGGGGACAAGCGAGAACAGGGTCGCCCTCTCCTCCACGAGATGGTGGGCCGGGACTGGCTCGTCGTCACCGCGAACTACCGACTCGCCCCCGATCATCGCTGGCCCGCCCAAATGGAGGACGTCAACGCCGTCATGGAGTGGGTCTCACGGTTCGTCGCCGTCGTCGGGGGTGACCCGGAGCGAGTAGTGGTGGCCGGAGACTCGGCCGGGGGACAGATGGCGATGCTCTACGCCCTGAGTGGGGGACGTCCCTGGGCCGCTCGTACCCCACTCGTCGTCCGGGGCGTCATCTCGCTCTACGGTGTGTTGGAGATGACCGGGGACGAGTCGGTCTGGCGGGGCTGGGGGGCGGGAATCCGACGGTTCCTCGACGGCATGGTCTTTTCGCCCGAGGTCGTCGCCGACCAGTCGGCTCTCGCCGCGGCGTCTCCCCTCGATCGACTTCACCTGGGATCCCCCCCGATGCTCGTGGTCCAGGGAACGCACGACACCCTGGTCCACGTGGAAGTGGCGCGCCACTTCGTGACTCGCGCTCGCGCACTGGGCCTCACGGAGGTCTACTACGTCGAGATGCCCGTGACTCAGCACGCCTTCGACATTGTGCGTAGCCCGCGCACCTCCTCGGTGGTACGAGCGAGCGCCGCGTTCTGCGAGCGGACGTTAACTCTCGGGCGCGAGAGTGACGCTCACCACGACCTCGGGGGCCTCGACGAAGGTGTGGGCGAGCACGACCCCGGCGTTGGTCAGGTCCCCCCGACCCCCTTCGAGTCGTTCCAGAAACTCTCCGGGAGCCTCGACGACGAGTTCGAGGACCGCACGGCGCTGTGAAACCTTGGCCGTTGACTTCTCTCGGCGGATCGCCTCGAGAACGAGGTTGAGCGCCTCGTAGGTTCCGTTAGCGAGTGGTCGATCGCCGAACTCGTCCACGCTCGGCCAGGTGGCCCGGTGGATAGAACCGTCGTGCCACCACCGCCAGACCTCCTCGGTGACGAAGGGCATGAACGGAGCGAACATCCGCTGCAGGGCGCTCAGGGTTAGGGAGAGAGTGGCCTGCGCCGAGCGTGTCGCCGCTGAGGAGTCCTCGCCGTAGGAGCGCTCCTTGACCAGTTCGAGGTAGTTGTCACAGAAAGACCAGAAGAAGGACTCGGTTCGCTCGAGGACGCGCGCGTAGTCGAAGGCGTCGAAGGCGATCGTGTTCTCGACCACGAGTGCGGCGAGGCTCGCGAGAAGATCGCGGTCGAGCGGTTCGGTCACGTCGGCCGGGTCGACGTCGTGGGTCAATCGGGAGATGACGAACTTCGAGGCGTTCAGAACCTTGATGGCGAGCCGGCGGCCCACCTTCATCTGTCCCTCGTCGAGTGCCATGTCGGTCCCGGAACGACCCGAAGCGGCCCAGTAACGGAGGGCGTCGGCCCCGTGGGCTTCGATCAGGGGCATCGGGGTGACGACGTTCCCGAGTGACTTCGACATCTTCTTGCGTTCGGGGTCGAGGACCCACCCGGAGATGAGAGCGTGGCGAAAGGGTAGTGAGTCGTGCTCGAAGTGACTACGGACCACGGTCGAAAAGAGCCAGGTTCGGATGATCTCGTGGGCCTGGGGTCGTAGGTCCATCGGAAAGACGCGCTCGAAGAGATCGGTGCCCCAGTGCCCGGCGATCTGGGGGGAGAGCGAGGAGGTCGCCCCCGTGGCCATGACGTCCGGGTCACCAATAAATCCGCCGGGTTGTCCCCGCTGGTCGTCGGAGTAGCCCGGGGCCGGTTCACTCGAGGGATCGACCGGCAACTGGTCGAGCGCGGCGGTGAGGGGGTGCTCGTAGTCGGGCTCTCCCTCGGAGTCGAGGGGGTACCAGACGGGCAGGGGAACTCCGAAGTAACGCTGTCGAGAGATGTTCCAGTCGGTGTTGAGTCCCTCCACCCACGAGCGGTACCGGTGTCGCATGAAGTCGGGGTGCCAGTCCAACTCCTCGCCTCGAGCGAGGAGTTCCTCGCGGTGCTCTAGCGTGCGCACGAACCACTGACGAGAGGTCACGATTTCGAGGGGTCGCTCCCCCTTCTCGTAGAACTTCACCGGGTGGGTGAGGGGGCGCAGCTCGCCGACGAGGTCCTCGGAGACGCGCAACGCCTCGACGATGGCGGTGCGGACTTGGTTCACCGTACGACCCTGCAGGGTGTCGTAGAAGGTCTGGGCGACGTCGGGTTGCTGGCTCGGAAACTGCTCGCTGGCGAAGTCGGCGGGGAGGTAGCGCCCGTCTCGGCCAATCAGCGTTCGCGCGGGCAGACGAAGTTCGCGCCACCAGGTCACGTCGGTGGTGTCACCGAAGGTGCAGATCATGGCGATGCCCGTCCCCTTCTCGGGATCGGCTAACTCGTGGGCGAGAACGGGAACCTCGACGTGGAACAACGGAGTGACCACGGTGGTCCCGAAGAGGGGCTGATAGCGCGGGTCGTCGGGGTGAGCCACGAGCGCCACGCAACTCGGAATGAGTTCTGGTCGAGTGGTGTCAATTTCAATCCATCCCGCGCTGTCACTGCGGGAAAAGCGGACCCGGTGAAAGTTCCCGGGTCGCTCCCGATCCTCGAGTTCGGCCTGGGAGACGGCGGTACGAAAATCGATATCCCAGAGAGTCGGCGCGAGCGTGGAGTAGACCTCCCCGCGTCGCCACATTTCGAGAAAGCCGCGCTGGGAGATGGCCTGTGCGTGGCGCGAGATGGTCGAGTATTCGAGGGACCAGTCGATGGAGATGCCGAGGTGGCGCCAGAGGTCCTTAAAGACCTCCTCGTCAGCGACGGTGAGTCGGTGACACAACTCGACGAAGTTCCGGCGCGAGATCGGAACCTTCGTGTCGGCGGGTTGGTCCGGGGCCTGGTAGTCGGGGTCGTAGGGCAGGGACGGATCGCACCGAACTCCGTAGAAGTTCTCGACCCGTCGCTCCGTGGGTAGACCGTTGTCGTCCCAACCCATGGGGTAGAACACGGCGAGTCCGCGCATGCGCCGATACCGGGCGATGAGGTCGGCGTGGGTGTAACTCGACACGTGACCCATGTGCAAGGAGCCGGACACGGTGGGTGGGGGAGTGTCGATCGAGAACACCTGCTCTCGGGTGGCTCCACGATCGAAGAGGTAGGTGCCCTCCTCCTCCCACACCGACAGCCAGCGGTCCTCGAGACCGTCAGTCGAAGGCTTTTCGGGAACCTGATAACTCTCACCCATGGCTGGTCAGTCTACGGGGGACCCGTAAACCCCGTGGGGCTCGGTAGTTTGGTCGGGTGATCCGTCTCTTTGACACCGCCCGCCAAGAGGTCCGTGAGCTGACGCTCCGTGACGAGGGGCACGCCTCGATCTACGTCTGTGGTCCGACGGTCTACGACGTTCCCCACCTCGGGCACGGACGCTTCACTCTCGTCTGGGACGTGCTTCGCCGGTGGCTCCACTTTCGGGGCCTAGAGGTGCGGTTCGTCTCGAACATCACCGACGTCGACGACAAGATCATTCAGCGTGCCGAGCGCGAGGGGGTTCCCGAATCGGACGTCGCGACTCGCTTCGAGGACGTGTGGTGGACCGCCATGACCCAGCTCGGTGTTCTCAGGCCGAGTGTCGCCCCTCGAGCGACGCAGTGGATCTCACCCATGGTGGAACTCATCGAGGAGCTTCTGCGACGCGAGGTGGCCTACGCGCTCGTCGACGGCATCTACTTCGACGTCAGTCGTGTTCCCGACTACGGGCTCCTCGCCTTGCAGCCACTGGACTCGCTACGCGCCGGGGCCCGAGTCGACGCGCGACGTGATAAACGCAGCGCTCTCGACTTCGCTCTCTGGAAGTTCGCGAAGCCCGGAGAACCCCGCTGGCCGGCTTCCTTTGGTGAGGGCCGTCCGGGCTGGCACACCGAGTGCGTCGTCATGAGCCTCGGACTCCTCGGGGAGGGCTTCGACCTGCACTGCGGCGGATTCGATCTGACGTTTCCTCACCACGAGAACGAGCGGGCCCAGGCCGAGGCTCTGCACAAACCTTTCGCCCGACACTGGGCCCACAACGGTTTCGTGATGTCGGGGGGCGAGAAGATGAGTAAATCACTCGGAAACTTCACGTCCCTGAGTGACTTGTTGGATCGCACGGACGCCCGGGCGTATCGACTCCTCGTGGTGCGCTCCCACTACCGTTCCCCCCTCGAGGTGAGCGTGGAGACGGTGGCTGACGCCGAGCGCGCCCTCGGGAGACTGGACGCCCTGGCCCGCCGATTCTCCCTCCCTCGCCTCGCCGGAGAGTCCCTGGTGGATCCCGTGTCGGAGTGGTCGGAGGAACTCGCGACCTTTGTCACCGAGACGACTGCCCTGCTGGACGACGACCTCAACACCCCGGCCGCGGTGGCGAAGTTATTCGAGGGGGTAAGCCGAGCCAATACTCTCGCTGACCAGGGTGATGATGGCGCCCGAGAGTGGGCTCTCATGGTGAATACCCTCTTTGGAGCGCTGGGGCTCAGTTTGCACGGTGACGCGGACAGCCTCGACGAGGACGTAGTCGAACTGGTGTCCCAACGTGACGCCGCGCGGGCCCGGCGCGACTGGGTTGAGGCCGATCGGCTACGCAAAGAGCTGGAGGGTCGGGGCTGGATTGTTGAGGATTCTTCTCAGGGAACCCGGGTCCGCCGGGGTTAGTCGCAGAGATTTAATTTGTGGTGCGGGGGCCGCCTGAGTAGGGTTTCCCCTTGAGGCGACCACCGTGGTCTCCTCAAGCCCCGCCAGTAGGGGTGCATTTTTTGAAGGAGGCCCTAGTGGCTGTAGGGACCGTCAAGTGGTTTAATGACGAGAAGGGCTGGGGTTTCATCGCTGTCGATGGCCAGCCGGACGTCTTCGTCCACTACTCGGAGATTCAATCGGATGGACGTCGGACGTTGTTCGAAGGTCAGCAAGTAACTTTCGACGTGGAAGCGGGCGACCGCGGCCCGCTCGCTAAGCGAGTCACGCTGAACTAGCAGTTCTCCCACGCCTAGGGTGGAGTCGTCGACGACATCTCGAGGTGAGTATGGGTGAATTTTCCTTGTCCTTATCGGACGATCAAGAAGCCGTCCGCGAGTGGATCCACGGCTTTGCGAAGGACGTGGTACGTCCGGTCGCCTCAGAATGGGACGAACGGGAAGAAACCCCCTGGCCCGTCATCGAGGAGGCCGCTCGGATTGGCCTCTACTCGTTGGATTTCCTCGCGACGGCTTCTTTTGATCCCACGGGGCTATCGCTGTCGATCGCCTCGGAGGAGTTGGCCTGGGGCGACGCGGGTATCGCCATGTCTATTCTCGGTACCGGACTGGCTGTTGCCGGTATCTGGGCGAACGGGACAGCGGAGCAACAGGGCGAGTGGTTACCCCAGTGCTACGGCACGCCCGACGACATCCACCTCGGCGCCTTCTGCGTGTCGGAGCCCGACGCCGGAAGCGATGTCTCCTCTCTTCGTACCCGGGCCCGCTACGACGAAGCCCGAGATGAGTGGGTGCTCTCGGGGACGAAGACGTGGATTACCAACGGGGGGATCGCCGACGTCCACGTGGTCGTGGCGAGCGTCGAACCGGAACTCGGAACGAGGGGCCAGGCGTCCTTTATCGTGCCGAAGGGGACCCCCGGGCTCTCTATGGGCCAGAAGTTCGCCAAGCACGGCCTGCGGGCGAGTCACACCGCCGAGGTCATTCTCGACGAAGTGCGGATTCCCGGCCGCCTGCTCCTCGGCGGTCAGGAGCGCCTCGACGAGAAGTTGGCGCTCGCTCGCGAGGGTCGCTCCACCTCCTCTCAAGCCGCGTTCGCGACCTTTGAAGCGACGCGCCCCTCGGTGGGTGCACAGGCCGTCGGTATCGCTCGGGCGGCCTACGAGTTCTCCCTCGACTACGCGAAGGAACGTCGTCAATTCGGTCGGGCGATAATCGAGAACCAGGCCATCGCGTTCAAGCTGGCTGATATGAAGACGCGAATCGACGCCGCTCGCCTTCTGGTGTGGCGCGCGGCCTGGATGGCGGCGACGGGGGCGACCTTCACGAGTGGCGAGGGGTCGATGTCGAAACTCTTCGCCTCCGAGACCGCGGTGTGGGCGACGGGTGAAGCGATTCAGATCATGGGCGGATACGGGTACGTTCGAGAGAACCCCGTCGAACGCTGGCACAGGGACTCTCGGATCTACACCATCTTCGAGGGGACCTCGGAGATTCAGCGCCTCGTCATCGCTCGAGCTATATCCGGGGTGCGCATCCGCTAGCCGCGCGATGGCGGTTCTCGGGTCTACTCGTGGGGAGTACGTAAGACGTGCAGGCCTCCCCACGCGAGCAGCGTGGCGCGTTCGGCGAGTCGGGCCGCTTCCGCGGGATCGACCTGGGGCCAGCCCCGACGGGCTTGGCGACGCAGCCAACTAATCGCTACTCCTTCGGCGAGTCCGACGACTCCGGCCGCCAGGTCGCGACGCTCGTCGGACTCGCGCGACTCGTCGATGAAGGGAACGAGGAACTCAACGAGTCGCCGTTCGATGATCTGCAGGTCGTTGGCCGCCGTACCGCTGTGGCCGTGGGTGAACAGAATTCGAAAGGCCGAGGGGTCGTTCACCACCATCGAGAAGTAGGCCCCGAGGGCCCGGCGCACCCGGGAGCGGGGGACGTCGTCGACTCGAACCGCCCCCGAGAGAGCACTCAGAAGCTGGGCCCCCGTCGTCGTCACGATCTCGTGGTAGAGATCGGCCTTCGAGGGGAAGAACTGGTAGAGAATGGGTTTCGTGAATCCGGCGGCGCGAGCGACGTCATCCATCGTCGTGCACTCGAATCCTCGTTCCGCGAACACGTCTTTCGCGCACTGGAGGAAGAACTCCCGCCGTTCGGCTTGGACTGGACGATCGAGACTCACCATCGGCTCCAGAGCCTAACGGGAGCCGTTCGGGACTGTCCCGAGAATCTTGTCGAGACGTGCCGGGAGATCGTGGAGATTGAGGAACTGGCGTACCCGTCGGTGGTTTCGTTGGCGCCGAGCGAGGTCGGGGTGTTCGAACTCGGTGGCGATGGTCGAGGGATCCTCGGGCGAAAAGACCTCGAACCCCATCTCCAGAAGCTCTCGAGCCACGGGATACGAGTGAAGAACGAGAGGGCGCTCGTGCACGAAAGCCTCCATCACCGGATTACCGAAACCTTCCCACGTGGAGGTGACGGCGACGGCGTCGCTCGCGGCGTAGGCGTCTTCGATGGTGACCCCGGGAGGTGATCCCTGGCGCTGGCGATCCCCGAGATCTCCGAGGAGCCGGGAGAACTCCGCGTCGTAGCCGTCTTCGGGTGGCCCGAGGACCCAGAGCAGGGCGCCGCTCGCCAGGGCCACCTCGGCGGCGAGGGCGATGTTTTTTCTCGGAATCGCTCTCGTCGGTGCCAGAATCACTCGTTCATCGTCCGCGACGTTGAGCAGTCGTCTCGTCCACTCCCGGCGTCCGGCCGGGGGATCACAGTCGAAGTGGTTATAGAGACGGATGGCGTCGATGCCTCGTGAGTGCAGTTCGTGTCGGGAGAGGTCGTTGATGGTGACGTGAAGCCACGCCGGGTCGTCGGGCGGGTCCGGCTCGTGGGCCAGGTGAGCGCGCTGCCAGGGTAGGTCGTGGTGATGGATGATCGCGGATCGCGAGCGCAGCGTCTCGGCGACGGCGTCACGGGCGCGGGGGTTCATGGGCAGCGACAGGATGTTTTCGGCGATCACCAGATCACACCCCGCGAGGGCGTCGCGGAGTCGGGCGACGTCGACTGGTCCTTCGTCGTGGGCGCAGAGGCCCCGGATAGTGACGTCCACCGGTCCCTCACCGGCGACGGTCCGAACCCGCCACCCCAGGTCACGCAGGGCGTCCATCCACTTGCGGGCCTCGATGGAGACCCCGTCGACCAGGCCTAACCGGTAACTCACTACGCCGACGTTGCGCATCCATCCTCCCGGTGTTACCTTCTCGACACCCAACTGTGCCCGAGCCCAAACTATGATGTCACGAGGCGTTTTCTCGCCACTGTCCATCTTTCAAGGGGTCTGGGTGACCAAGCGAGCGCTGATTACCGGAGTGACGGGACAGGATGGTTCTTACCTCGCCGAACTGCTTCTCGACAAGGGTTACGAGGTCTACGGATTGATTCGACGGTCGTCCTCGGCGAACTTCGACCGAATTGGCCACATTCAAGAGCAGTTGAATCTGGTGAGCGGGGATTTGATGGATGAGATCTCCCTCTTCAGCGTTCTGCGCGAGGTCCGTCCGCACGAGGTCTACAACTTGGCGGCTCAGTCCTTCGTGCAGACGTCGTGGAGTCAGCCCGTCCTCACGAGCGAGACGACGGCCCTCGGAGTCACTCGTTTGCTCGACGCCATCCGAATGGTCGACCCGGAGATTCGTTTCTATCAGGCGTCCTCCTCGGAGATGTTCGGCAAGGTTCAGTCCGTTCCCCAAAATGAGGTGACGGACTTCTACCCGCGCTCGCCGTACGAGGAGGCCAAGGTCTACGGCCACTGGATTACGGTGAACTACCGCGAGAGCTACGGACTGCACGCGTCGAGCGGCATTCTCTTTAATCACGAGTCGCCCCGTCGCGGACTCGAGTTCGTGACTCGTAAAGTCACCCACGGAGTCGCGCGGATTAAGACGGGGCGCGACCAGCAACTGCGGCTCGGGAATCTCGAAGCACAGCGGGACTGGGGTTTCGCGGGAGACTACGTGCGGGCGATGTGGGCCATGCTCCAACAAGACGAGCCCGATGACTTTGTGGTGGCGACGGGAGAGACTCACTCCGTGCGCCAGCTCTGTGAAGTCGCGTTCGCGGCGGCCGGATTGAACTGGGAGGACCACGTCGTGCTCGACGAGCGGTTCCTGCGCCCGGCCGAGGTTGACTCCCTGGTGGGTGACGCTACGAAGGCTCGCCAGGTGCTCGACTGGAAGTGCGAGACGGACTTCTTTCAGTTGGTGGAGATGATGGTCGCCGCCGACTTGGCGCTGCTTCAGTCCTAGCCCGTGACGTCGCCCGCAGTCGACCTGCGAGAGGCGGTCGTCATGTCCGGGTCCTTCCCACTGCTCGCGGGGCTTACCTTCTGCGCCCAGCCCGGCACTCTCGTCGTACTGCGCGGAGGTAACGGGGCGGGTAAGACGAGTGCCCTGCGTCTCCTCGGGGGACTCGAACGGCTGAACGGTGGTTCGGGGCGCGTGCTCGATATCGATCTTTCCTCGGGGGATCGCCGGGGGTTGCGACGCCGCGTGGGTTGGATGGGCCACGAGGGTTCCTTCTACGAAGATCTCACGGTGAGAGAGAATCTCGAGTTCGCCGCCCGTTCTCTCGGGAGGCCGGTGGAGGACATCGATCCGGCCCTCGAGCGAGTGGGGCTGGGGCATCGGCGCTCGACTCCCACTCGACAGCTGAGCGCGGGTCAACGGCGGCGTCTCGCCCTCGGATGGATCCTGGTGCGTCGACCCGAACTGTGGTTGCTCGACGAGCCCCACGCCGCGCTCGACCGGTCCGCCCGAGACCTCGTCGATCAACTCGTTCTCGACGCCCTCTCCGTGGGTGTCACGGTAGTCGTGAGTGCTCACGATCAGCTGGACGCGCGTCTCGCGCCCGACCAGGTCCTCGTTCTGAGCGGTGGTCGAGTGGTGGAGGAGTCGTGATTCGTACCGCGTGGCTCGTCGCGCGTAAGGATCTACGCATCGAGTTCCGTAGTCGCGTGCTGTTGTGGCAGGTGACTCCGTTCGCCCTTCTCTCGCTCGTTCTCGCGGGACTCGCCCTCGGACCGGACAAGGCCGGATCATCGAGTTCGGCCCCCGGTCTTTTCTACCTGGTCGTACTCTTCGTGGCTCTTTCGGTCGTGCAGCGTTCCCGAAGCCTCGAATCTGCTCCCGGAACTCGGGCTTCGGTGGCCACTCTCGGCCTCGACCCAGCCGGCGTCTTTCTCGGTAAGTCGCTCGCCCTCACTCTCGAACTGTGGGGTCTCGGACTGATTCTGTTGATCGGTTCGGTCCTGTTTCTTCACATCGCCCTGATCGGGGCCGTCAAGGCTCTACCGAGCGTGGCGGTCACGTTGGGAGTGATGTCGACAGCCGGTACGATTTACGGTGCCCTGACGACGGGGGGAGAAGGACCGGTGACGTTGTTACCCCTCCTTACCCTCCCCGCCTTTGCCCCCCTCCTCGTGGCGGGGGAACGTTCCCTCAGTGCCGCACTCTACGGAGGAGCGCTGTGGGAGTGGTGGGTCATCGTGGTCGTCGCTCTCGTAGCGTACGTGGCGGTGGGAGTAGCGGTCTACGGCGTGTTGGAGGAGTCATGATGAGGCGGTCTTCGCGCTGGCTGGGTTGGACGACTGCAGTTCTCCTTGCGGTCACGGTGGTCATGGGTCTGTGGATCACTCCGCCCGACCAGGTACAGGGGAATCTGGTGCGCCTCCTCTATATTCACCCGGCCATTGCGTGGGTGGCCCTGTACGTCTCCTTCGGAACGGCTGTGGTCGCGGCCGGCCTCTACCTCTGGCCCCGTACCCGCTCTCTCGAGATGGATCGAGTGAGCTACTGCGCGATGGAGATCTCGGTCGTGTTCATCGCCCTGACGTTGGTGACCGGCTCTATTTGGGGGCGCCCGACGTGGGGGGTGTGGTGGGCCTGGGACGCTCGACTGACCTCCACGGCGATTCTCGGGGTCTTCGAGGTGGCGTACCTGGCTCTTCGGCGAGCGAACGATGACGTGGAAGTCCGGGCGCGCCGCAGTGCCGTTTTCACGCTGCTCACCGCGATTAACGTGCCCATTATTCACTTTTCGGTGATCTGGTGGAAGACCCTGCACCAGGGCGCGTCGGTCTTGACCGCGACCGGTTCTCTCAACGTGCACGGAACGATGCTCACCACGATGTTGCTCAGCTTCGTTGGTTTCACCACCCTCTTCTTTTGGTTCTTGTTCCGTCGAGTTGCTCTCGAGTCCCGTCGAGACGCTCGACGGACGGGGGAGCTCGACTCCGCCCTCGAGATGCGTCGACGAGAAGGTGTGGGATGAGTTACGTCGTCGCCGGCTACCTCGTGACCTTCGTCACGCTCAGTCTCTACGGTGTCTCGCTGTGGTGGAGAGGACGGCGTGACGACCACTGAGGCGGCTGACCTTCGCCCCGAAGCCCCACCCCCGTCGAAGTCCCGTTCGACGAGTCGTACGGTGCTCGTCATCGTGCTGCTGGTGGTGGCGGTGGGTGCGTTACTCTCCCAGGGCCTTCTGAAGTCCCTTAACTACTTCGTGACCGTGGACCAGGCGTGGACTCAGCGGGCTCGACTCGGTACTTCGACGCTGCGCCTCGAAGGGGTGGTGGAGCCCGGCACCATCGCGCGCACGGGCCAGGGGGCCTCCTTTTACCTCGATGGTTCGGGCACCCGGCGTTACTTCGTGACCGCGCAAGGCTCGCCCCCCCAGTTGTTCCAGGCGAATATTCCGGTTGTCGTGGTGGGGCACTTTGCGTCGAAGAGTTCGCCCGACTTTCTCGGTTCCCAGATCATGGTGAAGCACTCCTCGAACTACATCGCGGCCCACCCGGGCCGAGTGCGCGCACCCAACGGGACGGTTCGATGATCCTCACCTGGCTCGGTCGCGCGGGCGTGTACCTGGCGACCGCGGGGGCCATCGGGGGGTTAGTGGCGCAGGCGGGAAGTATCCGTCGTTCTCGTTCGTCTCACGCCATGCGCTGGGCCCTCGTGATGATGGTCGGGCTCCTCGGCGCCGTCGCGGTCATGGAGTTCGCCCTCGTGACTCACAACTTCTCCCTGGCCTACGTGGCGCAGAACAACGCGACCTTCACCCCACTCCTCTACTCGATCACGGGGATGTGGTCGGCTCTCGAGGGATCCCTCCTCCTCTGGGCGCTCATACTCGGGGGACTCGTCGTCGGGGTCATTCGTCACTACCGTTCGGAGACGGAGGACTCGGTTGTTCGGTGGGCGACGCTGATCTTGTTCGCGGTGAGTACGTTCTTCATCGGACTGTTGGCCGGACCGGCCGATCCGTTCGTTCGTAATCCGGCGCGGGTACTTCAGGGAGCCGGCCCCAACGCCCTGCTCCAAGACAATCCCCTGGTCGCGGTCCACCCCCCGCTTCTCTACGCCGGGTTCGTGGGGTTCACGATTCCCTACGCCTTCGCCATGGCCATGCTGATCACGGGGCGAGTACAGGATCGCTGGCCCCTCGAGCAACGTCGCTGGATGGTGATTGCCTGGGGGGCTCTCTCGGTGGGCATCGTGCTCGGATCGTGGTGGAGCTACCAAGTCCTCGGGTGGGGTGGATTCTGGGGGTGGGACCCGGTCGAGAACGCGGCGCTCCTGCCCTGGCTGACCGCCACGGCCTATATCCACTCGGTCATCGTCCAGGACCGGCGCGGACTCTTTCGAATCTGGAACGTCTCTCTCGCCATCGCGACTTTCGCGCTCACTGTTCTCGGGACCTTCTTCACGCGCTCCGGAGTTCTTCAGAGCGTGCACGCCTTCTCCTCGTCCACCCTCGGCCCCCTACTCATTGGCTTCTTCGCCCTCACGGTGGGGGCGGGTATCGCCCTCATCGCCTGGCGCGGTGACGCCCTACGTTCCCCGGTCGGTATCGATCACCCCGGATCTCGAGAGGGTCTCTTCGTCGTGAACAACATCGTCTTCGTCGGATTCGCCTTCGTGGTGCTCCTCGGCACGGTGTTCCCCCTGCTCTACCAGGCGGTGAACGGGATTCAGGTCACCGTGGGGACGCCGTACTTCGCCGCGGTGGCCGCGCCCGTCTCGGTCCTACTCCTCGGACTCATGGCGGTAGCCCCCCTCGTGAGTTGGCGCAGCGTGAGCCCGAGCGTTCTCTGGGACCGAATGCGGGTCTCGGCGTGGGCCGGGGTGGGGCTCGCGGTCGTACTGCTACTCGCGGGGGTGCGCCACCCCGCGGTGGTCGGAACGGTCGCTCTGGCGACCATGGGAGCGGCGGCGGCGCTGCGCACTCTCAGGGGCGTGGTCCTCGCGGCTCATCGACGAGGTGATCTCTGGTCGGCCTGGCGCGCTCCGTCGACCGGGGGCATGGTGGTGCACCTCGGAGTCATCGTGATGGCGGTGGGCATCGTGGTATCCACCTCCTACACCACCCGGAGTGAAGTGACCCTGGCCCACGGCCAGCGCACCTATCTCGACGGACAGACCATCGGATTTAGCGGCTTCGCCTCCCTGACCAACGCTCTCGAGCACCAGACTCAACTCGTCGTCAGCGTGGACGGCCACCTCCTTAAGCCGGCTATCACCACGTTTAATGGTCGTTCCGCCCAACCGGTGGGTACACCGGCGATTGACTCCAATCTGCTCCGCGACGTCTACGTCACCTTCGACGCGGTGGGGGGGACCGGAGGGACGTCGGGAGCCCAGGTCGCCACTAACGTCCCGGCGGGTTCGGTCGTTCTCGGTGTCACCGTCGAGCCACTACTGAGTTGGCTCTGGATCGGGGGTCTCATGATCGGAGCGGGCTCGGCACTCTCCTTCGGACGCCGTCGACACGGTCAGGACGCGGTGTGAAGCGGCGAGTCACCGTGACCTCGTTGGTGTTGCTCGTCCTCGTGGTGGCTTTCTCAATCCTGCTTCTCACCCGCCAGCCCTACAGCGCGACCTCGGTGAGAAGTCCCCTGCTCGGCCGACTCGCTCCCTCGGTTTCGGGGGCGAGCATCGACGGAGGTGGGTCGTTCTCTCTACGCCAGGAGCGCGGTCGGGTAGTTGTCCTCGACTTCTGGGCGTCGTGGTGTCAACCCTGTCAGGCCGAAGCCCCCAACCTCTCGACCGTCGCCTGGCAGACCCGTCACCAGGGAGTGGTCGTGGAGGGCGTGGTGTTTAACGACTCACTCGCGGCCGCTCGATCTTTTGACGCCCACTACGGTTCGCTTTATCGGTCCCTCGCCGATCCGGCCGGATCGTTCGCGAACGCGTACGGTGTGACCTCACCGCCGACGACCTTCGTGATCTCTCCCCAGGGTCGGGTGGGGGCCGTTCTTCTCGGGCCGGCCAGCGTGGCTCAACTGAACGCCGCTATTGCTCGCGTGAGATCCTTATGAGAGTCGTACGGTCCTTTCGCCTCTGGCTTCTCGCCGTCCTCGTCGTGAGTGTCCTCAGTGTGGTGGTGCTGCCTCACGCACCGAGTCGGGCGTCGCGCATTGCTCACCTCGAGAGTCTGGTGAAGTGCCCCTCGTGTCAGGACCTCTCGGTAGCCCAGTCCACCTCGGCGTCCTCGCTCGCGGTCCGCGTCGATATCAATCGGCTGGTGGCGGCGGGTGAGAGTGACGCCCAGATTCTCGCGACTCTCGAGAGTTCCTACGGGCCGAGTATCTTGCTCAGTCCTTCGACCTCGGGGTGGGGGGCACTGCTCTGGATCGCCCCCCTCGCGGCGGTGGGCTCTCTCGTGGCGGTGGTTCTCACTCTCCAGCGGCGCCGATGACTCGAGAACAACTGCTCGACGAGATTCGCCTCCGGGAGGCCTCCCTGGCCGACGCTCGGGCCGAGCACGCCGCCGGGGAACTCTCCGACGAGGCCCTCTTCACCCTCGAGGGACGAGAGAGCGAGGCCCTCGAGCGAGCCCGTCACGCCCTCGCGGAGTGGGAGGCGCGTCCCGCTTCGTCAGTCCCTCGGCCCCGACGTCGTCGTCGGTCCCTTCTTCTCGTGGCGCTCAGCTCCTTCGCTCTCGCTGCCGGGGGCCTCGTCGTGCTCAACCTCTCCCTACGCCAGGCCGGCACCTCCATCACCGGTGGTGTGTCGGCGTCGAACTCCCAACACCTGAGCGAACTCCTGGCGCAAGGTCAAGCCGATCTCGCGGCCGGCAACGACGTCACGGCCCTCGCCGCCTACGAGGAGGTGCTCTCTCTCCAGCCCCACAACGTCGCCGCTCTGACGGAGGTGGGCTGGTTGGAC
>JABEUS010000101.1 GCA_013044285.1 Acidimicrobiaceae bacterium
AGAACCCTTTGAATGGGTGTGAACATCAACCTTGCTGGAATGCGTGATCAACATCTCTGAAGGCCGCGACCCCCAGGTCCTCGGGGCTCTGGACCGGGCGGCCGGGGCCTCCCTGCGAGATCGTCACTCCGACCCCCACCACCACCGCAGCGTCTTCACCCTCATCAACTCTCCCGACCAGCTGCGTCTCGACGTACGGGAACTGGCCCGCAGGGCACTCTCCCTCATCGACCTGACCACTCACCGCGGGGTTCATCCACGCCTCGGAGTCCTCGACGTCGTGCCCTTCGTTCCCCTAGGAGAGGAGTCTCTCTCCGACGCGATCGTTGAACGAAATCACACGGCTCGCTGGATCGGTGAGGAACTCGGCATTCCGGTCTTTCTCTACGGTCCGCTCGCCCCGGGGACCACTCGAGATCTACCCACCGTACGTCGGGAGGCGTTCCACTCTCTCGCCCCCGAATGGGGACCCCGAGATCTCGATCCGCGCTCCGGAGCCGCCGCCGTCGGTGCCCGCGAAATCCTCGTCGCGTGGAACCTGTGGTTACGTGGGGTCTCTCTCGAAGAGACGCGGGCCCTCGCGCGAGAGCTACGCCGCCCGGGACTGCGTACGCTCGGCCTCTCGACGGGTGAGTTCACCCAGGTGTCGTGCAATCTGGTCGACTGGACAACGGTGGGACCGCGGGAGGTCTACGATGCCGTACGGCAACGAGTCGGCGCTGATCGCCTCGAACGAGCCGAACTCGTCGGGCTCGCCCCAAGGGCCCTTCTCGACACTCTGGCCCCCGAGGAGTGGCCGCAACTCGGCTTCGCCGAGTCCACCACCATCGAGAATCGACTGGCCTAACTGGCGGCCTGGGCCCGTCGTTCAATCGCCCGGGCCCGGCGTAAGCGGCGACGTTCGCGTTCACTCATCCCGCCCCAGATACCGAACTTCTCACCGTTGTCGAGCGCGTACTCCAGGCAGTCTTCTCGGACCACGCAGCCGCGACAGACCTCTTTCGCCTCTCGGGTCGACGCGCCTCGCTCGGGAAAGAAGAGATCGGGGTCCACGCCCATGCAGTTCGCCCGCGCCTGCCAGCCCCGGTCCTCCATGCCACTCATCAGATCCACGATGTCCACGCCGTCTCCCCAGAGTCACCGGCTGACGTCAGCCGTGTAATTACACCGGTGTCATTGTGGCCGACGGGTGAAAATAAAGCAAATCCTTTTTAGGAGGCGCGACGTTGGCGCCGGGTCACGAAGTCGTCGAGTACGTAGGCGCCGAGATCGTCGATCGAGGTGTAGAAGGTGCGTCCCCCATTCACTCGCGCGATCTGTTCGACGAAGGGGAACTGACTTCGCTCGATGTCGAGGGCGAAGGTGTTGATCACGATTCCGGCCTTCGTGCAGCGCAGCACCTCGGCCATGGTGCGCTCGAGGGTCTCGTGCACGGGAGGCCAGGAGAAGAAGGGCTCCCCGTCGGCGTCGAGGTGGGCGGTCGGCTCCCCGTCGGTCACGACCACAATCTGGCGCACGCCACGCTGGTCGCGCATGAGGTGGCGACCCAGCGCGAGAGCGTGTTGGAGGTTGGTCCCGTAGGAGTCGTCGATGGTCAGGGTGCTGAGAGCGTCCAGGCGTAGTTCGAAGGCCAGCGCGGAGAAACCCACGACGGCGAGAAAGTCCCGGGGGTAGCGCTGGCGAATCAGTTCGACCATCGCGACCAGCATCTTCTTCGCGGGTCCGAGGTTCCCCCGTAACGCCATCGATCGAGAGAGGTCGATCGCGAACACCGTCGCACTGCGTCGCTCGCCCTCGTAGTCATGGACCACGAAATCGTCGGGCGCCACCTTCAACGGAACCCCCGGCCCCTCACGACGCAACGCGTTGCGCAGGGTGTCGGCCACGTGGAGATGGGCGAGGTCTCCCGACTCGAAAGTCCGAGAGGTCTCTTCGCGCTCTCCGCGCACGTCTCGTTCACGCGAGGTGTGACCACCGGCGAGAGCGGCGCGCGCCGCGTCGGCGAAGAGGTCCCGTAGCGCCCGTCTTCCGATCGCGGAGAGGGCCCGCGGGGTGAGAGTGAACTCCCCCCGGCTGGTCGTGAGATAGCCCCGGTCACGCAACCCGGAGAGCGTCTGGCGTAGTCGCTCGACGTGTCGGGCGGCGTCGTCTCCCAGGTGGGCCCGAATCTGGTCGACGTCTACTTCGGGGAGAGCGAGGGCGGCTCCCGAGCGAGCGAGAAAGGACTCAATCTCGCGCAGTTGCGAGAGTGACTGGGTCGTGTCGACGGCTTCGGAGAACCCCCCGCTGCCGGTCCCTCGAGAAACTTGAGACCAGTCGAGATCGGGGGTCTCGTGACGAAGGTTCGACATCAGCCGATGAAGTGCCCAGTCGAAGTCGGCGTCGTTCGTGAGCTGACCCATCAGCTGGCGGAGCTGACCCTGCTCGTCCGCCGAGAGGCTGCGGAACATCGCTTCGGCCGCCGCTCCTCGCTCGGCCAGTTGACGCACGGCGTCGTCGAGGGTGCTCGCCCCGGGGAAGTACTCCTGATAGCGGCGGAGAAACTTCTCGCTCTCCTCACTCACATCCTCACCTCGACGACGTCGCTCGAGAAGCTCAGAGAGTTCGTTCATCATGTCTCGAAGTCGAGCCATCTCGACCGGATCGGGATGAGAGAGGGCCTCCTTCGCCGCGTCAAAGTAACTCGCGGCGAGGTCGCGGCGAAGTTCCTCCTCGAGGTGGGAGAACTCTTCGGCGGCCTCGGGTGAGCTGAACTCGTAGTGACTCGCGCTCTCGAAACGCTCGGCGAAGCGTGATCCCCACAGAGCCCTCTCTAGATTCTGACTCTCGGCGTGCCGGCGGGCTGAATCGGCCCGGTCGGTGTCGCCCGAGTCGTGGGCGTCGCGCACGGAGCGTTCGAGCCCTTCCGCCTCGAGGCGTTCCACGTGCTCTAGCCACTGGGCGTAGCGATCGAGGGGACTGGAGGAGTCCGCCCGGTCCTCGAGCTCTCGTCGCCGAGCCCGCACCCGTTCAAGGAGGGCGTCGAGGCCCTCCACGTGTTCTCCATCCTCACCCACGAAACCGGACCGCATCAAGTCCTCGAGGGCGCGAGTGACGTCTCCGTGCTCGAGAACGTCCTCACCGATCTGTCCGAGAATCTCCTCGAGGTCGTCGGCGACGTCGTCGTCGGCC
>JABEUS010000102.1 GCA_013044285.1 Acidimicrobiaceae bacterium
CAGGCTGACCGTGGCACCCGGCGCAATCCGCTGAGAGCTGCTGGCTTCCACCCCTGACTCGGTTCACGAACGACCGTCGCACGGGACCCGACCACCGCTTTGAACCTCGGCCCCTTCAGGCTACTGGAGAAGGGGCTACCCCGTCTCGGGTAGCCTTGAGGGCCGGTATTCAATTTTTACGTCGTACGCAGTAAAACTTGGAGGAGTGCGAGAGCGGCCGAATCGGCACGATTGGAAATCGTGTGAAGGGAAACCTTCCGTGGGTTCAAATCCCACCTCCTCCGCCACGAGACTCCTCGGTTGGGCGACGTCACTTCTTGACGAAAGTCCGAGCGGCGCCGTTCGATTAAATCGCACCGTCGAGAGGCGCAACGTGAGGAGACCCCGGGTCAACGGGTCGTGTTCCCGAGCGACACCGGTGGCGGGCAGTCCCGCGAACACCCAACATTCCATCTCGGAGGGATCCCAACGTCGAACTACTCCCGTCCCCCCATCAGCGGGTGGGGGGCCCTCTACTTCCTCTAGGGTCGAAGCGGAAGTAAGTCGATCAATCTTTGAGGAGAAGGTCATGACGGTAGAAACACGTACCCTCGGAAGTGGAGTCGCCGCGCTCAACGTATCGGCCGAAGGATTGGGCTGCATGGGCATGTCCGAGTTCTACGGACCGCGAGACGACGACGAGTCGGTCGCCGTCATCCACGCGGCCCTGGACGCCGGGGTGACGTTCCTCGATACGGCCGACATGTACGGACCCTTCACCAATGAACGCCTCGTCGGCCGAGCCATCGCCGGTCGACGCGACGACGTGGTCCTCGCCACCAAGTTCGGCAACGAGCGGGGTGAAGACGGCGCCCGCCTCGGGATTAACGGTCACCCCGACTACGTACGACGGGCCTGCGACGCCTCCCTCGAGCGGCTCGGCGTGGACCACATCGACCTCTACTACCAACACCGCGTCGATATCGACGTACCGGTCGAAGAGACCTGGGGCGCCCTCAAGGAGTTGGTCGAAGCCGGTAAGGTTCGCTACCTCGGAATCAGTGAGGCGGCGCCCGAGACGATTCGCCGCGCCCACCAGACCCACCCGGTCACGGCGCTGCAGTCCGAGTGGTCCCTCTGGTCACGCGACGTCGAAGACGACGGCGTACTCGCTACCGTGCGCGACCTCGGTATCGGCTTCGTCGCGTACTCCCCCCTCGGACGGGGTTTTCTCTCCGGCGCGATCACGTCGATTGACGACCTCGAGCCGAACGACTTTCGCCGCCACGCCCCCCGCTTTCAGGGCGAGAACTTTCAGCGCAATCTCGATCTCGTCGAACAGGTGAAGGAGATCGCCGTGGCGAAGGGGGTCACCCCCGGTCAACTAGCCCTGGCCTGGGTTCTCGCCCAGGGACCCGACGTCGTGCCCATTCCCGGGACGAAGCGTCGGAGATACCTGAGCGAGAACATCGCCGCTCTCGACGTCGTGCTCAGTCCCGCGGAACTCGCGGCCCTCGAGGCGGTGGCACCGCGGGGTGCGGCCGCTGGTGAGCGCTACGCCGACATGTCGACGGTCTATCGCTGATCACGTTTCCCCGAGAAGAGTTCAGTTCTCTGCTCTCGACGCGTCGGGTGGTTTCGCACGAGACACTCTCGACGGCGTGCGGAACCAACAGGGGCGCACAGTGAGCGAAATCAACGGCAGTACCGGTGACGCCGCGTCTCGCATCGTGCGCGCGACGCTTCACGGAAGAAACCGGGCCAGCCCGAAAACGATTGGCGCACATCGACGCGGGGTGTCGATGTCGACCGACGAACCCGTGTCCAGGGGTGGGACCGACACCGCCCTGAGCCCCCTCGAAACTGTCGTCGGGGCTCTCTGCGGCTGTACGTCAGTTACCTTCGAGTGAGCCGCGCACGAAGCGGGACTCGACTACTCGGCCATCGACTTCGAGGCCGGCTACGTTCTCGGTCGCCGAGGACTCCTCGGCGAATCTCCGGTACGCCCCTACTACCAGTCCGTGTCGGTGCAGGCTCGCGTGATGACCTCGGCCACACAGGACGAACTGGCCGCCGTCGTGGAAGTCACCGAAAGCAGGTGCCCGGTACGGAACCTTCTCGTCGACGCTGTGGTTACGTTAACGATGACGTGGACGATCGCCGAGGTCGCGGACGCCGAGTAGCACTCGGTGGGAGCGACTCGCCCACCGAAAGTGCCACCTCCTCAATCCACTGGAGGACGAGTTCCTCGTAACGCACCCCAAAGCGCAAAGTGGCGGTGGGGAGTGAGTCCTCCATCTGCGAGAGGAGATGGCGAAACTCGTCCAAGGTGCGTTCGTGATCACGGCGACTCTCGTCCAAGAGGCTGAGGAGACGTTCGGGTTCGAGGTGGTCGGCGAAGAACACGGTGAGAAGAAGATGATGACGGATCAGGTCGGGACCCGGTCCCTCAGCGAGCCAGGTCGTGAAAGCCCGCCGTCCCGAATCACTCGCCTGGTAGGCTACTCGTCCCCGCGGTCCCGGGGCTCCGGGAACGATCAGACCCCGCGCCTCTAACTCTCGCAACTCGCGATACACCTGGCTCCGGGTGACGTTCCAGAAGTGCCCGGTCGACGCCGCGATGGAGCCGTAGAGATCCCACCCCGTCATGGGTGTCCCCCCGTTCAAAAATCCCAGAAGGGAGGCGGCAGTCGGATTAATAAGGGTGCGTGACTCGTTCATTGATATTCCACAGTAGATGGTCTAGGGTTGCGGCGTGACCACCCCGACCCAAAGTGCCAGTTCCTCCACTGAGGTAGCCATTCGGGTATCGGGATTGGAGAAATCTTACGGCTCGGTTCACGCAGTGAGGGGACTCGATCTGGAAGTACACCGTGGCGAGATTTTCGCCATTCTCGGACCCAACGGAGCGGGTAAGACCACCACCATCGAGATTCTCGAGGGGTACCGACAACGAGATCGAGGGTCCGTCGAGGTTCTCGGTATCGATCCCGGCCGTCAGCGTCAGCAACTGAAAGCACGAGTTGGCATCGTTCCCCAGCAGGCGAGTTCCGATCCTTTCCTCACCGTCGAAGAGACCCTCCAGATGTACGCGGGTTACTACCCCCACCCGAAGGGTATCGACGAGCTACTGACGGTGGTCGGTCTCCAGGAGAAACGCACGAGTCGAGTCCAGCGCCTCTCGGGAGGACAACAACGTCGCCTCGACGTGGCGATCGCCCTCGTCGGGGACCCCGAACTTCTTTTTCTCGACGAGCCGACGACGGGCTTTGACCCGTCAGCGCGCCACGAGGCGTGGGGCGTCGTGAAGTCCCTCGCTCGCCTCGGTAAGACCGTGATATTGACAACCCACTACATGGACGAGGCCCAGAACTTGGCGGACCGAGTAGCGGTCGTCGCGGGAGGGAGAGTCGTGGCTCTCGGTACCCCGGACACCCTCGGGGCGAGGGACGTCGCCACCGCCGAGATTCGTTTCCGACTCGGCGAGGGTCCTCGTCCCCCCGAGGGACTCGACGGAGAGACCGACGCCAGCGGTTACGTTCACCTCTCGTCTCTCGACGTCACTCAGACTCTCTACGACTTGACCAGATGGTCCCTCGAGACGGGGGTCGAACTGGAGGGTCTCCAGGTCCTACGACCCACACTGGAAGACGCCTACTTACACCTCATCGCCGACGTCGAGGAGATGGCGTGAACGCCCTCCGTCTCGCCCTACGCCAACTGCGCTACGTCAACAAGGCCTTCTGGCGTAATCCGCCGGCCGCCTTCTTCACCTTCGCTTTCCCACTCATGTTCCTCGTGATCTTCACCTCACTCCTCGGACACGGAACTGTTCAACTCGGCAGTCGGTCGATCAACGTGTCGACCTACTACGTCGCCTCGATGGGGTCCTTCTCGCTCATCTCGGCCTGCTTCACCAACCTCGCGCTCTCCATCTCATTTCAGCGCGATACCGACATCTTGAAGCGGCTGGACGCCACGCCGCTCACTCGAGCGGCCTACTTCACCTCACGCGTGTTGCACGCCCTGTTCGTATCGATTCTTCTCGTGGTCATCACTGCAGCTTTCGGCGCCGCGTTCTATCACGCGAGCGTGCCGAGCGGCATCACCCTCGTACGATTCCTCACCATGCTTCTCGTCGGCGCGGCGAGTTTCTCCGCCCTCGGCGTAGCGGCCACGATCGCCGTTCCTAACGCCAACGCCGGCCCGGCCGTCGTCAACGCCATGGTTCTGCCGCTGCTCTTTCTCTCGGGCATCTTCATCCCCCTGGGTAACAACGCGCCGACGTGGATCGTGTGGGTGGCCCGCATCTTTCCGATCCGCCACTTCGCTCTCGGGATGCAGAGTGGTTTTGCCGGTACGAGTTTTCAGTGGAGCGACGTCCTCGTCGTCGGACTCTGGGGGCTCGGAGCTCTGGTGGTAGCCGCTCGATACTTCCGTTTCGAGCCTCGCCGCTAGTTCTGGCGCACGCCGGCCTCGTCGTCGACTCCAAGGAGCCGACCCCCTACGCGAATCAATATTCGTCGGAGGGTCACATCGTCCAAGTCCTCCAAATAGGGAGAGACTCCGACCTGCATCAAACCACCCATCAAGACGGCAAAGCTCACCCGATCCTCGCGCGTGGTCCGCGAGCCGAGCAACAAGGACTCGAGTCGCTCCCCCACCACCGTGAACGCCTCGATCTGCTTCAGCGCGAGGGCGGCACCCGGGTCCCTGATCAACATCGCGGTCCCTCGTCGATTCGCTAGTACCGCGTCCACCAGCCCCTGAAGAGTTACCTCGACGCGACGAACTCGACGGGTCTCTCGTTCCGCGTCGTCCAACACCCTCCCCAACGCGCACAGAGGCTCTTCGAGGAGAGCCGCAACAATCTCTTCCTTGGTGCGAAATTGAAAGTACACGGCGGCCTTGGTGACCCCGATTCGGGCAGCGATCATCTGCAACGAGGTTCCCGACACCCCGTGGAGAGCGAAGAGCTCTAACGAGGCGTCGAGCACGCGCTGGCGAGCGGCGCCCCGGGGTGAACTCGGCTTCGCCATCTCTTCGCCTCCTCGGTGCCAGTGTAGGTCCGCTCCGTGGAACCACGTCCCCTCACTAGCCGATTGACTAGTGAGGGTCAAGGTCGGTCGATAAACGCGCCACGAACGAAGACGCGCGCGAATCAACAAGGTTGGACGTCGCCCAGAGGTTTTCGAGTCGTCGGTGAGTTCCTTCACGGCGCTTCCGTGTCAGAGGCGCGTTCTAGAGTGTCCCAGAGGAGGTACCGTGCTTACCCATCACCCCAATCCCAGTCCCGAGGACGACCGGAACGCTCAACGCCAGTTCATCAATTCGCTCATCGAGGTGGCGACCGGCACTGACGTCACGGCCGGTGAGGGCTCTCTGCTGTTGCGCACCGGAGAACGCCGAGTCGGAGAACTACGTTCGGTCAGTCTCATCGGTCTCACCAAACCCGTGGGACACTGGAGCGGATCGTCCCGGGGCGTCTCCGTACCGATTGGCTCACTCGGCGGGCACTCCGTACGCTTCCGCGTGGGACAAACCCACGGCCACTACGTTCAGGGCGAAGCGCACCCCACCCCCATCGACGCGGGAACCCTGACGGTGACGTCCCAGCGCATTACGTTTCAGGGATCGTCTCACACCCTCGAACACGACCTCGCGAAACTCCTCGGGGCAGAACACCACGGTGGCGAGTTCGTCCTTTCGGTTTCCAATCGTCAGCACCCCACCACGCTCTACGTCGGACCTTCGGTAGAGATCTGGCTGGATGCCCGTATCCACCTCGCACTGGCCCTCCACGCGGGCGCCGCCGATCAGGCGCTGGCCCAACTACGCGCCCAACTCGCCGAGCTCGGCTAGGGACGAGTCCTTGGCGCAGCGCCAACTACTTCTCTCCGAGGTCCCGACTGGCCGGCACCGGCAGGCCAAGAAACTGACCCAGGAGCTCGGGGGGCATGGGCCGAGCGATGTAGTAACCCTGGATGATGTCGACTCCCCACTGCCCGAGCAACTTCAAGACGTCGTTGGTCTCAACCCCTTCGGCGACCACGCGCAAATCGAGTCGGTGAGCAAGATCAATCGCGGACTGCACGATAGTTTGGGCCCGCGTATCTCCCACTAAGTCGGTGACGAAACTCTGGTCAATCTTGAGTTCGTCGATCTGTAGTTGGAGGAGTTGGGAGAGTGAGGAGTACCCGACGCCGTAGTCGTCAATAGCCCAGCGCACTCCGACCTCTCTGAGGCGCCTGATGACGTCCGCGCCGCGAGCCAAATTTCTGACGAGGGCGGTCTCGGTGATCTCCAGAGTGAGGCGTCGCGGATCAAAGGTTCGTTCGTCAAGGATCTCGAGGACGAGGTCGGCAAAACCTTCGTCCAGCAGGTCGAAACCAGAGATGTTCACACTCACCGACAGGTCGGGTCGCCCGAGAGCGGACACGTCGTCGAGAGCTCGACGCAAGATGTGCCGAGTCAGCGGGCCGATCTGGGCCACCGATTCCGCGAGCCCAATAAATCGATCCGGTCCGAGCAGACCCAGTTCGGGGTGAGACCAGCGAGCGAGGGCCTCCACTCCTTCGATGGCTCGGTGCGCCACGTTGTAGGTCGGCTGGTAGTGAGCGATGATCTCCCCCTCCGTCAACGCTCGCTCCAGGCCCGCCGCTAACTCCAAACTCACGAGGGAGTTGGGGTCCGTGTCCGAGTGATACACACTGACGCCCCGATGGAAACGCTTGGCGTGGTACATCGCGACGTCGGCTCGTCGGAGTAACTCCCCCATCCCGTCGCTCGTGGCTTCACCCACACTCACTCCGGCACTCGCCCCCACTCGCACCGTCGCCGCATCGAGGGCGAAGGGATTACTCACGACGTCACGTAGCCGGTGAGCCCGGGTCTCGAACTCGTCGAGTGAACCGACTGGAGAAGCCAGGGCGAACTCGTCTCCCCCGAGCCGGGCCAACACCCCCGTCCCCGAGCGAGCTTCGAGGCGCCGCGCCATCACGCGCAAGAGCTCGTCACCGGCCTGGTGACCCAGAGTGTCGTTCACGTCCTTGAAGCCGTCAAGATCGATGAGGACGACACCGATGGGTCCGGTTTGGGACTGCGCGTATTCAAAGAAACCTCGGCGATTGAGCAGACTGGTCAGGGGGTCGGTGCGCGCGTCTCTCGAGACGGAGGCCACGAGGTGGCGCTCCTCATCGAGTGAGAGCCACATCCGCCCGATGACGAGAACCAGGGCTCCGAGGGCGAGGGCGAGAACGACGCCCGAGTGATCGTCACCGGCGAAGTAGATAACGATGACCACAATCGAGAGCAAACCCGCTGCGACGGGCACCACGGAGACGTCGTAGAACTCGCGCCCGTCGAGAGCCGGTCGCCTGACTCGCCGGTCTCTCACGCTAGCTCCCACGCCCATCAAAAACGTGCCGAGGGGCCACGTCAGGTCGAGCAGAGTGCCGGGGTGATAACCGCCCCCCACCACCTGGTGAAGGTAGACGACATCTCCGAGCACCCAGAATCCAACGCCGAGCAGGAGGGCTCCCGTCGACCAGTTAGGTCGATAGCGATTAGGAGCGAGGGAGGAGACTAGGAGCACGAGTAGGACGAGGTCCGCGATGGGGTACACCACGTCGACGACGACCCCATCCAGGTGACTCGCACTACCGAGGATTGGCTCGAACCAGAGGTACACCGCGAGGGCGCCGACGGAGAGGCCGGTGATCGCTCCGTCCAGTCGCGCCGAGACGTTGATTCGTCCGAGGCGACTCTGGGTTAATCGAAAGACCCCGTTCACTAGTGCTCCGTAGGAGACGAAGTAGATCAGGTCGCTCGGCCGAAGAGTCACGCCCGGTAGGTGCCAGTGGGTGGAGTTTGCCGTCAGCGCGGTGGCGAGCGAGTACGACACGATACCGAGAGCCATCGACCACCACGCGGCGCGCTGAGCCTCCTCACTGCGCCCTCGTCGCCACATCACCACGGCGGGCCAGCTAAACGTGACGTCGTAAATGCCCTTCTCCCACCCCTCGACGGGAAGGTGTCGCCGCCAAATGAGGGTGACCCCAATTGAGCACAGGGCTAGGGCCCCGAGATTGATGCCAAGAAAGGTCCGTTCAACGCCGGCCAACTGCCACGGAGGGCGTCGCCACCACGCGTTCGTCACCCGGCGCGCCCTTCACCACGACCCGAGGCGTCCCGGAGCTGGGAAAAGGGAAGGTGCCGTGCGTCCGTGTCGGTCATTTCTCCCAGCGTAAACGACGACCCATTTGGTACCAAATGACGACACCCTTGTGACGACTGATGTCACCAGGTAGATTTACCAACAGAGGCATCCACCATCCCCGTGTCGGCCTACTCAGTAGGGGGTGGGTGAGAGGAGGTGACGTGGACAACACGAACCCTTCTCTTGGGGCGTCGTCAGCCAGCGAGGTCCTCCCCGGTGACGCTGCGTTCTTGTCGACCTGGAGCTCTCTCAGTGACGACGTTCGCGAGGTTTTTCGACTGCTGGCTACGCACACCAGTGATCTCCTCGTCCTCCTCGACGCCGAGAACCGAATTGTCTGGATCTCTCCCTCCGTCGAGTTCCTTCTTCACCGTAAGCCCGAAGATCTCGCGGGGCTCTCCTACACCGAACTCCTCGCTCCCGGCGAGTTCGACCGCTCGGTCTGGTGGCGAGAGGTCACTGAGGAAGCGGCCCACGTCGTTTATCTCCTCTCGGGCGAGGGGGAGCATGTTCCTACTCACACCTACTCCCTCGACATCTCGGCAGCCAGCGTTCTCGCGGGGTATCGGGCCGTCGTTCACTCGGTATCGAGAGACTCCAGCACTCTCGAAGGTCTAAACCACTACGAACAGTTTTTCCACGCTCTTATCGAAGCGGTGAATCCCTTCGTACTGATTGTCGACGCGAACGGACGAGTGGAGTGGTGTTCACCCCACCTGGCTGTCACTCTCCACTGTTCGACCGATCGCGTCGTCGGTCGCCCCCTACGCGACATCGCGCCGGAGTCACCGGAGACCTACTCGACCCCTGAATACCTCATTCGAATACTGGGTGGAGAAGGGCACACCCGGCAGTTCCGGTGCCGCGAAGCCGTGGCCCGCGGACACGGTGGAGTGGTGACCTCTCGGATGTTGGTTCTCCTCTCTCTTCAGGCGGGCCAGGAGGTGGCGAGAACTGATCAACACCTCGATCACTTCGAGCGATTCACCACCAACGTCTTTCTCCACGTCACGACGAACCACCTCATCGAACGAGTCTCGGAGTCCGTCGAACGACTGCTGGGGTGGAAAGTCGAAGCCCTCACCGGACGTGAACTCGGTATCCTCGTGGTACCGGACAGTCTGAACCCGGTCGTCTCCTGGCTGTCTCTCAGTGAGTTCGGAGCCGAGGTGCCCCCGCTGGACCTCGCCGTGCAGCGGGCCGACGGCACTTCTCAGTGGGTCTCGGCCAGTGCGCACCGTGATACGACCACTCCGAACCTCACGGTCGTCACCCTGAGTGACGCGACGCGCATGGTGACGACTCAGCAGGCGTGGCGTACCGTGGTCGCCGCTCAGCGCGCCATCGCCGAGTGCGAGAACGAGGATGATCTACTGCGGGCCTACTGTCAGGTGGCCGTCGACGACGGCGGGTACGCCTTCTCCTGGTTCGGCCGCAAGGTCCTCGACGCCGAGCAGTCGGTCGAGCTCGCGGCGTGCAGTCACCGCCATGACCACTACCTCGACGATTTCGACGTCACCTGGTCGGAGCGCCCTTCGGGAAAGGGCCCCTTCGGCCGAGCCATCGTGACGGGTGAGGCCCAGATACGCCAGAACCTCGACGCCGACCCGTTCTACGAGCCCTGGAAGAGTCGAGTGGCCCGGTTCGGATTCCGCTCCTCCCTATCCATCCCGGTCCGAGTGGAGGGAGAGGTCTACGGGGTCTGGGCAATCTACTCCGCGGATCTCGCGGCCTTCGAGGGAAGCACTCTCCAGTCGCTCCTGGTCGCGGGCGATGACCTCGGCCGAGCGATTGAGCGCTTCCGCAGCACCACCGAACGACGCCAGTTGCGCCAGGAACAACAGATGCTCTCCAACGCCATGGCCCAGGCCTCGGAGATGGTCATCATTACCAATATCGAGGGTCGAATGACCTACGTCAACGACGCGGTCCTGCGCACCACCGGCTACGAACGCGACGAGATTGTCGGCCAGTTTCCCCGTTTGCTCCAGAGTGGCTACCAGACCCGCGAGTTCTACCTCAATCTGTGGCAGACACTCACCCGGGGCCACACCTGGCGGGGTAACTTCGTGAACCGCAAGAAGAGCGGGGAACACTACGAGGTCTCGGCCACGCTGTCGCCCACGTACGACGACGAGGGCAACCTGACTGGGTACCTCGGACTCTCCCACGAGGTCACTCTCGTAAAGCAGTTGGAGCACTTGGTCGACATGGGCCGGCTCGATCACTCGTCACTGGCCGCAGTCATGCGCGACGTGCGCCAGGAGTCCTCCCTCGATCTCACCGCCCGCGCGATGTGTCACGCGGTGCTCAAGATTCGGGGCATCACCGAGGCGTGGTTCCTACTCTTCGATGACGGTGACTCCGTCCTCCCGGTAGGGACATCTCGGGTAGAGATGGACCTCGACCTCTTCAACACCCCCGAAATGATGAACCACAGCCACGAGATTCGCCGACGGGCCGGCGACGGCCCGTGGTGGCGACTGGTCGAAGCCACTCCTCACGTTCTCGACCCCCAGGTCAACGCCGAGATTCTCGAACGGGGGGTGGTCGCCTTCATTCACCTCCCCGTGCGCTGGCAGGACGATGTGGTCGGCGTCCTCGTTCTGGGCACCGACAAGGCGGACGCCGCCACGTGGCTCGACGCCCGACTCGACGCCTTCGCCGAAGTCGGGGCCTTCGCGGGCTCGATCCTCGGCGAACAGGCCGCACGATTCCGGTCGGTACACCAACAACGAGCCGTCCTCGACGAGATTTTGGCCGTCGAAGCGTGGACTCCCGTCTTTCAGCCGTTCACCAACCTGCTCACCGGGGCCGTGGTGGGCTACGAAGCCCTCACCCGCTTCCACG
>JABEUS010000013.1 GCA_013044285.1 Acidimicrobiaceae bacterium
GATCACTATTGACATTGACGCACGAGATCACGAGTCCACCAACGAAGTCAGTCGGGCCCGCACTTGATGGCGTTGAACACAAGATTCCCGCATAACTCCCTTGGATGAAGTCTGAATCAGTTCTGAGCTGATCGCCGGCGTGGCTTCCGTTGGTGACACGACTTGCCGGTACCCACGGAATCACACGGCCCCAGTAATCATGACCATCATGAAGACTGTCCGAGAAGAGATCGAGCAGAACCGAGCGAGCATTGACGCGCTGGTGCATCAGCACCGCGGCATCTCCGCGTCGATTTTCGGGTCGGTCGCGCGGAGCGAAGAAATAGCAAGTAGTGATATTGACTTCCTTGTTGAGTTTGAGAAGGCGCGTTCGTTGATTGACCTTCTGCATTTGCAGGACGACCTTCAAGTTCTGTTGGGCCGGAATGTTGATGTTGTCTCCGTCGGCGGACTGAAGAAGAGAGATGATCACATTCGTCTTGAAGTCGAGTCGCTTTGAGTCGGACTGACAACCTACGCCTTCTTGACATCATTCAGTCCAGACCCGTCTGGCCGCGCGAACTCTTCGGCGGAGGTGGCGGCGAAGACCACCAAGCCGGGAATCCCCGTCCGTGAGGGCGGGGAGGATGTCAAAGGTGGAGAGGAATGGTGTCGTCGGAGGAAGAGTGCGGGGCATCACTCGACAGGCCGTCACTCAACGTTCGGGCGAGGTGCTTTGTCCCGTACGCTAAGCGTCATCACATGGTCTCCTCGCGGGGACTAAAGATCCGAGTAGCGATTGCGTTTCCTATTTAGTGTATGCGCACGCATATAATTGCTAAGGTGGTGAACGCGGTTCGACATCAGTGCATTCCACCGATGTTGACCTAGTGGGTGAACCGCGCTCGCGAGCCAATACTGAACGGGTTCGAGGACTTGGATTTCGATCAGAACGTGGCTCCCGAGGTACCACGAGAACGCAGTGCCGAAAGTATCAACAGGTAGTACAACGAAGAATGAGAGAAGACCTCACATGAGTTCAGTCGAAAAAGCATTTACCCCAGTGCAGGTAGGTTCCAAGGTGCTGAAGAACCGCATCGTCATGGCCCCCATGACGCGAAACCGAGCCGATAACCCGGGCGCGCTCCCCACCGAGCTCATGGCGTTGTACTACGCGCAGCGTGCCTCGGCGGGTCTCATCGTGACCGAAGGTACTCAACCCTCCATCGTGGGACAGGGCTATCCCAACACCCCCGGTCTCCACTCGAGCGAGCAAGTCGACGCGTGGCGTCGCGTGACTGAGGCCGTTCATGCGGCCGGGGGCGTCATCTTTGCTCAAATCATGCACAGCGGTCGAATTAGCCATTCGGACCTTCACGACGGCGAACTCATGCCTCTCGCCCCTTCGGCCGTCGCGGCGGAGGGACAAGTCTTCACGACGAAGGGCATGCAGGATTTCCAAGTGCCGGTAGCCATGACCGAAGAAGATATTCACCAGACGATCGAAGACTTTCGTCACGCCGCGCAGAATGCGATCGCGGCAGGATTTGACGGAGTGGAGATTCACGGAGCCAACGGATACCTTCTTCACCAGTTCCTCTCCGACAATGCGAACCTGCGCACCGATGAGTGGGGCGCCACCGTTGAGGGGCACATCAAGTTTGTGGTCGAGGTCACCAGGGCCGTCGTAGAGGCCGTTGGTGCTGACCACGTGGGTATTCGTCTCTCACCAGCCAATCCGTTCAATAGCATCAGTGAAAGCAATATTGAAGCTACCTACACTCAGTTGGTCAGCGAACTCGCGACTCTGAACCTGGCGTATCTCCACTTCATGGAGAACCCGATGCAAAATGGGCTCATCAAGAAGATTCGTGACCTGTGGACGAATCCGCTCATCATCAACACGTTCGTCGCCGACCGATCCAAGGGGCGTAACGACCTCGAATCCATTGAAGACGGGTTCGCCGATCTCGTCTCCTTCGGCCAACTGTTCTTGGCGAATCCCGACTTGCCGGCGCGCTTGGAGAATGACGGCCCCTACAACGTGGCCGACCCGGCAACCTTCTACGGCGGTGGGGCCGAGGGCTACACGGACTACCCGACGCTGAATTAGACAGCGTCAAAAGAAGACGAGCGACCGACTCGTACCCTCGTGGCGTTGAGCCCGGGCGGTACGAGTCGGTCACTCCATTGTGTGCCGACCTGCGCAGGGGGAAGCGGTACAGACTGAGGGGCCCGCTCCTCGCATGTTTCAAGGTGATTCGACAACGCCCCGCTTGGCTGTTAGAGCGCCGATAACTCCTCCGTGTGAGTGGCAATGACCGAGAGGGGCATACTCACTTCTCGCGACGACTCCTTTCTCTCGAAAACTTCTTGGGAGATGGCGCCCAATCTGTCCGTCTCGATGAATCGGGGGTCCTTCAGGAGTCGATGGAGACGGTCACGGGGTAAGGCGCACCTCGTCGAAGAGACGTCCGTAGGAACTCGTGAGGTGAGCGAGGACCCCCGGGGTGACGTTGCCGCAGTACAGAGCGCCGGAAGAGTAATCACCACTTCTCCGCACGGGCCACGTCGAAACTCGATACACGATGGTGTCGATTGCTCGCGGTCTCAGTATCCCGGGAGAATCAGAGATGTTCATGCTGGTGGCCAGAATCTCCGGTGGTTCATTTTGACCCTAGGTACACTGAGGCATGAACTCCGCCGGACCCACCGCCTACGGATCACCCTGTCGAGTCTGTGGCTTTGATTGGACTCGAAGCCCGCGTGAACTTATCGACGAGATGAACTTACTTCCCGCGACCCTCGACGACTTGCTCGAGGGGGCCAGCGGGAGTGAACGTCGGCCCGATCTCGAGTGGTCCATCGCCGAGTACCTCTGCCACGTGGCCGACAATCTCCGCATTTGGGCCGAGCGTCTCGTGGGGGCTCGCCTCGGACCGACGAACCTCATCGGCTCCTACGACCAGGACGAGTTAGCGCGCGCTCGGAACTACTCGACTATCCCCTTGGCCGCGGCTCTCTGGAACCTTCGCCTCGGTGAAGCAGTGTGGGCGAGCGAGGTGAACCAAGCACTCATCGACTCATCGACACTGGCTCACCCCGAGGTGGGGACTCTGGACGCGAGTGACGTGGTGGCGATGACCGCGCACGACTCTCTCCACCATCTGGAAGATATACGCACCATCCTCGCCCACCCCCGGAGTTGACAAGAACGTGGGTGATTTTGAAACGCTCGAAGATTCACTGAATCGAGACGAGAGCTCAGTACCAGTGAGCCACCCGGGTCTCTCGCTGTCGACGGAACGTGCGGGCGCCCTCCACCACGCGTTTGAACGCGTCCTCGGAGCGTGGAATGAGTTCGATCACGCCCGCGAGCACGAGACCGAGATCTCCCCCCAACTCCACAAGCTTCTCGAATCACCCCTTCCCGACACCGGGATGGACGTCACCGGGGTGATTGATCAGGCGGCCGACATCCTCGACGCCTCACTCGCCCAGTCTCGACCCCGGTACTTCGCCTTCATTGGTTCCAGCGGACTGGAAGTGGGGGCACTCGCTGATTTGCTGGCCGCGACCTACGACACCAATCTCGCCGTGGACGCTCGGGCCGCGACCGCCCTCGAGTGGCAGGCGGTGACGTGGCTCGCGAGTTTTCTCGGATTCCCGGCCCAGACCGGAAACTTCACTAGCGGGGGCACTCTCTCTAACATCACCGCACTCGCGAGTGCCCGCGAACGAGCCCTCCCGGGGTCGCGGTCGACCGGACTAGCGGGAGCTCGTCCGACTCTCTACTGCTCGCGGGAGGCGCACTACTCGATCACCCGAGCGGCCGAAGTGCTCGGTATCGGATCTAACTTCGTACGCGCGATTGAGATCGACGGGGAACGTCGTATGCGAGCCGACCGGACGAGAGAGGCCCTCGCGCGGGACCTCGCCGAGGGCTACAGTCCCGTCGCCATTATTGCGACGGCCGGCACCACGCTGACCGGGGCGATTGATCCACTGGACGAACTGGCTCGAGTCGCGAGAGAGTTCAACGTCTGGCTCCACGTTGACGGGGCCTACGGCCTCCCAGCGGCGGCCGTCGACGCACGCCGAGCCCTCTTCACTGGTCTGGAGGAAGCCGACTCCGTGACGGTGGACTGTCACAAATGGATGTTCGTTCCGAAGGCCTGTAGTGCGGTACTGGTGAAGGACCTCGGTTCTCTGGCGCGGACGTTCTCCCACGATGAGGCGTATATGCCCCACGAGGGCGAGCACTACAACGCGGTCGACATCACTCTGGAGTACTCGCGTCCCCTGCGCGCGCTCAAACTCTGGATGGCCTTTGCGGTACACGGGGCGTCCGCGGTACGTGAGGCGGTGGGAATTAACTGCGACCAGGCCCAGATGCTCTACGACTGGGCCCGGGTTCGTCCCCACTTCGAAACGCTGACGAACCGGCCCCAACTGTCGATCGTGCCGTTTCGCGTCGTCCCGACGGGATGCCCGGACCCGGACGCCCACACGTCTGAACTCTGTGCTCGACTGCAATTCGACGGGCGCGTCTACGTCTCTCCGGCCACCATTGACGGTGAGATCTGGCTACGACCCTGCTTTACGAACTTTCGGACTACCGCGAGCGACGTGCAGGCCCTACTGGACGTCGCCGACGAACTCGGTCGGGAGTGTTCAACACTTCACGGATGAGTCGGTGAGAGAGGCACCCGATCACGAGTGGTATCCCGGTTTTCTTCACGCCGCCGAGACCCGCCCGGCTCTCGACGAGATCATTCTTTCGACACCGTGGCGACACGATGAGATCACTCTCTTCGGACGAACTCATCCCGTGCCTCGCTTAACCGCTCTCTACGGAGACCCGGGAGCTCACTACAGCTACTCGCGTCTTCACCTCGAACCCCTCACCTGGACGAAGCGGCTGGCCGAGTGGCGAGATCGGGTGAGAGAGACAACCGGCTGTCGGACCAATTCGGTGCTCCTCAACTACTACCGGGACGGACGAGACTCCAACGGCTGGCACGCCGACGACGAACCGGAGCTGGGTGCAGAACCGGTGATCGCCTCGCTCTCGCTCGGGGCTACTCGAACCATGCGCTTTCGCCGACGCGACGACTCGGCCCGTCGCTGGAGCGTCGAGTTGGCGGATGGGGACCTTCTCGTGATGCGGGGTGACTCTCAACGAGAGTGGCTGCACACCGTCGCTAAATCGGCTCGGGTGAGCGATCCTCGCGTTAATCTCACCTTTCGGTGGATTGAAGATACGCCACCGGTGAGCCCATGACTGAGGAGATCTGACGTGAACGACGCCGTAGCCGAACTCATTGAACTGGCCGACGGTCGGACCCTCGAGGTAGTCCGGCTCGGCTCTTCCGACAGTCCCGCCCTGGTCTTTCACCACGGAACACCCGGAGCGTGGTCCACCGCCCTGTTGCTCGCCGACGTGGCCGAGGAGGCGGGGATGACCGTCTACGCCTACTCTCGTGCCGGTTACGGAAGATCGTCCGCTCACGTGGGGCGCTCGGTGGCATCGGTGGTGGAGGACGTGAAGGCTCTGCGTGGTCACTACGGAGTAGAGGACTACGTGTCGGTGGGTTGGTCCGGCGGGGGCCCCCACGCCCTGGCGTGTGCCGCTCTCGACCCCCGGTGTCTCGGGGCGATCAGTCTCGCCGGCGTGGCCCCCTACAGCGCTGACTTTGACTGGACGGCCGGAATGGGACCGGAGAACATTGAGGAGTTCGCCGCGGCCCGAGAGGGTGGTGAAGAGTTCGAAGCCGCGCTCAACGAGGCGGGTGAGTCGTTGTGCGACATCAGCGCGAACGGTGTCGTAGTGGCGTTGGGCGGACTCGTCGGTGCGCCCGACGTGAGTATCTTGAACGAGCCTCACGTCTCGGAGGCTCTGGCGCGGAGTTTCCGCGACGCGTTCGTCGTCTCGGCCCGGGGCATGATTGACGACGACTACGCCTTCGTGGCTGACTGGGGATTTGCGCCCCACGAGATCACCAGGTCCGTAGAGGTGTGGTTCGGAGACGAGGACTTGATGGTGCCGTCCTCTCACGGCCACTGGCTCGGCGCAACGATCCCGGGCGCCGTCCTACGGCACTTCCCCGACGACGGACACATCAGTCTGGTGACGAGTCACCGAGAAGAACTGGTTCGGGCTCTCACGACGTTCGTAAGTTAAAGACGAGCTGAGCATCGATGAGGGCGAGAGTGCGATCGAGTACTTCTCGTCCGTGGCGCGGATCGGCGGCGTAAGCGGAGACGCGAGCTCGGTGGGGTGATCCGGCGAAGAGCCCGCTGGGTCCGACAAAGGAGCCCCCGGGGTACGAGTCGGTGAAGGCCGCTTCGGCGAGGGAGGCGGCTCCTTGCTGGGCGGTGGGGAGAAGGTGGGGACCGAGCGAGCGCATGACGAGGTTCGAGAGTCCGTGGCCTTCGTGGCCCAAGTGGGTCGCGGCGACCCCGGGGTGCGCACAGAGAATGGTGAGAGGAGAGTTCGCGTCTCTCGCTCGCCGATCGAGTTCGAGTGCGGTCGCGAGATTAGCTTCCTTGGAGCGCGCGTAGGCGACCCAGCGCCGATAGGGGGAGGGCGCTTCTCCGAGTAGACCTGGCCGGAGGCGACTCAACCAGTGCACCACACTGGAGGTGAAGGTGAGCCGAGGAGCGGACGACCGTTCGAGAAGATCGATGACTCCCACCGACAGCAGGGTCGCCGAGAGATGATTGACGGTCATGGTGAGATCAAAGCCGTCCGGACCCAGTGCTTCGTCAATCGCCATGACGCCCGCGTTGTTGACCACGACGTCGAGGGAGTCCCACCGTTCGTGAATCTCGGCGAGAGCGGCTTGTACGGAGTCAAAGGACGTGAGATCGAGGTGAACTGTGGAGATGGTCCCTCGAGGAGCCAGATCTTCGAGCATTAGACGAGTACGCTCGGCGCGCTCCGGTGAGCGAACCGCCACAATGACGTCTGCACCACGCAGAGCAGCGAGCGAGGCGAGTTGTTGCCCGAGACCGGAGGTGGCACCCGTGATCAAGACTCGCCGTCCGTCGAGAGGGAGAGATGTGGGTGCCACGTTCGCAGTCTGCCAGGTGGCGAGCGACGGTCGAGCGTGAGGCGTAGGGTAGGCCCATGGAGCCGGCGCTCTTCGATGATGATCTCTCGGAACCGGGCCTAATCAGCCCGGAACACCTCCATCGCGGCCGGAGCGTCCCGTCCACCGCGGTGGTGTGTTTCTTTAACGATCTTCTGGGGGACCTCGTCGTCGAGGGAGTCCTGCGACAGATCTATACCCTGCGCTCGGAGATCGGAACTAACCCGGTCTACGAGTTTCGGACCTCGGGGGAATCTCTCACCGTGGTACATCCCGGGGTGGGAGCACCCCTCGCGGCTGGAGTGGTCGAGGAGCTTCGCGGTCTCGGTGTTCGAACGATAGTGGCGTGTGGCGGAGCCGGGGCGCTACGTTCCGATCTCGATCTGGGACGAGTCATGGTGGTCGAGTCGGCGCTTCGAGACGAGGGAACGAGTTTTCACTACGCAGCTCCCTCGAGGGTGATGGACGCTGATGAGACCTGTCGTACCGTCGTGGAGGAGGTGCTGCGCGAGCGGGGAGTGGAGTTCTTGACGGGGCGTACGTGGACGACGGACGGATTCTTTCGGGAGACGAAGAGTCGTATCGCTCGACGCGTCGATGAGGGGTGCCTCATGGTGGATATGGAGTCGGCGGCGCTGATTGCCGTTACCCGCTTCCACGGACTTCGATTTGCACAACTCCTCTACGCCGGCGATCTCCTGAGCGGGGAGGAGTGGGACTCGCGCCGCTGGGACCGGGCGATGCACCACCGCCGAGCCTTATTCGATCTCTCGATTCAGGCCGCCCTACGTCTCGCCGAACTTCCATCTCACGACTCCCCGTGACGCGGCGGCGAGCCCGCCAGCGGGAGAAGTTTGGTCTCGGGAGGACTGAACGTCGTTGTCACGAGTGGAGTCGAGGACTCCGGCTCACGTCAATGGAGTCCAACCCGGGGAACTGACACCTCGTAGGCTGACCCGGTGACAACCATCGTGGACTCCCTCGCGCACACGTGGCCCCCCTTCGTCTTAGTCGTCGGTCTGTTATTGATTGGTCACGGGGCCGCTCGCGAAGGACTCTTTGGTTGGATTGGCCACTGGTGTGCTCGGCTCGCCGGTCCCGACGTGACGGTGTTCGTGGTGGTGATGGTGGCCTGCGCTCTCGTGACCGCCACTCTCAACCTTGATACCGCCGTCGTGTTCATGACCCCCGTGGCTATAGAGACGGCTCGTCGACGAGGAACCGATGAGGTGATCTTCGCGTACGCCAGTGTCATGATGGCCAACGCTGCGTCAACTCTTCTGCTCGGGTCCAATCTCACTAACTTGCTCGTGGCGGCGCCCGAGGGTCTGAGCGGGGGGTCCTTTACTCGAGCGCTCGTCCTTCCGTGGGTGGTCAGTGTGATCGCCACTACTGCCGTCGCCATCTTGTGGCGCCCCCGAGGACTTAGGGGGCGTCATCGCCTCGAGCCCCAGGAGCGGGTCGGGTTGCGGGTTGGTCCGGGCGTCGTGGCCACCTTCCTCGCCCTCGTGAGCGTCCTTCTTCTACCCCAACCCGCTCTCGTGGTCCTCGTGCTCGGGCTAGGTGTTCAAGCGCTGGAGTCTCTTCGGGAGAGTCGGGTGCGGTGGAGTCAGATTCTGGCAGTTGCCAATCCCACGCTCTTGCTCCCACTCTTCGGGTTAGCGGTCGCAGTGGGCTGGCTGGGGAGAGTCTGGCTCGGTCCCGCTCACTGGTTGGACCACGCGAGCGTCGTCGAGACAGTGGGGGCCACGGCAGTGGGCAGCGTGCTGATCAACAACTTGCCGGCGGCGTCGCTTCTTGCGGGACATCACGTGGCCCATCCCCTGGCGGCCATCCTGGGGCTCGACTTGGGTCCGAATCTTTTCGTCACCGGCGCCCTCTCCTCATTGTTGTGGTGGAGAATCGTCACGGCGCACGGGGTCCGTCCCTCCCTCACTCGATTGACCACGCTCGGAGTCATGACCGGAGTGGTGACCCTCAGTCTCACCACCTGGATGGTGAGTTAGGGGACGTCACACTCGGGGCGCCGAGCGTGAAGAAAGACGCGGGAAAAGGGGAAGAAGTACGGGGCGGAGTCGCCGAGCTCGTTCAAGAGTCGCCGTTCGTACTCGGCGACGAACTGTTGGTAGAGGTTGTCCGGAAGCCGAGTTCGAAATCGCGTGAGTGTCGTACCCTTAACCCACTCCACCACGTGGCGAGTGGAGGGGAGCCGGTGGGGGTAGACCTTCACCGTGACGTCGATGTCGACGAAGCCCAGGCCATCAAGAATCTGGGCGTATCGGTTCGGAGTGAGGACGTGAGCGACGACGACGTCCGGCGGTGGCCCGGAGGGTCCCCAGACGGAGGCGTAGGGTTCCTCGGTGGCGAGATCAATAGCGATTCGGTGCTGGGGCTGGTCGGCGTTGGACGGGACTTGTACGGCGAGTTGTCCACCGGGGCGCAGGCTGGCCGACCAGAGTGCGAGGACGTCGGAGTGAGACGGGGCCCAGTGAAGAGAAGCATTGGCGACGATCAAGTCGACTCCGACGGGGTCACTCCAGTGAGCGAGATCACCTTCGACGAAGCGAATCTGAGGAGTCGTGAACGTTCGGGCACGCTCGAGCATGGTGGGAGAGTTATCGACGCCCACGACGGTTGCCAGGGGCACACGACGGGCGACGAGTTCGGTCATCTCGCCTGGCCCGCAGCCCAGGTCCACCGCTCGCTCGACTCCACGAGGATCGACGAGATCGAGAAGGTCGTGAAGAGGCTGGAGTCGCTGTTCGCGAAAGAGGCGGTACTGCTCGGGGTCCCAGGCGTCTCTCATTGTCGCCAACCCTAGGTCCTCTTCGATATAGGGTTCAGCCATGGTGGATGTGCAGCTCTTTGCGTGGTACTCCAGTCGAGCGCGAGAGGCGTTCTGGTTCTACTCGAACATCTTTGGCGTCTCCGACGGAGACTCTCCGCACCGTGACGACTCCTCGGCGGAGGAGTTTGTGAGTGGCCGAATACGGGTGGGTGAGATTGATTTGGTGGTCTTCAACGGGGAGCCTCACGGAGACTTCTCTTTTTCGAGTGCTCTCTCGATTTTTCTCACCTGCGAGGATCAATCCGAGGTCGACTTCTACTGGGAGTCCCTCTCTAGAGGCGGAGAGCCGGGTCGTTGTGGCTGGCTACGAGATCCCTACGGACTCTCCTGGCAGATCGTACCCCGCGCCTTTCACGACCTGATGGCAGACCCTGACCTCGGAGTTCGCGAACGAGTTCGTGCGGCCATGCGCGGGATGGACAAATTTGAGGTGGCTGAGCTGTACCGAGCGGCGGAGGGTCTGTCGCACCCGGAGACCTCACTAGAGTGAAGACATGAGTGAGGTCGTGGGGCGCGACGGGGAGTGGGGTCTTCCGACACCCTCCCACCTGGACCGCCGCTTGGACGTCACGTGGCGTCTCGCTCAGCGAGTGGTCGCCCCCGGTGCTCACACCCGAGCTACCGTGACCGTTCGGAACCTGGCGGGAGAGTCTCTCGACGTGTCCTACTCCAAGGTGGCCGGTGGCGTGACGCGACCGGGCGTGGACGGGTACCTGGGTGTCTTCGGTGAGTTTGTACCCGGAGTTGTGCGGCGAGCTCACATCGCCCCGGGGGACTCCATTGAGTTCGAGGCGCTGGTAGGTACTCGTGCGCTACGGGGAGAGCACCTCGAAGACGGCGAGTACGTCGCGGTAGTGGCGGTGACGCTGGGGGTCGGTACGTCGAGAACGAAGGCCACCTACGTTCTGAGAGCACCACTCGTCGTGAAGAGTGCGACCGAGTCTTTGAGGGGCGCTTTCGCCTAGGTGGGGATCCTCGTCGCCAGACTGAGTTAAGGATGTCGGCTCACTGGAAGACGTCGGGATTAACCCTCGTTGAATGCCCGAAGGAGTCGCCCTCATCCGGGTAAATACTTCGTCCCGTCGTCGTTCTTCGTACTGACTCCGAGAACCTTCGGGGTACACCGGTCACGACGACTGGATCGAGGATGATCACTTCACCCTTCGATCTCGCGGTGACACGTAAGTTCAAGGTTTCCGGGTGGATGAGGTGGAGTGAATGGGGTCTCTGGGCTCCTGATGATGCAGAAGAGTTCAGCGCTTTAATGGTGACGTGAAGTTGTCGGGAGTAGAGGTGATCACCATCCAGGAGTTGCACGCCGCCCGCGGGAGTGCCAACGCCGACTAGGACTCTGAGCCCATCGGCGCAATGGAGTGGGAGAGCATCCAGCGAATCCCGAAGCGATCGAGCACGACTCCCCAGTACGCCCCCCAGGGAGCAGGGGCCGGGGCTTGGAACTCCGTGCCTTCGAAAACCAGGCCCGCGTAGATTCGATCGACGAGATCGGAGGAGTCGAGCTCGAGGTTGAGCGTGGTGTTGTTACCAATTCGTACGACCTGGCCCAGGCTTTCCACGAGGTCGGTCGCCATGAGGACGTACGAACCAAAGATCGTCATCTGAATGTTCATGATGAGGGACCGCTCCGATTCGGGGAGTTCGGGGGAAAAGGGCGCATCCGAGAAGCGGGTAATCGAGGAGATGCGGCCGTCCATTAGTGAGGCGTAGACGCCGAAGGCCTCCTCGGCCCGCCCGGCAAAGTTGAGGTACGTACTTACAGTCGTCATCTGGTCTCCTAGGCAGTGAGCGAACCCTAGTCCCGTCGAGAGTCGGCGACAATGGAGAGGTGACCTCCCCACCTTCTCACGTCATGTTCGACCTCGACGGAACCTTGATGGACTCGTCTCCCGGTATCGTCCACTGCTTTCAACTCACCCTGGCCGAGTGGGGGCGAGAGGCTCCGCTCGAGCAGTTGCGGACCCTCATCGGACCCCCCTTGCGGCACTCCTTTCACCTTCTGGGCTACGCCGACGAGGACCTCGACGAAGTGGTCGAGTGTTACCGAGGGTTTTACGCCACGGTCGGTCTTCGCGAAGCCGAACTCTACGACGGAGTGTCCAGCACCCTTGCGGCTTTGAGGAGTCGCGGGGTTCGGCTCGGTGTGGCGACGGCCAAGCGGGACGACTTCGCACGAGAAATGCTCCGGGATCGGAGGGTCGACGATCTTTTCGACGAGATCGCCGGGGCCTCAATGGACTTACGTGTGACCGATAAGGCCGACATCATGGCTCACGTACTCACCGCGTGGGATAACCCACCCCCTCGATCGGTGTGGATGGTCGGGGACCGGGCCTTCGACATGGTCGGGGCCCGCCACCACGGGGTGGTGGGCGTGGGGGTGTTGTGGGGCTTCGGTGACGCTGATGAACTTCGCGCCGCGGGAGCCGACCGGCTGATAACCCGGGTCGAACAACTTCTCGACGAGTCTGTCGGCGAGCCCACTACGATGGACTTTCGTGGCGCGTGAGTCGTCGGGACCAAGTGAGCGCCAGAGGGTTCCCCAGCCCCTGATCAAGCGGCGGGTACCCTCCGGGCGAGGGGCGATGGAGCAACCCAACGTCACTCACGACGGTGCGGCGGCGCTCACCCCCCGGTTCTGGGTGGCCCTCGTGGTGGCTTCGGTGCTTACCGGCCTCATTGGACAGGCCCTCATGTGGTTGCTTCGCGCGGTCGAGTACTGGGCCTACGGTTTTCGTTCGGGGAGTTATCAGGCGGCGGTGGCCGCCACCTCACCCCTGCACCGCGTGCTGATGCTGCTGCTCGCGGGAGTGTTAGGAGCGCTCGGGTGGTACGCCACGAGACGGTATCTCGCGCACCAGAGCTCAGAGATTGACGACGCGGTCTGGAACGGTTCAGGAAAAGTGCACGTTCGGCGTTCACTCGCGACGTCAGTGGTGTCGGAGGTCACGATTGGTCTCGGCGCCTCGGCGGGCCGCGAAGCAGCTCCGAAACTCATGGGTGGGGCGGTTGCGAGCTTTCTCTCCACCCGTTTCGCGTTGAGTGACGGCCAGCGAGTCCTCCTGGTGGCCTGCGCGGGTGGCGCCGGTCTCGCGGCGGTCTATAACGTCCCCCTGGGTGGAGCTTTCTTCACGGCCGAGGTGATGCTCGGGAGCTTCGCCCTCCCGGTGGTGTTGGCCGCCCTCAGCAGTTCCTTCATCGCCACGCTGACGGGTTGGTTGACCCTTTCCCACGCCGCTACTTACTCCGACGTCGCGAACTTTCAGTACTCGACCTCTCTGTTGGTGTGGTCGAGTATCGCCGGAGTCGTGATTGGACTCTTCGCCGCCGCGAATATCCGAATTCTTGGGTGGGTCGCTCACCGACGTCCTCGAGGTGCGAACTTGCTCTGGGTCATGCCTCTCGCATTTACCTTCTTGGGGATAGTGGGAATCTGGCGGCCCGAGTTGTTCGGCAACGGAATCGACATTGCTCATCAGGCCTTCCTGGGAGTGGGAACGCTCTCCCTGCTACTGCTGCTGGCCGTTCTCAAACCTCTCGCCACTGCTCTGACACTCGGGGCGGGAGCGGCCGGCGGCGTCTTCACTCCGGTGCTCGCGACGGGGGCGGCCCTCGGTGGAGCTCTCGGAGTCGCCTGGGCTCATCTGTGGCCGGGGGCGCCAGTAGGGGCGTGCGCTCTCGTGGGGGCGGCCGCGATGATCGGTTCATCCATGCAGGCCCCCCTCGCCGCACTCGCTCTCGTGACCGAGCTCACCCACTCGGGTCTGGGTGTCATGATCCCGATGATTGCGGCGACCACGATTGCGACGCTGGTGGTGCGCACGCTCGACGGTTACTCGATCTACACGGCGCGTCTCCCGCGTCACGAAGGAGGAACGTGAGTTCGATTGTCGTGCGACCCATGAGCGCCGAGGAGTGGCCGGCGTACCGTGATATCAGGCTGGAGTCTCTGGCCGACGAACCCGAGGCCTACGGCCTCACGTTCGCCGAAGCGACCGAGTGGGCGGAGGAGCAGTGGCGAAATCGCCTCAGCGGTCGGTCGGTCTTTGTCGCGGAGGCGGACGGGAAACTCATCGGGACGGCTAACGGAGCTCCTCACGAGTCCCAACCGGGGGAGTACTTCCTCTTCGGAATGTACGTCACTCCGACGTGGCGGGGCCGAGGTGTAGCCGAAACACTCATCGATGCGGTGTCGGCCTGGGCGTGGTCTCAGGGGGCTCGCAACATCGATCTTTTCGTGAACTCGATTCTGCCGCGAGCGCTCGGTCTCTACGCCAAGGCGGGTTTCGTGCGCACGGGTGAGATTCACACGATGCCGAGTAGGCCGGGACTCGAGATGTGGCGCCTACGACGCTCCTTGACGGAGTGGGAGTTCGCGGTTCGCCGAGTCGACGCGGAAGTCCTCTACCCGCTACGACGCCGGGTTCTTCGATTTAACGACCCGTCGCGAATCGTGGCCGACCCTCGCGACCACGAGACGGAGAGTCGTCACTACGGAGGTTTCGTTGGACCTCGACTCGTCGTCAGCGCTTCGTGGTACCCGTCGACGTCCCCGGTGGATCCGGCGCTTCCTACCTGGCAGTTGCGCTACATGGCGACCGACCTCGACGTGCAGGGTTTGGGTCTCGGGCGCACTGTGATCGAGGTGGCGTTGGAGGAGTTGCGGGCCATGGGCGTGGCTCAAGTGTGGGCCAACGGTCGAGACACCGCACTTCCTTTCTACGATCGCACGGGCTGGGCGCGCGTGCCCGGATCAGAACATTTGAGCCCGGAAACCCAGTTGCCCCATACGGTGATCTACCGCAACCTCTAGGAGGTCGGTCCGTTTGGCTACATTGAATTCATGCGCTCTTCTGTTCGTTACGCCCTCGCCCTCGCCGTCGTTGTTCTCGGAGTCGGTATCTACGCCCTCACCAAGAAGTCGTCACCCTCGAAGCCGGCGACACCCTCGACGACGTCGACCACCAAACCCGCGGTCCCGATTGCTCCCCTGACCGGGCTTCCTGATCCCGGTGGAGCGGCGCTGACCCGACCCGCCCTCGTCGTGAAGATCGAGAACGACACGAACGCACTTCCGCAGTTCGGAATTGACCAGGCCGACGTCATCTACGAGGAGATCGTGAACGGTGGCATTACCCGACTGGCCGCCGTCTTCAACCAGAACGCTCCGGCCAAGATTGGACCGATTCGGTCCGTGCGCCCCACGGACACCCAGATCGTCTGGCCACTGGGCGGAATATTCGCCTTCTCCGGTGGGGCCCCCTACGCCATCGCCTCCATCTCGACGGCGCCGGTGAAGCTCGTGGATGAGTCCTCCGCGGGAGCGGCCATGTTCCGTGATCCCAACCGGGTCGCGCCCTACAACCTCTACGGAAACACCTCCCAGCTCTTCGCCTTCGGGGGAAAGCCCACGCCGCCGCCCCACCTCTTCACCTACCGGGCGGCGAACGCACCGGTGCCGGGTGTTCCGGTCGCCTCCGTCTTCGTCCCCTTCCCCAGCATCTACGGCGAGTTGTGGACCTGGAACGCGACCTTGCACGGCTGGGTGCGCTCTCGCCCGGCCTTCATCAGTGGCTACGGTCTGCACGACATCACCGGAACGGGAGCCATTGAGGCGCCGAAGAACGTGATCGTGCAGTACGTGAACTACGTGAACGGGGTCGGATCCTTTACCTCCTACGGAGATCTCCAGAGTGGGGGCGTGGCCGATATCTTTACCGCTGGTCACGAGATCACCGGTACGTGGAAGCGGGCCTCTAAGTCGTCCGTGATTCAGTATCTGGACGCCCAGGGTCACCCCATCGCGCTCACCCCCGGCCAGACCTGGGTGGATCTCTTGAACGACGGGGCTGCTCTGACGGTGACGCACTAGCCGTGGTGCGTCTGGCCAACATGTACGGGCCCGAGGCCACCTTCCTCGGGGTGGCTCCGGGGGACCCCGACGACGTCTCGACGTGGCTCGACGCTCAAGCACTGATTATTGGAGCACCCTTTGACGGGGGTACGTCCCATCGTTCGGGGTGCCGATTCGGCCCCTACGCCCTGCGTACCAGTGACTACCTACCCCACGACGGGATGCGTCCCTCGCTGGCTCTGGGGGTGGACCCCCTCGTCGAACTCGGTGTTCGCGACCTCGGGGACGTGGAGATGCCCTCCGGTGACCTGGCTCTCTCGATGTCCCGTTTGGAAGCGCTGGTGACTCGCGTCGCGCAGTGGGGCGCGGTTCCGGTAATTCTGGGTGGAGATCACACCATTGCCTGGCCCGACGTCACCGGAGTCGCGCGCGCCCGGGGTTGGGGTCGGGTGTCGGTTATCCACTTCGACGCCCACGCCGACACCGCCGAATCCCAGTTCGGATCTCTCTACGGTCACGGGACCCCCATGCGTCGCCTGATTGAGTCGGGAGCCTGTCGGGGCGATCGCTTCATTCAGATCGGCCTGCGGGGCTACTGGCCCGAGCCCGAGACCCTCGCGTGGATGGCCGCTCAGGGCATGCGGAGCTTCGAGATGACCGAGATTGTGGAACGGGGCCTCGACGTGGTGTTGGATGACGCCATTGCACTCGCTCTTGACGACTGTGACGCCGTCTTTGTCTCCGTCGACGTTGACGTGGTGGATCCGGGTTCGGCGCCGGGTACGGGCACTCCGGAGCCGGGGGGCTTGAGTGCGCGTCAACTCCTCGACGCGGTGCGTCGTCTCGCCATGGAGGTTCCTCTGGCCGGGCTCGACGTGGTGGAGGTCTCCCCCCCGTTCGATCACGCCGAGATTACGGCGTACCTCGGCAACCGTGTCGTTCTTGAGGCCCTCGGGGGACTGACCTGGCGACGCCGTCGTGAGGCGGGAGACCCGGTGCGACGCCCCGGGTCTCCCCTCCTCGAGGGACGGACGCCCTAGCGCAGAGACTCCAAGATCTCGCTCACGAGCTCGTCGGTGGTGTCGGGGTGCATAAAGGCGATGCGGGCGACCGTTTCGCCCTCCCACTTGGTGGGCGTCACGAAGGCCACCTGGCGCCGTAGGAGGTCCGCGCTCCACCGGGTGTAGTCCTCGTCGGACCAGCCGGGACGGCGAAAGAGGACCACCGACAAACTGGCCGGTCGCACGAGTTCGAGGTGATCGGACTTCTCGATGAGTACGGCCGTTCGCTCGGCCAAGTCCAGTCCGCGCTGAACGGCCGACTCGTAGTGGGCCGTTCCGTACGTCACCAGGGAGAACCAGAACGGAAGGCCCCGGGCGCGCCTGGACAGCATGATCGCGAAGTCCGACGGGTTCCAGTCGACGTCGTCATCTTGGTGCAAGACGTCGAGATACCCGGCTTGTTGGGCGAGCACGCTGCGCGCGGTGGCCGGGTCGCGCCAGAGGAGTGCGCAGCAGTCCAGAGGCGCGAAGAGCCACTTGTGGGGGTCGACGATGAAGGAGTCGGCGTGGCGCAGTCCGTGAAACTGGTCGGCCGCGGAGGAGAACATGGCCGCCCCGCCGTACGCCCCGTCGACGTGGAACCACCAGCCTCGCTCCCGGGCCAATGATCCAAGGCCCTCGAGGTCATCGATGATGCCGGCGTTGGTCGTTCCCGCCGTTGCCACCACGCCGATGATGGTCTCGGGGTGGGGATCGTTCGCGAGGGCCGCTTCGAGGGCGGCCCGAGTGAAGCGGTGGTCGTCGGGTTCGACAATGAGGGATTCGACCCCGATCACGTGAAGGGCCTTGCCGATACTCGAGTGGGCGTCGGCGGAAATCGCGAAGCGCAGCGAGTGTGGAGACAGGTGGGACTGACGAGCTCGTCCGACGTCTCGGGCGACGGTGAGAGCGGAGAGGTTGCCAATGGAGCCCCCCGACACGAAGGCCCCGCCCGTGCCCTCGGCCATCCCGGCGCGCTCGGCGAGAAAGTCCAGCGCCTGGTTTTCCGCGGCGACGACTCCGGCCGCCTCGAGCCAGGAGGTCCCGTTCAGGCCCGAGCAGGCCACAATCATGTCGAAGAGGAGGGAGTACTCCGTCGGCGCGTTAGGAATGAAGGCCAAGAAACCGGGAGAGTCAACGGAGACCACGTGGGGGGCCAACTGATCGCGCCACAGAGTGAGAATCTCGAGAGGATCGCGCCCCTGGGCCGTGATGAGTCCTTCGAGGGAGGGAAGGGGCGTGGGGGCGTGCGAGCCGTAGTCGAGGGGAGCATCTTCACGAAGCCGCTCTCGGCAGTATTCGAACACCGCCTCGGTGAAGGACTCGTTGTATGTAAACATCGGGTGCGCCATTGCACTCTCCTCGCCGCGTCGACCAGAGTCCATGCTAGGGCCTCGCCGACGGGCCCCAGGAAGCCCACTACGATGACTCGGGTGACGGGACGTATTGGATTTCTGGGTCCCGAAGGGTCGTTCTCCCACGAGGCACTCCAGTCCCTGGGTGATCGAGAAGCGATCGCTTTTTCGACCATTGGCGAAGTTCTCGCCGCGGTCGCCGACGGCCAGGTTGATCAGGGGCTCGTCCCCCTCGAGAACGCAATTGAGGGAACGGTCTCGGCCAGCATCGACGGCTTGGTCTTTGATCACGACCTCACGATTGTGCGCGAGCTGGTGTTGCCTATTCACCTCCACCTCATGACGAGGCCCGGGGTTTCCCTGGAACAGGTGACCCGAGTCGCTAGTTATACGCACGCCCTCGGACAGGTTCGTCACTTTCTCACTCAACTCCCCCACGCCCGTATCGAACCAACGGCCTCTACTTCCCAGGCCGCGGCGGAAACCGCGGGGAGTACCGAGTCCTGGGCGGCGGTCGGCTCGCGGCTCGCGGCCCGACTCTTCGGCCTTTCTATCGTGGCCGAGGACATCGAGGACCACCCCGGTAACGCAACCCGTTTCGTACTCGTCGCGCGCGAGACGGTAGCCCCCCCGACTGGACACGATCGTACGTTGGTCGTCTGCTTCCAGGACGCTGACCGTCCCGGATCTCTCTACGGAATCCTTGGTCGATTCGCGGCGCGAGATATCAACCTCACCAAGTTGGAGAGTCGCCCCACGAAAACCGGACTCGGGGACTACTGCTTCGTCATCGAATTCGACGGGCACATCAGTGACGAGATTGTCGCCGACTGTCTGGTGGACGTGCAGGCTCACCTGGTGAGGGTCAAGTTCCTCGGCTCTTATCCCGTCACCGGTGAGGGATCCGGGGAGCGTCGGGGTGATGTGGACATTCGTCGATTACGGGCCCGCGAATGGATGAACGGGCTCCTCGCCCGGATTGAGCCTGCTTAACGGAAGGTGGCGAAGGGGACCTGAGGGGTGAGCGGTACTCGTTCGCCCCACTTGGTCCACGTGACCGTCAAGGTGACTCCGCTACCCGAGGCGACCTCGCGTACCGGTAGGGGGTGGGGTCCTTCGGTGAGGTACAGGTATTCGTGGAGGGCGGGGGTGTGAGAGGTCGCCTTCGAGACGAGGTGAATGACCTGAACGGGGATTCCCGCGATGACGGAGTGCCCGACGAAGTTGGCCGTTCCGGCGACGTAGAGATTGAGGGAAAAGTCGCTCGCGATGGTGGTGCTGGCGGCGAGCGTGGGATACGTCCCGGCGCTGGAGTAGACCGCGAGCCAGCGTTCGGCGTCGTGAACCGCTACCCCCGGCGTCAAGCCGAGAAGGAAGTTTTCGAGAGCTACGGCGCTGGCCTTGACGTAGACCACTCGCTGGGTGGCCAGGGCGACAAGGGTGAAGAACAGATGATTCGTCGCCGTACCCGTCACGACTTCGCGAGCACCCACGCGCGAGACGTCGTTGACCGAGGTGTAGTTCGCGTTAGGCGACACCGGACTCTTGAGAACCGCTACTTCGTGGACGGAGACCTGTCCCTCGGCGTAGTTGCGCGCGGCCACCGCTACGTGAAGGGCGCTCGGACTCGCGGCCTGGGCCGTAGCCGGCAGGGCGAGGGTACCGAGGAGGGAAGCGCCGACCAGAAAGCTCGATATCGTACTAATTCTCACAAAGACTCCCGAATAAGGTTCGCTCTTTGAGCGAGTGGCGGAGGGAGTGGGATTTGAACCCACGGTGGGAAAACCCACGCCGGTTTTCAAGACCGGAACATTCGGCCGCTCTGTCATCCCTCCGAGAAACAGTCTAGTTACGCGGTGGTTTGACGCTTCTTGCGAGACCGGGCCCGGTCCGACTGGTCCAGAATCACCTTACGGAGACGGATGGAGGCCGGGGTGACCTCGACCGCCTCGTCGTCGGCGATGAATTCGAGAGCCTGTTCCAGTGAGAGGTTCCGCGGGGGAGTCGTGCGCTCGGTGTTGTCCGACCCCGAGGCTCGCATGTTGGTGAGCTTCTTTTCCCGCGTGGGGTTCACGTCCATCTCCTCGGGTCGAGAGTTTTCCCCGATGATCATCCCCTCGTAGACCTCGACCGTGGGGCCGACGAAGAGAACTCCGCGGGCCTCTAGGTCGAGTAGGGCGTTCGTGGTGGTCACCCCTCGCCGGTCGGCGACGAGGACACCCTGCGCGCGCAGGCGAATGTCCCCGAACCAGGGCTCGTACCCGTCGAAGTTGGTGTGCATCATGCCCGCTCCACGAGTCTCCGTGAGAAACTCGGTGCGAATCCCCACGAGACCGCGCGCCGGAATTCGCCACTCCAGGCGAACCCAGCCGGTTCCGTGATTGACCATGTCCACCATCGTTCCGCGACGAGTCGCGAGGAGGGTGGTGATGGCACCGACGAACTCCTCGGGGGCGTCGATGGTGACGTGTTCGACCGGCTCGTGAAGGCGTCCGTCAATCTCCCGGGTCACGACTTGGGGCTTGCCCACGGTCAATTCGAAACCTTCTCGGCGCATGGTTTCGATCAAAATGGCCAGTTGGAGTTCGCCGCGACCCTGGACTTCCCAGGCGTCGGGGCGATCGGTGGGAAGGACTCGCAAGGACACGTTGCCAATCAACTCGCGCTCCAGGCGATCCTTAATGACCCGCGCGGTGAGGAGTTTGCCCTCCTGGCCGGCCAGGGGGGAGGTATTAATTCCGATCGTCATCGCGAGTGAGGGTTCATCGACCGTGAGAGGAGTGAGCGGCTGTGGATCGTCGGGATCGGCCAGGGTCTCACCGATGGTGATTTCGTCAAAACCAGCGACGGCGACGATGTCTCCGGGCCCGGCTTCGTCAACGGGTCGCCTCTCGAGAGCGCTGGTCATGAAGAGTTCGGTGATTTTCGCGTACTCGACGGAGCCGTCCACGTGGCACCACGCGACGCGTTGGCCCCGGATCAGGTTGCCGTTCATCACGCGACAGAGGGCGAGACGTCCGAGATACGGAGACGCGTCCAAGTTGCAGACCAGTGCCTGGAGGCCGTGACCCTCTTCGTAGGAGGGAGCCGGAACGTAGCTCTCAATCGTCGAGAACAAGGGTGTGAGGTCGGTACCAACGACTCCCGGCTCCGTCGACGCCCAGCCCTGGCGGGCGCTCGCGTAGAGGATGGGAAACGAGATCTGGTGTTCGTCGGCGTCGAGGTCGAGAAAGAGGTTCTCCACCTCTTCGACCACCTGGTCGATGCGGGCGTCGGCTCGGTCAACCTTGTTGATGACGAGAACGACGGGGAGGCGAGCCTCGAGCGTCTTGCGCAGAACGAAGCGAGTCTGGGGCAGTGGGCCCTCGGCGGCGTCGACCAGGAGTACCACGGCGTCGACCATAGTGAGCCCTCGTTCGACTTCACCGCCAAAGTCGGCGTGTCCCGGGGTGTCGATGATGTTGATCGTGAGATCGCGCCAGCGCACTGCGGTGTTCTTGGCGAGGATGGTAATACCCTTCTCGCGCTCGAGGTCGTTCGAGTCCATGACTCGGTCGGTGAGCTCTTGGTGGTCCCCGAAGGAGCCGGTTTGGCGCAACATGGCGTCGACCAGAGTGGTCTTGCCGTGGTCGACGTGGGCGATGATGGCGATGTTTCGAAGCGATGTGCGTAGGGGCATGGCCTCTCAACGCTAGTGGCCCGACGGGGGTGGAGGTCTACGCGGCCTGATTACGCGTCATTTCGCTCAGTCGTTGGGCGGCGCGTAGGACGTCTCGGGCGCCCCCGCGCAGGTCGTCGAGGGAGGAATCGACGGCGATGACCAGGCCCGATTCGGGCCACACCCCCACGATTCGCGCGGGAGCCTGGCCCCGCGGATGGGCGAGAGTGGCTGCGAGGGCGTCCACCCGAAGGCCCCGGGCGGCACTGCGCGACGGTGATCCGGTGCGCACTTGAACGAGGATGCGTCGATGGGGCTCACCGAGGACACCATCTCGTCGACCCCGGAGCACCCACCGAGACCGGGCGACGCTGAGGTAGGTATCGGACGCGCTCGGAGTCACCGCTACTCCGAAACGATCGAAGACCTCGAGGGTGTGTCGGGCTCGAGTGAGAATCCGCGCGTGCACCATCGCTCGGCCCCCGGGTCCCAGTTGGGCCAGCCAGGTCGCGGCACTGCGAGAGTGGACCAGACCACTCTCGGCGCTCGACACGAGATCGCTGATCAGTGAGTCGAGAGCGCTTCCGAGAAAGCGGGGGCGAGACTCCCGAACGAGGAGGTCGTGACTGAGAGAACGGGCGACGTTCTCGGCACACCACTGAAAGGGTTCCAGTTCCTTCGCCCCACTCTCCACTCGAAAACTGTCGAGCACGGTACGTCGGGCGCTCGGAATACCCGCGAGGCGAGTGAGCAGGGCGCTTCGCTGGCTCGGCTCGAGAGAGAGGGCCTCCTCGGCGACAGCGAGGCTCGCCAAGGTGTTGTCCAGTAGGCGGCTAACCGTGACGGGATTCACGCCGCCCTCGTTCTCTCGTGGAGGGTCGAGAGGGCGAGGTCGACCAGCGCCCCGTCCACCTCGCGCATCCGAACTTCTCCCGTGGCCGACGAGATCTGGGCAACTCGACGGGGGTGGTACCCCGCGAGAAGGTCCGCGAGGGCGAGGAGAGCGAGAGGAGCGTCGTCGGGGTCCAGGGGAGAGGTAGTGACGTCGACAAGCCCCCGACGTTCGGGGAGTGTGACGACGAGGTCGAAGCGTACGCGTAGCTCCGTTCCGGAGATGCCGAGGGCGAGTCGACGACGTACTCCGAGTTGTACTTCCACCCGGGCTGGTCGAGTGCCGAGCACCTCACTCAGGGTCTGAATGTGGGCGCGGACGTCGGCGAAGAGTCGGGCGCGAGAGTCAGCATCGTATTGAGCGACGTCATCGAGAAGATCTTGATAGGCGCGACTGGAACTCGCGGCATCGAGTAGTTCACCGAGTGAGTCGTCCACAGGTCGACGAACAGCCCAGAGAACGAGCCACAAGTCGGTGAGACGCCCCCGTAGCCGGGCGCGGCGAGCCTGGGCGAGTTCACTCACCCCCTCGGGGATTCTCGGACGAGCCGTGATGACGCGTGCGGGGTCCGAGGCGGACGTCACTGGAACGAGGTACTGGCGAACGTGGTCGACGAGCGAGTCGAGAGTGACGTCAGAGGGGCGGAGAAGTTCGTCGACGAGGGGCACCCCTCTACTGTGCTCGGACCCTGTCACGTCAGTCACTGCGCCGAGATCTCGACGGGATGTTCTCGCGGCATCTCGGTGGGCGCCGGGACTACCCTGGTGGGGTGCTCGCCACCACGTTCACCCCGGGATTTCTCATCGGGTTTTCGGTCTTCGTTCTCGCTACTCTCGTCCTGATCGTGCTCACCGTACGATTCGTACTGCGGCGCGAACGGGAGCGACGTCAGCGCGACTGATCGAGTCGAGTTTCCAGATCTCGAACCCGTCGGTCAAGGTCGGCAATCGCCCTTTCGATGACCGAGAGTCGATCGGACATAGTCTCACGAACCCGTTCGTCGACTCGCGAATCCACTTGGTCGCGTAGACGAGCGTCGACGGAGTCGACCAGGGGTTGGGCGAAACTCTTCAACTTTTGTCGAAGGTCTCCCGTGGTGGAGTCGTTCTCGCTCACGGGCTTACTCTAGGGCGCACAGTAGACCCCGGGATTGAACTGCAGGGTGTTGTAGATACCCGACCACGGTGGTGAAGCGAGGGTTTGCTCCTCCGCGCGCAAGGTGGCGAGAGGTACGCAGGTGGCGTTAAAGGCAATGAACCCAAGCACGTTGGAACCGTAGGTTCCGGGTAGCCTCACCGGACCACCGCCCCCAAAGGCCACCGCCATGAAGGTGGGCAGTCCACTCGACCCGAGTCCGTAGGTGCGGTACTCCGACTGGGAGGCGTACACGGCCGGCGTCAGTCGGGGGTCGATACTGGTGAGTCCCTTCGACCAGCCACTCAACATGGCTGACCAGTAGCCCTGGTAAGTCCCGAGCACACTGGGGGCAGAGCCGGCGGGAGCGTCGAGTCCGGAGTGGGCGTCGGGGTAACCCTCCGGGTCGAGAATGACCCAGTTGGGCTTCAGGCCCAGTCCGTGGGAACTGTACTGGTCGATTTGCTGGGCCACGTACTGGCCGGCGGCGTACCCGTGCGCGTAAAAGGCCGCCGCATTGGTGGTCTGGGGTGTGAGTGGCCCCGACACGGTCCAAAAGGACAGCCACGTCTCGTTGCGGTTCGACTGCGCGATGGCTTGACCGACGAGAAAGTTGGGGGTCTCGACCGTCGCTGGTGGCTGGCTCTGGACCCAGGGAGCGCTCAGAGTTCCGAGCCCTCCGGTCTCGCCCAAGATGGGCCAGCCGTCCGAGATGGCGTGGGTGAAATCAGCGTTCGGTATCGCGTAGACCCCCACACCCCCGCGTGCCGCGAAACCCCGACCGGCGTCGAGGAGGATGAGGTTGCCGTCGACCCATCCGCCGGAGACCCCCGAGTGAACGAGAGGTGAGACGTTGCCACTCTGGCGAGAAACATCCGTCACGGACCATGACGTGGCGCCGGGCGCGAGGGTGTAGGTCCAGAGATCGTGCTGGTCGTTGCCGGCTCCCGCGATGACCGCGGTGCCCGTCGAGTCGTCACTGAAGAGCCCACCTTGGAGAGTCGGCCCGTTGACCTGCGCGGTGACATCGTCCAGCGTCCACGCATTCGGGGGTGAGTAGGCGGACGGCGCCGAGAGGAGTATCACGTGGCCCGCGGAGGTCAGACCTACGAGGTGCACTGCAGTTCCTTGGATCATTGCACTGAGAGAACCCGTGAGGCCCGGAGCTCCGAGAAGGGCGGAGATGTCTGTGTTCTGCCAACCACTCCCCTGGTGGAGGAGGAGTTCCACGTGGTGGTTAGAGTCGGTCACCGACACCAAATTGGGCTGATTCGGGACCACGACTGGCTCTCCCACCGCGGCACTTCCACGAGTGTTGCGCGTGAGGTCGAGGGCCCGCGAAAACGTTGCGGGATTCTGGGCTGAGTTCCAACGGAGTTGGACCACCACCACGTGACTCGACGTCGAACGGTAGGCCACCGCTCCGGTGGAACCGGACACGGAAATGCCGGGAGCCCCGGTGTAGGCCGGGAGCCCCGAACCCTTGTTGAGAGTGGAGACGAAGTAGGACGGCGGAGATGGCGCAAAGTGGGCACCACGAGAGTAGAGGGCCCAGCGCGGAGTGACGAGTTCGAGTCGTCCCCGCGAGTCGTAGACGACGTTGGCTCTGCCGAATTGGTCCAAGATCACTACGGGATCAGCACTCGCGGACGGCGCTCCGTCGCTGGTGGTGAGATCAGTCAGCGAGGCGTAAGACCCCGGTCCCCGTTGAATCAGGGCCACGTCGCCGTTGGAGAGCCGGGCAACGACGTAGGCAACCCCGTTGGCGCTGGCCACGTCGGGGGTACCGAGGATGTTGACACCCGAGAGAGCTGACGTCAGATTGGAGGTTGTCCATCCCGAGGCGGACGCACTGGGGGAGGCGTAGGTGATGAGTGGGTCAGACGCCTTGGTGTTCGTGGGGAGGGTGCTCGGAGCGCTCGGGGAGAGTGTGGAGACAATGAGAACGGGTGCGGCGAGCCACGCGGTACCGAGCCGCCGTCGATGACGTGCGCGTGAGTCTGTGTTGAAGTGGTCGGTCAATGGCCTGCGGCAATCGGTCCGACTCGAGTCCAGGGACTATTGCCGTTAGCGTTCAGTGCCCGAACGACGACGTCGTAGGACGTACCCGGTCGAAGTGAGCGCAGCGTCACGCTTCTAATCACTGGCGAGAAACTGATCCACACTCGTCCGTTCGTGACGCTCACCTGGTATCTCGATACCGGAGCGGTACCCGCCGCGGGTGCTGCGACGTTCAGCGTCAGGCCCTGTGAGACGTTGTGAATGGATGTGACGACGACCCGTGCCGGAATCTGGCGGGTGGGGGGGAGGGCCTTGAAGGTCACGGATTTCGTGACCAGGGTCGTCCCTTGGAGAGCCACGGTGACGGTGACTCGTGCGGCCACGAGAGAGGACACGTCGATGTGGACGAATCCGTGGGGGTCGGTGGTGACCGTCACCGAATTGGTGCCAGACCCCGAACTCGACGCGGGTGCGTCGATTCCGGGTGTCCCCCCGGCGCTCGACGTCGCGGTCACCACGATCTGCGCATTACCGAGCGCTCCACCGGCCGGGGTGTGCAGAGAGAGCGACAGGACGGCACTGGTGCCGACCGTGGCGGACGAGGAGACGTACGACTGGACCCGGGTCTGAGCGGGGGGTGTCGGACACAGTTGGGAGATAAACGAGGGCGTGGGGCTTCCGAGCCCCGACGCGAGGTCAAAACCGGGGCCCGCCGAGTACACGTGGGGGTCACCGGGTTTTCCGGCGTAGGCGTCGTTCGAGCCAGTCGTGACGTCGGCGTAGGCCGTGCCACTGGAGTAGATCGAGTACAACGTTGGATTAATCAGACCCAGACGGGACGTGCTGCACACTTGGGCGGCGGTGGCGACGAGGGCGCTGACGAGGGGTGCCCCAATCGACGTACCTCCGATGGCCCCCCACCCGGCAGAACAGGAGGTCGTGCAGGTGACCGTCCCCGTCGAGTTGCCGGTGAAGTACTGAATAAACCCAGTACCGGGATCGCCCATGACGGAGAGGTCCGGGACGAGTCGACCCTTCAGAGAACTAGAGATGCCGGGCGCGACCTGCCAACTAGGGCGCGACCACAGAACGGACTGACCACCCCCGCTGGCACTGTTGGGTCCCGTGTTCCACACGGACTCTTGGAGCGGTGAAATGGAGTTCACCGTGAGAGCGCCCACGCCGGTGACGAGTGGTTGGGAGGCCGGGTCGTCCACCGACGGAACGGGGGACTTCGAGGTGATCCCCACGCAGTCTGATGAGCCCGCGTCTCCCGCCGCGGCAATCACGGTTTGGCCCTGTGCGGCCATCTGCTGGAAGATCTGATTTTCGGCGGTGGTCGCCCCGGCGGGATCGATTTCGCAGTCACCCCAGGAGGTGGTCACGATGGTGGCGGTGTTGTCGTTGGCGATGCGGCTATAGATGTCAACCGGCCCCGAGGAAGTATTGGGTCCGGAGTAGACCTGGAGTGCGGCTCCGGGAGCCAGGGCCGCGGCCTCCTCTACGTCCATGGTGGCTTCGTCGTTAAATGCCCCCGTGGCCCCGCCATCCACACTCACGGTGGTGAGAGACGGAGTGAGGTGGTAGCACGAAAAGAAGACGTTGGTGTCTGCCGTGTCGACAACCCCGAGCTCGTAGACGGCGATGGTCTGTCCGACGCCGGTGTCTCCGTTGGCCCACGCACTAGTGAGTCCGTAGAGCTGGGCCTGGGCCGCCACGGGGTAGCCGCCGAAGGAATTAGGAGTATTCCCGACGGTACCCGCACTGGGGCACGACGCCGGAGTCGTGACGTGGTTGATACTCCGGTTGCTTAATGGTGCGGAAGGCTGAACGACACTCGATAGACCCACGACTGCGGAGACGTCGTGGGCGACGCCGAGTGGAAGGGTTGCTCTCGAACGAAAGTGGGCGGCGAGGGTCCCGTCGGCTCGGCGCACCGTGTCGACGGGGACTGCGAAGGCGGAGGCGATCTCACGCGTGTTACCGGTGACGTGGACGAGAATGCCTCCGGTGTCGATCGCACTGACGCTGAGTCCGTAGTGCTGGAAGTAGTGGCTGACCGCACTCACCGAGGCGCGGGTAGCGCCGAAACGGCTGGCGAACTCGGTGGGAGTAAGAAAGTGGTGGAAGACCGAAGAACCCGGACGATAGAGCTCACTCAAGAAGTTGTGGAGTCCTGCGGGGTCACGACCCGTAAGGGTCACGTCGAAGGTGGTCCGGAGGGGTTGCGATGTCACGGTGGCGCCGACGGGTAGCGGCAGTGCTCCCGCTACGACCGCGCGGGGCGCCGACGCCCCCGCACTGAGCGGGGTCAAGGACAAGAGGAGAAGCGAACTGGTGAGGGTCGTTACGATGCCTCGGCGAGAGAGGGCCATCTCTACAGATTAGGGAGCGCAGCGCCTCGACACTCGACCGTCATACTTCTCATTCACTCGGGGAACTCGGAATAGTCACTCCGGCCCGGCGATAGCGCGCGCTCAGGTCCGAGCACTCCTGGCAAACCGAGTCGGGAACGAGGCCCATTCGAATCAGTCCACTGAAGAGGGTGCAGCCCAGACACCATCCAGCGAACCCCTCGAGGGAGGCGGCGAGGACGAGGGGTAGGAGAAGCCAACGGGCGTTCGACCATCCGGCGAACCACCAGGTGAGGGTGGCGGCCAGCGTGATGGCGAGGCCGATGCTCTGGGCGAAACGCTTGGGGGGTCCGGCCACAAATCGTTGCCAGGACACGAAGTGGCGCGATCCGAAGTAGACGGCGAGACGACCGAGGGGAGAAAAACGGGGCCCCGCGGCGGTCCGGGCGAGAAATCCAAACGTCAGGGGATACAACAGCCACGCCCATCCCGTGGTCAAAGTGAGCACACTGAGACTCACGACTCCGAGGGCAACGAGTCGCGCGGCAGCCTCGTTGACGGGATTGGGGAAGGAGAATATCGACTTCATCCTATAAATATTATCGAATTAGTCGAGAATTCGTTCAGGCTCAGTGGAGAAGCAGTTTGAGAGCGGTGAAGCCCCCGATGCACACGATGATGGTTCGGACTACCCACGGGGGTAGTCGCTGAATCAGCCACGAACCGGCGTAGCCCCCTAGAAAGGTGCCGATCAACAAGAGGCCGACAGCCTGGAGTGCGAGGTGACCTCGCACAATGAAGATCACGCCGGCGACCGCGTTGATGATGGTGGAAATGACGTTGCGGAGGCCTTGGAGTTCGTTTAACGAGTACGGCAGCGCTACCGCCATGACCGCGAGCAGGAGAATCCCGAGACCCGCTCCGAAGTAGCCCCCGTAGATTGCGACACCCAAGAGGCCCCAGTGCAGTACACGCCGTCGGGCTGGGTGGTCGTGATCCAGATGGGCGAGTCGTCGGGTGATGAGTGGTGAAAGGGCGAAGATCAGCGTCCCCACCGCGATGAGCCAGGGGACAACGCGGGCGAAAACGGTGGCGGGAAACGACAAAAGGAGTACGGTCCCCACTAAGGACCCCGCGATGCACCACGCGAGGAGGTCGAGAATGAGGGGGCGACGGCCCACGAGTTGGGGTCGGAAAGCCCGAATGCCTCCGACGTAACTGGGCCACACCCCGACCGACGTGGAGACGTTGGCCTGGAGGGGGGCGATGCCGACGGCCAGAAGGGTAGGGAAGGAGATGAAGGTCCCTCCCCCGGCGATGCCGTTGGCTACCCCGGTGCCGATCCCGGCGAGAAGCAGTAGTCCGACCCTCGGCCACATCGCGAGAGTCCCGACGAGCATTCTCACTACTCTACGGGGGTGCAATTGTTCACGCAGAGTTTGCCTACAAGCCCCCTCGTTCGCGAACGAGGTCGCCTACCGTGGGTGTTGTGTCACTCATGAGCGGCGAGTTGATTGTGCCCCACGACGCACCGGACGATCTGATCCGGGCGGCCGGTGGTGTGATTGTGCGACGTACCGATCCTGGCCGGGTCGAGGTGGCGTGCATCTACCGAGAAGCTCGACAGGATTGGACGTTTCCCAAGGGGAAACTGGATGCGGGCGAGTCTTTTGAGCGGGCCGCGTTGCGCGAAGTGTGGGAAGAGACCGGGATGAGGTGCGACATTGTGCGCTTCGTCGGTACCACCAACTACACCCACCGCAAGGGTAAGCCCAAGATTGTGGCGTACTACCTCATGCACGTCGCCGACGGGGAGTTCGCGCCCAACGAAGAGGTGGACGAGTTGGTGTGGCTGGAATTTGGTGATGTTCGCCAGCACCTCACGTGGGACCGGGACCGAGAACTCTTTGAGTTGGTCGAACTCATGCCCGAGGTGCGCACTCTCCTCAGTTGACGTTGAGATACCCCGGCGTTTTCACTAACATGGGGGAACTGGGAGAGGTGGGTGAGTTCGGTTTAAACCACATTCCTGCTAAGAATGCGGCCTGCGAAAGTGGGCCCGAGGGTTCGAATCCCTCCCTCTCCGCTGCATGAACGACACCGAGCGCGAGTCGCTCGGTGTCGTTCGTATTAGAGGAGAGTCGCGTGGCGAGCTACTGGATCGAGACGCTGGGGTGCCCGAAGAACCACGTGGACTCCGACAAGTTGGCGGGTCGTTTGGAGTCTCAGGGGTACACCCTGGCCCTGTCGGTCGACGAAGCCGACCTGGTCGTCGCTAACACCTGCGCCTTCATCGAAGCAGCCCGGGAAGAGTCCATCGAGACCGTTCTCGAACTCGCCGACGCGAAGGCTCACTCCGCTCGACTCGTGGTGACGGGGTGCATGGCCGAACGCTACGGCGAGGAACTCGCTGAGGCCCTGCCCGAAGTTGATCTCGTGGCGGGATTCGGAGTCGACTTCGTGGCCCCCACCCCCGTCAATCTGCGCCCCCGATCCAACTTCGACCTCCTGAATCTTCCGCGCCCCCTACACCGCTCCCCGTGGGCGTACCTCAAGATCGCCGAGGGGTGTGATCGCCGCTGCGGTTTTTGCGCGATTCCGAGTTTTCGTGGGGACCAACGTTCTCGCTCCCGCGCTGAGATTCTCGAAGAAACCGGCGTTCTGGTCGAGTCCGGAACTCGAGAGATCGTCCTAATTGCCCAGGATCTTGCGAGTTGGGGTCACGACCGGCGCCGCGCGAGGCGGGGCGAGGCGCTCGAAGTTCTCGACGAAGGTGGAACTCAACCCATCGTTGATCTCGTTCGGACGTTGAGCGCGCGGGTGGACTGGGTGCGGTTGCTCTACCTCTACCCCTCGGGACTCACCGACGAACTTATCGACGCGATTGTGGAGACGGGAGTTCCCTACTTCGATTTGTCACTCCAGCACGTCTCTCGGGATCTGCTACGGGGTATGAACCGCTGGGGCGACGGGACCCGCTTTCTCGAGCGCATCGCGCGCATCCGCGAGCGAGACTCGCGAGCGACGTTCCGATCCTCTTTCATCTTGGGCTATCCCGGCGAGACCGAGGAGGATCAGCGACAGTTAGTGGAGTTCGTCGAAGCGGCTCAACTCGATTGGGCTGGATTCTTTACCTATTCGAAGGAAGAAGGAACCTCCTCGGCCACCCGGGAGGGCCACGTGGCTCCAGAACTTGCCCTCGAACGTCTCCGCGAGGTGTCAGAGATTCAAGACACCATCAGTGCCCGGCGTCGCGACGCCCTAGTGGGTACACTCCAGCGGGTGCTTGTCGACGCCCCGGGACGGGCCCGCAGTGTACGGGAGTGCCCCGAGATTGATGGCGTCGTCGTGGTGGACCCCGAGGTGGAGGTCGGTTCGTTCGTGAACGTGGAGATTGTGGCGAGTCAGGGAATGGACCTGGTCGGAGCGGTGCGATGACGCCGCGTCAACGAACGTACGGTGAGTCCGCTCTCTTGACCCCCGCGAACGCCATGACGGCGTTTCGCCTCCTCGTCACTCCCCTCTTCATCTACTTCATCGTGGTGCGTCGGGTCTCGTGGTGGACCTCAGCCGTGGGTCTGCTCGCGGCGTTGTCGGACTATTTCGACGGAAAGGTCGCGCGCCGACAAGGTACGACGACATCGGGCGCCTTCCTCGATCCCCTCGCCGACAAGGTCCTCGTCCTCGGTGGTCTCTACGCGCTGATCGTTGCTCGACCCCACGGTGTGACCTCCTTCGTGGCGCCGGCCATCATCATCACCCTGCGCGAGGTGTGGATGAGTGTGCACCGTTCTCGCGCGGCTCAACGAGGTATCTCGATTCCGGCGGTGAAGATCGCCAAATGGAAGACGTTTGTTCAAGACTGGGCGATTGGTCTGTGCGTGCTACCCATTACCGGGCACCGCCTCATCTTCGGTGAGGTGGTCATATGGGTCGCCGTGGTGATGACTGTCTACACCGGTTGGCGTTACTACGTCGACGGACGGGAGTTACTCGCGCATGCGCGTTGAAATAGTGGCCATCGGCACCGAACTTCTCCTGGGTCAGATTGCCGATACCAACTCTCAGTGGTTAGGCGAGCAGTTGGCGGCTCACGGAATAACCTCACACTTTCACCAACACGTCGGTGACAACCACGAGCGTATTGTCGCTACCTTACGCACGGCGCTCTCGCGGTCCGACGCGGTGATCACCTGTGGGGGTCTGGGACCGACCCAAGATGACATCACCCGGGCCGCCATTGCCGAGATCATGGGAGTACCCCTCGAACGAGATGAGCGCATCGTCGACGTAATTCGGACCATGTTCGAGCGCCGGGGCCGAGACATGCCGGAGAACAACCTGCTTCAGGCGGAGGTGCCTCGGGGTGCGACGCCCATTGATCAAGTTCGAGGTACGGCCCCCGGACTAATTTGCCCCGTCGGCGACCAGGTTATTTACGCTGTTCCGGGGGTCCCCTACGAGATGAGCGAGATGTTTGAGCGCTCCATCATCCCCGACGTGATTGCGCGAGAACGCGCCGCGGGCCGCCAAGCCGTCATCACGTCGCGAGTCCTGCGCACTTGGGGGGCGAGTGAGTCGGGACTCGCCGAAGCGCTGGCCGAGAGAATCAAGATTCTCGAGGGCTCCGAGGAACTGACCCTGGCGTTTCTCGCTTCGGGAATCGAGGGCATCAAGGTTCGCATGACCGCCCGTGGTCGCGACCACGCCCACGCGCTGGAGATACTCCGACACGAGGAGGCGCACGTGCGGGCGGCTATTGAGTCGGCGTATGGTGACGTGATCTTCGGAGTCGATGACGAGACGATGGAGCACTCCCTCGCCCAAGAACTCGTCGCACGATCACTCACCCTGGCGGTGGCTGAATCGGTCACGGGGGGACTGGTCTCCAGTCGACTGGTGAACGTGCCGGGAGCTTCAGCGTGGTATCGCGGAGCTCTCGTGAGTTACGCCAGCGACGTGAAGTTTGACTTACTGCGCGTGACGCCGGGTCCGGTCGTGAGCGCCACTGCGGTCCAGGAGATGGCCGACGGAGTTCGCCAACTCCTCGGTTCCGACGTGGGGCTGGCGATTACGGGAGTAGCCGGCCCCGAGTCCCAAGATGGCCAAGCGCCGGGAACAGTCTTCGTCGGCATCAGTTTGCGGGGGGTCACTCACCACAGCAAGTTTTCGCTGCCCGGGGACCGACCTCGAATCCGTCAGTACTCCAGCATCTCGGCTCTCCAGGCGCTGCGCCAAATTCTTCGACAAGGTTGGTAGACGGTAAATACCCACTACGAACACCTGTTCGTAGTACCGTAGTCTCAGCGACGCAGACCGATGTAACGGGGTGTTTCTATCCTGGGCCTTCGAGACGACTAAGGGAGACAGACATGGCGACGGACGATCGGGCTAAGGCCCTGGATTCAGCGTTGGGTCAAATCGAGAAGCAGTTCGGCAAGGGTTCCATCATGCGGATGGGCGAAAACCTCAATCTCAACATCGAGGCGATCCCCACGGGAGCCCTCGCGCTCGATCTCGCCCTCGGTATCGGAGGCGTTCCGCGGGGACGGGTGATCGAACTGTACGGACCCGAGTCCTCCGGTAAGTCGACTCTAGCGATGCACATCGTGGCCGAAGCACAGCGCAACGGCGGTATTTGCGCGTACATTGACGCCGAGCACGCGATGGACCCCGGTTACGCTCGCGCCATCGGCGTCAACGTCGATGATCTCCTGGTCAGTCAGCCGGACACCGGGGAGCAGGCTCTGGAGATTGTTGACATGTTGATTCGTTCGGGTGCACTCGACGTCATCGTCGTGGACTCGGTGGCCGCACTCACCCCGCGGGCGGAAATCGAGGGTGACATGGGTGACTCCCACGTTGGTCTCCAGGCTCGCCTCATGAGTCAGGCCCTGCGAAAGATCACCGGAGGACTCTCGAAGTCCAATACCGTCGCACTGTTCATTAACCAACTTCGCGAGAAGATCGGGGTGATGTACGGGTCCCCGGAGGTCACCCCCGGTGGTCGGGCCTTGAAGTTCTACTCGTCGGTGAGGATGGATATTCGTCGGGTGGAGTCCATCAAGGACGGCTCGGACGTAGTGGGTAGTCGTACTCGCGTGAAGATTGTGAAGAACAAGTGCGCAGCACCCTTCAAACAGGCCGAGTTCGACATCATGTACGGGCACGGAATCTCCCGTGAAGGGTCGGTGCTCGACGTCGCGGTGGAGTTGGGGTTGGTGAAGAAGGCCGGGGCGTGGTTTACCTACGAGGGTGAGCAAATGGGCCAGGGACGAGAGAACGTGAAGACCTTTCTCCGTGAGAACCCGCAGCTCATGGCCGAAATCGATGGTCGGGTGCGTGACCACTTGGCCGCGAGTGTTGCGGCCGACGCGGACGGCGTCGAAAGTGAGTTCGACGCTCCCTTGAGCCTGGAGTAACCCGGAGACCGGTCGGCGGGGCCGCTAGCGTGAAGTCAATGTCGCTGCGACTGATCTTTCGTCGCTGGCTCGGAGAGCAGTTACGACGGGTTCGACGCTACGCCTACGAGGTGGCGACGATCGGCCCGCGCGATCGGCCCGCTCAGCGTTTTCACTACTTCGGTGAAGGAGCGGGCCTCGTGGCCCCGCAGGGAGTCATTCTTAACGAGCGCTATATCTCCATTGGCGACGGCACTCTGGTCGGTCCCGGGGTCACCATGAGTGCCGGCTTTTGGCCCGGCCAAGAGATCTCGCCGAGCCCAGTCGTGTCGATTGGACGCCGGTGTGTTATCGGTCGCAACTCTCATATCGTCGGCCATGAGCGCATCTCCATTGGTGATGACGTGCAAACTGGACCAGGTGTCTACGTCACCGATCAAAATCACAGTTACGACGACCCCGAGATACCTATCGGCCTCCAAGTTCCCCGCAACAGCGCCGTCGAGGTGGGTGCCGGTAGCTGGATTGGCGCTCACGCGGTGCTCCTTCCGGGAACGCGGCTCGGGCGCAACACCGTGGTGGCGGCGGGGGCGGTAGTGCGGGGAAGTTTCGGTGACTACACGGTTTTAGCGGGCGTTCCCGCGCGTGTCGTGAAGCAGTGGGACGACCAACGAGGCTGGATCGCCCGTTAGGCGACGTGGGATGGTCCGTGCTCTCGGGGTAGACCTCCGTCCTCTCGCGTCAGGTCCGTATCGGCGTCTCTACGTCGCTGGACTCGTCACGAGCCTCGGTCAGCAGGCGAGCTACGCCACGATTCCCTTTCAACTGCGCCAGATCACTCACTCGGCGCTGGCGGTCGGTGCGGTGGGCCTCGTCGAAGTCGTCCCGCTCGTGCTGGGGGGTCTCTACGGGGGGTACCTCGCCGACGTGAGAAATCGCCGTCGCGTCATTGTCCTCTTCGAGGTGGCTCTCGCTCTCGCGACCGGCCTTCTCGTGGTGAACGGACGACTGACTCACCCCTCGGCGCTCGTGATCTACGGATGCGCCTTCGCCCTCGCTGCGGCGGGTGCACTCCAGCGTCCGAGTATTGAGGCGCTCAATCAATCACTCGTCGGACACGATCTCCAACGAGCGAGCGCCACGCTGGCGAACTTGCGCTACACGGGAGCCTCCATTGTCGGGCCCACTCTGGGAGGTCTCGTGGCGGTGGCACTGGGACCCTCGTGGGTGTACGGCGCCAACCTGGTGACCTACGTCGCCTCCCTCGCGCTGTTGTGGAGCCTGCCCTCCACCCCGGGAACGGAATCAGCCGCGCGACCCCGAGAACTGGTAGCCGACGGTCTGGGCTACCTCAGGACTCGCCCGGACATCGTGGGAACGTACGTGGTGGACCTCCTGGCGATGGCGTGGGCCTTCCCGGTGGGGATGCTCTCCTTCGTTGCGGCGAGATTTTCGGAGCACTACGCACTTTCTCTTCTCTACCTCGGACTTCCCGTCGGGGCCCTGGTCGCGACCTTGACCAGTCGCTGGACCCACCGGATTCACCGGTACGGACGCGCCATCGTGGCGTCGGCGATGCTCTGGGGAGTCGGTATTACCGTTTTTGCTCTCGGGGGATCACTCGTTCTCGCCCTGGTGGGTCTAGCGATAGCCGGAGGCGCGGACGCGATGAGCGGGGTTTTTCGCTCCACTCTGTGGAACGAGTCCATTCCGCCCGATCTACGAGGCCGGATGGCGGGGGTGGAGATGATCTCTTACTCCATTGGCCCCACGGCCGGTCAGTTTCGCGCCGGCGCTATGACCGCCTGGATGTCCCTACGAGCATCCCTCGCCCTGGGCGGGATCGGCGCGGCGTTGAGTGTGGGTTCGGTGGCGCTGGCGTTACCCAGCCTGTGGCGCTTTGACGCCCGAGTGGATCCCCACGTGGCGGAGGTTCGCCGACTCCGAACACGACCCCCCGAGTAGGTCCTCTACCATCGAGGGGTGGCGTCGGTGTCCTATTTGATAACAGTGTCCGGACCGGATCGGGTGGGTTGTGGAGCAGAGCTCTGGGCCGCCCTCGAGGCGGTGAGCGAGTCCGGGGGGGTTCTGGCGGACGTGGGGCAGATCACGATTCGCGGATCCTTAGTCCTCTGCGCGGACATTGTGGTACCCGATACCGTGAGTCTCGAGGACGTGCGTGCGGCGCTCGCCCGACGAGACCTGGAGAGGGACGGACTGCGCGCCGACGTGGTGCTCGCCCACCCTGAACCCCAGGGGGCCGGGGGGCGGCTCCTCGTAACCCTTCTCGCCCCCGAGGTCAGCGCCGCCCAATTGCACCGCATCTTTATCGGTATCGCGTCGGTCGGAGCGACGTGTGAGCGCATCGTGCACCTGGCGAAGTTTCCGGTCGACGCCTACGAACTCGCCGTGCGCGGATGTGATTCGGACGCGTTACGCGCCGCCGTAGCCGACGCCGCCCAGGAGGTCGGAGTCGACCTCGCAGTACAACGGGCCGGACTGCACCGACGCGCGAAGCACCTCGTGGTGATGGATGCCGACTCCACGCTCCTCCAGGACGAAGTCATCGATCTCCTCGCCGAGGCTTGCGACTGTGCAGACGAGGTCGCGGCTATTACCGAGCGGGCGATGGCCGGAGAGTTGGACTTCGCTGCGTCGTTGCGAGCCCGCGTCGCACTTCTCGAGGGACTTCCGGAGTCCGTCCTCGATGATGTGCGTGAGCGCCTGCGCCTCTCTCCGGGGGCGAGAACTCTCGTGCGAACGCTGTTACGCCTCGGGTACGTGCCCGCGGTGGTGTCGGGGGGTTTCGAGGAGGTCCTCGCCCCCCTCCTCGAGGAGTTGGGGGTGGCACTGTGGCGAGCGAATCGCCTCGAAGTCGAAGACGGTCGACTCACCGGTCGGGTACTCGGCGACATCGTCGACCGGGCTGGTAAGGCCCGGGCCCTCGAGGCGTTCGCCGCCGAGGTCGGAGTACCCCTCGCTCAGACCGTCGCGGTGGGTGACGGGGCGAACGACATCGACATGATCTCGGTCGCGGGTCTCGGTATCGCCTTTAACGCGAAGCCGGTAGTACGAGCCCACGCCGACACTGCCCTGTCCGTTCCGTACCTGGACGCCGTGCTCTACTTCCTCGGAATTTCGAGAGAGGAGATCGACGACGGGGCCCTACCCCCAGTTGAGGGAGCCTGACGGGCCCGACCAGAGTCCGGCCATCCACGCCTCGATCTCGTCGGGCCGACGCGGGAGCCCCTCGGAGAGGTTGAGGTAACCGGTAGCGGTGACGAGAATGTCGTCCTCGATACGCACTCCGATACCCCGAAACTCTTCGGGCACCGTCAGGTCGTGGGGCTGGAAGTAGAGACCGGGTTCGACGGTCAAGACGTAGCCCTCTTTGAGGGGTCCGTGGTAGTGCTCATTACGCGCTTGGGCACAGTCGTGGACGTCGAGACCGAGCATGTGGCTCACCCCGTGGAGGGTGTAGCGACGATGCAACTGACGGTCGGGTCGGAGAATATCCTCCACCGGTCCTTCGAGAACTCCCATCTCCACCAGCCCCGCCGCGAGTACGGCCATGGCGGCCCGGTGCGGGTCGAGGAAGTCCACGCCCGGACGCACCGCGGACATCGCCGCCTCTTGAGCCGCGAGGACGAGTTCGTAGACCCGGCGCTGGGTCGGACTGAAGGTTCCAGATACCGGAAGAGTTCGGGTTACGTCAGCCGTGTAGAGCTCGGTGTGCTCCACACCCGCGTCGAGCAGAAGGAGGTCACCGTGGCGTACCTCACCGTCGTTGGTAGTCCAGTGCAGGACCGTCGCGTGAGAGCCACTAGCGGCAATCGTGCCGTAGCCGACGTCGTTTCCCTCCACTCGGGCCCTCAGGTTGAACACTCCCTCGATCACCCGTTCCCCAAACTGAGTGGCGAGGGGGAGGGCGCGAACCACGTCTTCGAAGCCCCGCACCGTGGAAGCGATGGCCTCTTCCAGGTGGGTTACTTCAGTCGCCTCCTTGATGAGCCGCATCTCGGAGAGGAACTGGGCCAGACGCGAGTCGTCCTCGTGGGGTTCGACCAGATGGTCCAATCCCGAGTCCAGCCCACGCAGAACGAGCACGGTAGTCGCGGCGAGCGACTCGAGGTCTTTACCCAGGTGTTCGAGGGGTGCGGTCTCGATCCCGAAGAAGGTCGCCGACTCCTCTACTCCCCGACGTGCTCCCACCCAGAGCTCCCCGTAGCGAGCATCGGTAAAGAACTCGTGGGTGCGGTGGTCCCGGCGCGGAGCCACGTACAACGTGGCCCGGGGAGTCTCGGCGCCCGGGGCGATCACGAGGACGGCGTCGGGATCTTGACACCCGGTCAAGTAGACGAAGTCAGTTCCGGCCCGGAATCGGTAGTCGGTGTCGTTGGCGCGGACCTTCGGGTTACCCGACGCGATGACCAGGGTGCGTCCGGAGAACTCCTGGGCGAGTCGAACGCGCCGCTCGGCGCACGCCGGCGCGGCGGCGTGCGCCGAGCGGCGCGTTCGACTCGCCCAGGAGTTCTCCGGACGCACCC
>JABEUS010000103.1 GCA_013044285.1 Acidimicrobiaceae bacterium
CCCCTACACCCAGGGACTGTTGAACGCCGTTCCGGTCCCCGACCCTGACCTCAACGCCGAGCGCCGGGGCCGCCAGGTGACGGGAGAGCTTCCGTCACCGGTCAATCCGCCGTCGGGTTGTCGTTTCCGCACGCGCTGTCCTTACGTGCAGGACCGTTGCGCACAAGAGGAGCCCCAGTTCCAGAGCTTCGGGCCCACTCAGGCCGCGGCGTGCCACTTCCCCCTCAAGACTCCCGTCACTCTGTCCGCGACGAAGTAGCCAACTCGCCGGAAATGGGCGAGAATAGGTGAGTGGACTCCGCCCGGGCTCTCGAGCGTCGTCGGGAGGAGACCCTCGTGCGCGCCTGGCGTCTGGTGCCGGGGGTGGTGGCTCTCGTGGTGGTCGTTTCGGCCCTCTGGGGTCGCGTGGTTCTCTACGCCGACGGATCGAACTACCTCTACTGGATTCTCCGTCGACGCAGCTTCTACTGGAGTTCCTACGAACACTTCTTCTCGCGCTCCGAGGCTCAGGTGATTACCCAGGCCCCGGTTCGACTCGCCCTCGAGTTCCACGTCTACCCCCTGCCCTGGCTGATTGCCCTCTACGGGGTCGGACTCTTCGTCATTCCGAACGCTCTCTGGATGCTCGCCATCTATCGACAGCGAGACGAGCAACGTTTCTGGTACTTCACCGCGCTCTACCTCGTCACCCTCTGCGCTCAGTTCTACGCCGTCTCGGAGTCTCTCTTGACCTACGCCCTGGTGGCACTGGCCGCCTCGATGATCTTGAGGGATGTTGAACCCAACCCCCGTCGGGCGTGGGCCGTGGCGACGATTTCGATGGCTCTCGTCGCGAGTTACGAAGTGACTCTCCTCCTCGCCCCGTTGCTCGGACTCTTCATCCTTGGGTGGTGGTGGCGCGCTGGGGCGACGCGCACGGGGCTCGCCGTGACTGGACCCCTCGCTCTCGCCCTGGCGGCGCTAGGGACGAGCACGGCGTTGGCCTACGTCACTATTCGGTCTCACGCGGAGTCGGCGGGACCGACCACGGCGCTCTCCCTACACTTCCTACTCGCCGGGGGGCACGCCGTCCTCGTCGCGACGCTGGTCGTTGTGGCACTCGCCGCCAGCACGTATCTCTCGGGTCGGTGGCGATTCGCCGTTCTCGCGGTGGCGGCGCTGGCCGTTCTCGTTCTACTGGACCCCCACCACTGGGCGGCGCCGAACGTCGCCTACTACGCCCGGGTCTACGTAGGGGTTGTGCTCGCCGGAGGGCTCCTTCTTGTCGCCCCCCGTTTCGTCTTCGGTTGGGGGCCGAGGCCGTCAGCCGCGCCGGAATTCGTCGCGCCCCGACTCTTGGTCTCGGCGCTGGCGATCCTTCTCACCGTGTCCTTCGCCGCTAACGCGGAGGGGTTCGGCGCGTGGAACAAGTCGCTACAACGTATCGTGACGACCCACCACGGGGTGCTGCCGTTCTTTTCTGGACTCGGGCGTAGCGTGCAGCAGTTCTCGCGCTACGGATGGTTCTGGACCACTCCGGAACAGTCTTTGCTCGACCAGACCCATCGTCACCAGGCGGTCGTGAACAACCCCAACCCATCGGAGAACTTCGAAATTACCCCGGGCGTACCCAGCAGCTACCTCTCCCCGCGCTACTTCGGCTAGGAACTAACGCTCGAGGAGTCGGACCTCGAAGGCGTCACGCAGGGCGTCACCGATGTAGTTGATGGCGACCACCACGAGGATAAAGATCGCGGCGAGGGGGTAGACCTCCCACCAGTAGCCGTTGGGAATCAACTCGGCCCCGTTCTGGAGCATGGTGCCCCAGTCCGTTTGTGGTGCCTGTAGTCCGAGACCGAGGAATCCGAGAGTCGAGAGGAAGAGAATGGCGTCGGCCACGGAGAAGGTGGCGACCGTCACGATGTTCGAGATCGAGTTGGGAAAGACGTGGCGATGGATGATGTGCCACTTGGAGGCTCCCATCGTCGTCGCTGCTTGGGAGTACTCCAGATTTCGGATCAGCATGGCGTCGGCTCGAATAATTCGTGCGGTGCCCCACCAGCCGGTCAGCCCGATCGTCAAGATCAGAAGCGTCGCGGTGCGAGCAAAGAGAGTTACCAGAGTGATGAGGAGGAAGAGGTAGGGAATCGAGAGGAAAGCGTCGAGCACACGCATCATGACGGTGTCGACCACTCCACCGAGAAAACCCGAGATCATTCCGTAGAGGGTGCCCACCACGATGGTCACGATGCCCGCGAGAAAGCCCAGGGTCAACGAGTACTCGCCGCCGTAGGCGATTCGTCCCAAGACGTCGAAGCCCGACGAGTCGGTCCCCAGCCAGAACTGCGAATCGGGTCCCTGGTTGATCGGGTTGTTGATCGCGAGGTTCTGGTTGGTCTGGTTCGTGGGGTGAAAGTGGGGCCACAGGAAGCAGAACAGGGTGATGAGGAGCAGGTAGAGAACGGAGGCGATGGCCAACTTGTTCTGCGTGAAGATCTTGAGGCGCTGGCGCCACATGGGGACCGGCATTTCGACGGTCGTCGCGACCGCGTCGGTAGTGAGGCTCGTAGCGGTCACTTGCCGCTCCTTTCGATACGAATGCGCGGGTTCACGATACCGAGTGCGAGGTCGGCCGCGAGGTTTCCGAGAACGGTAAAGACGGCCACGAGCAGAGTGATACCGATGACTAACGGAAGGTCCCCATTAAGCGCCCCGTTGTAGGCCTGGTAGCCCAGTCCGGGGTAGTTAAAGACGTCTTCGACGATGAGGGCACCGCCGAAGAGACCCGGAATAGCGAGGCCGAGCAGGGTAATAATCGGGCCCAGCGCATTTCGAAAGGTGTGCCTCCAGAGGACTCGCCGGGCTGAACACCCCTTCGCCTTGGCGGTGCGCACGTAGTCCTGAACCATGACGTCCAGAACGGCTCCGCGCATGAAACGACTGATCCCGGCTACTCCGAGCAGGGTCAACGTCGCCACGGGGAGGATGAAGGCGACGGGGTTCGTGAACATGGCCCACGGGGCGAGTGCGGTGGGTGCCTGGGAGGGGAGGTGGAGGATTCCGAACGCGAAGACTTGGATCAGCAAGAAGGCGAGGAGGAAGGACGGGACGGCGTAGAGGACGAAGGCGACTCCGGTACCCGCGTAGTCGAAGACCGAGTTGCGACGCTGGGCTTGAATCATTCCCAGGGGCACGGCGATGACCAGAGTGAGAAGGAGAGCGCTCAGAGCGAGCCACACGGTGCGCGGGACGTTGGTCGCGATGATGCTGTAGACCGATTGACCCTGCTTGTACGAGAACCCGAAGTTTCCGTGCAAGAGGGCGATGATGTAGTTCCAGAGTCGCACGAAGAACGGATGATTCAACCCGTACTGAGCGCCCCAGGCGAGAATGTTGGCGTGGGTGGCGTGCGTACCGAGAACCGAGTACGCGGGTGTGTAGATTCCTTCGGGCTGAAAGTAGGGCAGCGAGAAGGAAAAAACAATCACCATTAAGAGCACGACGATCGACTGAATAAGTCGTCGAATGATGTAGGCGAGCATGGGGAAATCCTAGCAATGACGGGGCGATCATTCACCCGTCTCTTTCGAGGTGGGGCGTAAAAAAAGGGGCCCCGGAGGGCCCCTTTTTTTACGGCTGTCGACGCCGGGGTGCTTCCTAGAAGTGGAAGTACTCCGGGTTGAAGTTCTGCAACGGGTTCGGAGCGAATCCGATGTTGCTCTTCAGGGTCTTGATGATTTCACCAGTCCCTTCGCCGTTCGGTTGGAACATCACCGGCAACTGCTGCTCGAAGTAGCTCGCGTACTGCGTGAGCTTCGCCGTGCCGAAGGTGGTGGTCTTGATGATGGCCGTCATCGCCGGGTTGTTGTAGGCGCCGATGTTGAAACCGGCACCCGGGGTGAAGCCCCACTCACCGGACGGGTAGTAGTCCGGAGCGTAGATCCATCCCGCACCCCAGTCACACACCGACCACGTCGTCTTACCGGCGGAGCAGTCAGCAATGACCTGGTTGAAGGGCTCAGCGGTCGCGGTGGCCTTCATGCCGAGCGACTGCCACGCCGAGACGATGGCGTTGACCTCGGCGGTGAACGACGGAGTGCCGCCACCGTAGAGGTAGGTAATCGTCAAGACGTCACCCATGTTGATTCCCTTGCCACACTCGCTGGCGGCGGTTCCGGGCTTCGTGCAGGTGAGGTTGCCACCACTCTTCGTCCACCCGTGGTTCTTCAGCAGCGCCGAGGCGACTGAGAGGTTGTACGGGTAGAGCTGCTTGGGCTGGTGACCCAGGGTCGGCGAGATGCCGTAGGGCAGCGGCGAGTAGTTGACCAGGCCGTAGCCCTTGTCCAACTTCGCGATGATGCCCGCCTGGTTCACGCCGTCCTGCAGCGCCTGACGGATGTAGAGCTGGTTGAGGTACTTCGCCTCGGGGCTACCCGACGCAAAGTTGTACGCCGCGTAGCTAAAGCCCCACGAACTACCGGTGACCAAGTTGTAGCGGTTAGCCACCGGTCCCCAGTTAGCACCGGTCTTCAGCGGTCCCGGAGACGGGGAGGTCAACACACTGGGGTCGACGTACCCGAGATCCACCGTACCGGCGCGCAGAGCGTTCTCTTCAGCGGTCGAAGTCGAGAAGGGGATTTCCTTCACGACGGCTAGCTGAGAGTGCTGCGGGCCCATGTAGGTCTTGTTCGGGACCAGAGTGACGTTACCCAACGTGTCGAAGTGGGTGGCCGTGTAGGGGCCGTCCACACCCGACTGCCAGAAGCTACTGGCGTAGCCCGACAGATTGAGCGCCTTCGCCTGCAGGTACTTCAGCACGGCGATGCAGTCTGAGTTGGTCCTGGCTGCTCCGTAGGCTCCGGTCGAGCACCCTTCCGTGCCCGCTCCAATGGTGTCCCAGGTGGAGGGGAGGGGGGTGATCTCCGACAGGTAGTTGTACAGGATCCAGTTGGGGTTGACCGCGGTGGTGAACTTAATGGTCACCGCCTTGGCCGTGTGGGTCACCGAAGCGACCTGGTCCGGGATTCCGTAGCCCGCGTTGTACCCGCAGTAGTCGGCACCCTTCTTCACGGCGACGTCAGCCTTGTACAGGTTCAAGAAGAACTGCACGGACTGACCGTTGACGGCCTGACCGCTCATGAACTTGTAGTTACCCATGTGGATGGTCACGGTCTTGTTGCCGTTACTCATCACGGGCGCCGCGGCGAGGGACAAACCGTTGGGGTTGTTAGCGCCCACCTGCGACTTGTCCACCACGGCGGCCGAGTTGCCGAGACCGAACCAGTACAGTGGACGGTACAGCAACTGCTGGAACTGGTTGATGTTGTTCACCGAGAAATAGGTGCAACTCATAAACGGGAAAATATAATTAGGCGAAGCTCCCGGGGCCTCCGCGTAAGTAAGAGTGCCCGACGGTGCGGCAGTGGCTGCGCCACTCACCGACGGTGCAACGAGGCTCAGCGCCATCGCGGCACCAGCGGCACCCACGACTGTCGCCAGCCTCAGTTTCTTCTTGATTTGCATTAATTGCCTCCCTGAACCACCGAAATGGCTTCGCTGACATTTGGCCATCCGTAGATGGATTACCAAAACCTTATCCAGGTCACATCGCTGTCACAAGTTGGGTTTCATCACAGTTGTGTCAAGTATTCGCCCCACGTTTCACTCCCCGTTCACATGTCACGGGACTGTCACAGGAGGTGGCGCGTTTCTTAGGCAGCGGCCAAGTGTCGAAATCTCTAGATGGGGGGTTCGTGGGGGTTGGTTTAGGACTGGAGGGAGAAGATGAGGGCGGCGAGGGTCTGGGGGTGAGAAAGATGGATTCCGTGGCCGACCCCGGGGACGTGTTGGTGCCCAAAAAGGGAGTTTTTCGCCTCAAGGGCGTCGACGAGGCGCCGGTAGTAGGGCTCCGAAGGTCCGTCACCGAAGGCGTAGAGCGTCTCGACTGGGCTCCTCGAAAGGTCGACGACGACCTCAGGGTCGCTCAGGACACTGAGGTCGGACACCAGGGCGGGTCCGTCTTGGTGACGAGAGTCTCGCTCGGCTTCACTCAGTCTCTCCCAGGCCTCCGAGGAGACGACCCGCCTGAAAAATCTCTCAGCCTCTCCGGCGGGATCAGAGGCATCGGGGGCGCTGGTCCGGGGGCGCGCCACGAGCCAGGGAACGGGGGACTCGTAGCAGAGGACACCCGAGACGTACTCGGGGTGGAGCACGGAGGCGACGAGAGCCACCAATCCCCCGAAACTGTGGCCCACGACAGTGGCCCCCGGGGCTCGTTCGCGGGCGACGAGAGCGAGGTCCTCCGCGTGCTGGAGGAGAGTTCCGGGCCCGAGGGGCCGTGAGCCCTGGTAGCCACGCCGGTCGTAGGCGAGCACGTGGGAGCGTCCGAGTCGTCGGGCCACTCGGGAAAAAGAGGTCGCGCGATCGAGTCCTCCGTGGACGCAGATGACTCGGCGTTCGGGCTCTTCCACTCGGAGTTCGTAGAGTGCGAGACCCCGCAGATCCTCGACTCGGCCCAGGCGTACGGGGGCCTCGTCGGTCACTGTTTCAGCCTAACGGGTGGGGGCCTCGGGAATTAGGCTGGAAGAGTGACCTCTCCTCTAGAAGCCCCGAAGGCGACCCCCGTAAAGGGGTCGTTCGGTCCCAACGCCTGGCTCGTCGACGATATGTACGACCGTTACCTCGCCGACCCCTCTGCCGTCTCGGATAGTTGGCGGGAGTTCTTCGCTGACTACCAACGTTCCGCCGTTCCCCAAGTGGTGAGCCCCTTCGGCGCCCCCGCGCCCACCGAGAGCGCTCCGCTCGAGATCGACGAGTCGGCGACTCCGCTGCGGGGGGCCGCCGCGCGCATCGTGGCGAATATGGAAGCCTCCCTCGCGGTACCGACGGCCACCTCGGTGCGCACCGTCGCGGCCCGCCTGCTCGAGATCAATCGTTCGGCCATTAACGAAGCCCTGTCGAGAACCTCGGGGGCGAAGGTGTCCTTCACCCACCTCATCGCCTTTGCGGTGGTGCGGGGACTCTTGCAGGTTCCGTCGATGAACGCGAGTTTCGTCGACGCAGTCGACGCGAAGGGAACTCCGGGTGTTCGTCGTCACGAACACGTGGGACTCGGTCTGGCGGTGGACGTCGCTCGCCCCGACGGGACACGCAACCTGGTGGTTCCGGTGATTCGACAAGCGGATCTCATGAGTTTCCGTGACTTCCTCCTGGCGTACGAGAACGTGGTGCGAAAGGTGCACTCGAACACCCTGGGGGCCGACGACTTCCAGGGAGCCAGTGTGTCGCTCACGAACCCCGGCACCCTCGGCACGGTCCAGTCGGTTCCCCGACTCATGCCCGGACAGGGCGCCATCATCGGGGTCGGATCACTGACGTGGCCGGCCGGCTTCGAAGCAGCCGATCCGCGAGCATTGGCCGACCTCGGAGTGGGCAAGGTTATGAATATGACCTCCACCTACGACCACCGCATCATCCAGGGAGCCGAGTCGGGACTCTTCTTGAAGTACGTCGCGGAGTGTCTCACCGGCCAACACGGCTTCTACGAGGAAATCTTTACGTCACTTGGTGTGCCCTACGAGCCCGCCGTCTGGTCTCTCGACCACCACCCGGTGGCCGCTCTCGACGACGACGAACGGATTCTTAAGCAGATTCGGGTGCAGGAACTCATCAATATGTACCGGGTCCGCGGACACCTGATTGCCCACCTCGACCCGCTCAACCAGGAACCCCCGGTGCTTCACCCCGAACTCGACCTCAAGTCCTACGGTCTCTCGATGTGGGACCTGCACCGATCCTTCGTGGTGGACGGTCTGGCCGGGCGTCACGACGCCACTCTGGAAGAGATTCTCGCCCTCTTGCGAGACGCCTACTGTCGCACGTTCGGCATCGAGTACGGCCACATCCTCGACCCCTTCCAGAAGCGGTGGATCCAGGAGCGCGTCGAGGGTGTGAGTTGGAAGATAGACGCCGACGAGCGCCAGCACATCTTGCACTCGTTGAACGAGGCCGAGGTCTTCGAGCGGTTCTTGCACTCGCGCTACGTCGGTCAGAAGCGATTCGGCCTCGAAGGGGGCGAGTCGACCATCGTGGCCCTGCGGACCATTCTCGACGGAGCCGCCGAGGAGGGTATCGGAGAGGCCGTGATCGGAATGGCCCACCGAGGACGCCTGAACGTCTTGGCCAACGTCGTGGGCAAGTCCTACCGGGACATCTTCTCGGAGTTCGAGGGCAACCTCGACCCGGAGAGCGTCCAGGGTAGTGGGGACGTGAAGTACCACAAGGGTGCGAAGGGGACCTACACCAATCCCCTCGGCCACTCCCTCGCGGTGTCGATGGCCTCGAACCCCTCCCACCTCGAGGCGGTCTCTCCGGTCGTGGAGGGCATTGTGCGGGCCAAGCAGGACCTGCTCGTTCGCCCCGGCGACGGAACACCCGCGTCGGGACCGGCCAACGAGTTCCCGTATCTGCCGATTCTCATCCACGGTGACGCCGCATTCGCGGGTCAGGGTGTCGTCGCCGAGACTCTCAACCTCTCCCAGCTCTCGGGCTACCGCACCGGGGGGGCGATCCATATCGTCATTAACAACCAGGTCGGATTCACCACTGCCCCCGAATCGGCCCGTTCCTCGAAGTACCCGACCGACGTCGCGAAGATGATTCAGGCGCCGATTTTCCACGTGAACGGGGACGATCCCGAGGCCTGCGCGCGAGCGGCCGCTCTGGCTTTCGAGTATCGCCAGACCTTCCAGCGCGACGTCGTGATGGACATCGTCTGCTACCGGCGTCACGGACACAACGAGGGCGACGATCCGAGTTACACCCAGCCCCAGATGTACCGCATCATCGATCAGATGAGATCGGTGCGAAAGGTCTACACCGAAACGCTGGTGCGCCGCGGCGACATCACGCTCGAGGAGGCCGAAGCCGCACTCGACGCGTTCAATACCCGTCTTCAGGCGGTCCTCGAAGAGGTGCGCACCGTTCCGATCCCGACGCTCGAGTCGGTGCCCCACGCCGCCGTGCCGGCGGACGTCGTAAATCCCGATACCGGAGTGACTCGCGCCGGGCTCGAGAAGGTGGTCCGGGCGACGACCAGTGCCCCCGAGGGGTTCACCATCCACCCCAAGCTCGAGCGTCAATTCGCCCAGCGACACCAGCTCTGGGAGGCCGGCGAGGTTGACTGGGCACTCGGCGAGGCGCTGGCCTTCGGGACCTTGCTCGACGAGGGGGTGAACGTGCGCCTGATGGGACAAGACTCCCGACGCGGCACCTTCTCTCATCGCCACTCGGCACTCATCGACTACGAGAACGGCCAGCAGTGGGTGCCGTTGTCCCACCTCGACTCCCCGGGATACTTCACGGTACGCGACTCCTTCTTGTCGGAGTACGCGGCGCTCGGATTCGAGTACGGCTACTCGGTCGAAGCGAAGCAGAGCACCCTCGTGATGTGGGAGGCCCAGTTCGGTGACTTCGTGAACGGGGCCGAGATCATTATCGATAACTTCCTCGTCGCCGCCGAGGACAAGTGGGGTCAGACCGCCTCGCTCGTGATGCTGCTCCCCCACGGTTACGAGGGGCAGGGACCGGAGCACTCGAGTGGACGTATCGAGCGGTTCTTGTCGCTCAGTGCGCGCAACAACATTCGCGTCGCCATGCCCACCACCTCCGCTCAGTACTTTCACCTGCTGCGAAGTCAAGTTCGTCGCGAACGCGTCGCACCCCTGGTGATCTTCACCCCGAAATCCCTGTTGCGGGCCACCCAGACTCGTTCCTCCCTCGAGGAGTTCACCACTGGTTCTTTCCACCGGGTGTTGGACGACTCAGTCGGTGACCGCGACGCCGTGACCCGCGTCGTCTTGGCCTCGGGCAAAGTGGCCCACGAGGCGCTCGGGGCGAGAGACGAGTGGGCGCTGTCCACCGTGGCGGTGGTGCGGGTTGAACAGCTCTACCCCTGGCCGGCCGAGGAGATCGAGACCGTTCTCGCGACCTACCCCCAGTTGCGCGAGGTGGTCTGGCTCCAAGAGGAGCCCGAGAATATGGGGGCCTGGCCCTTCGTACACCTCCAGATGCACCGTCAGCTACGCGACCAGGACGTTCGTCACGTGGCCCGTCACGAGTCGGCGTCGCCGGCGACCGGTTCGGGTCTGGTGCACTCGGCCGAGCAGGCCGACCTCCTCGAACGCGCCCTCCGATGAGCGTGCGTCACGTCGTGGTCGACGGTTCCAATCTCGCGACGGAGGGGCGTAGTCTCCCGTCGCTCCAGCAGTTAGACGAGGCGGTGCGTGCCTACATGGAAGAGGACCCCGACGCCGACATCATCGTCGTCGTCGACGCCAGCTTCGAGCACCGGGTGGACGAGAGTGAACGTATTCGTTTCAAGGAAGCCGAAGTCGCCGGCGAGTTGATCACGCCTCCCGCCGGCGCGGTGGGCCGAGGAGACGCCTTCATTTTGAAGATCGCCGTCAGGTCAGGGGCCGTCGTTCTGAGTAACGACTCCTTCCAGGAGTTTCACGGGGAGCACCCGTGGCTCTTTGACGAAGGCCGATTAATTGGTGGTAAGCCGGTGCGGGGAGTGGGCTGGATCTTTACTCCCCGACTTCCGGTGCGTGGGGTCAAGTCCTTGCGGGCGACCAAGGCGGCGAAAAAGGTGGTGGTGACGAAGACGGCGGCGAAGTTGGTCGTGACTCTCCCCGGGGGAGCCACCCCCTCGATTGGGGACACTCTCAGTCCTCCGGTGAAGAAGGCCTCCGCGAAGCGCGTGGCGAAGAAGGTGGCGGCCGTCGAGGGCGTGACTCCCGACGCCCCCGTGAAGAAGGCCCCCGCGAAGCGCGTGGCGAAGAAGGTGGCG
>JABEUS010000014.1 GCA_013044285.1 Acidimicrobiaceae bacterium
GCCCAGTCCCTTGGGTTCGAATTCGGAGTTCTCGGTGAGTTTCGCCGGCACCGGGTCCCCAACCCCCCACCACGCCCCGTAACGCTGGATGCTGACAGAAGAGAGTCGATGACCTACTCTTCTACCGACTCATTTCGGGGACGCTAGGGTCGAGATTATGAACCGATCAGTCTCGTCCTCTCTCGTCATCGCCGCGTCCCCTCGTGTGCTCTACGACATGATCTCCGACGTCACCCGTATGGGTGAGTGGAGCCCCGTCTGCACCGCCGGGTGGTGGGACGAGGGTCAAGGTCCGAGCGCCGGGAGTTGGTTCACGGGCCGTAACGAGACCCCGGAGAGAACCTGGGAGACCCGCAGCCTCGTCGAGGCGGCGGTGCCCGGAGAGATCTTTAGTTTCGTGGTGGGGGGAGATCGCACCCGTTGGACCTACCGGTTCGTCGAAGTTCCCGGCGGGACCGAGGTCACCGAGGAGTGGGAGTTCCTACCCGCGGGCCAGGCCAGCTTCGAAGATCGATTCGGAGAAGACGCCGAGAACCAGATTGCGTTGCGCGAAGAGGCGGCCCGGGTGGGTATTCCCGAGACCCTCGCCGCTCTGCGGCGCAGCGTCGAGAACTCTTAGTCACGTCCCGGTCCCCGGGGCGTAAGGTCGAGAGTGGGACAACACGAAGGAGGTGCTTATGGCACTCGTCGATAAGGTCAAGAACCAGGCGGCCCAGTTAGCCCAGAAGGCTCAGGATGCCGGTAAGGCCGGTCAGGCCAAGATTGAAGAGATGCAGGCCCGACGGCACGCCGACGGACTCTTGCGAGATCTTGGAGCTATCTTCTACTCCCAGCTGAAGTTCGGGGGAGAACCGGTGACGACTCCCGAGGTGACTCGCCTGACGAGCGACTTGCGTGAGTACGAAGCCGAGTACGGCGCGATCTCGGAGACACCAGAGGACTGACGACTCGCCCGTCAGTCTTTCCTTTTACCGTGACTCTGCGCTCACCAGTAGGAAGTTAACCCAGTGAAGTCGTTTGCTGCCGGGCAGGAGACATTAGGTGACCTCGTTGGAGGGCTTTGCGCTCGTTCGGCGAAGCGAGGCCGTGCCAGGAGAATCTTGCCTATGTGAGTTCGGTATTGACACTGAACTCGTTCTGAGAAGTGGTGAAGTGTCGAGAACTCCGGAGCTTCTGTGGGCCTCAGACACCGCTCGGTGATGAGCAGTCGGCGGAGCCAGTGCTCAAAATGGATATTCTGTTGTAATACAGATTGTTAGAGTCTCCGACTCCCCAAGTCTCGACGTTTGCGGCGGACCCATCGAGAGTAAAGGTGTGCGTAATCACCTGGTTGTCGCCAAAATTTAGAATCTGAGGACTACTGGTCGCCTGAATCAGATCGAAGTATTCACTGCCGACGGAGTTCGTATCGCCACCGAAGTTGTCTGTCGCGAGCATGTTCACCGTAATCGAGCGACAGGTGGTCTTTGAAGCGAAATTGGTGACATTCGGTGACGACGCGGAATAGTTGCCAGTATTGAAATTGCAACCCTCCGGGTACACGTTGGTTCCGTTGGAGACAGTTCCGAGACCCCAGCACTGGAATATTGATTGAAAGAACGTTCCGACGGGCACTGCGCCGTACGTCACGAAATGAGAGATGCGACCCTTAGCCACGACCTTCTTCTTGGCGTAGGTGCGGACGATGAATTGGTGGAGTCCGTAGGTGCCGGTGCTGACGTTCCAGGCGTGACACCCGCTGGGCGTCGTGACCCGGAACCGCTGAATTGGTCGCCACTTGAGTTTCGTGCCCAGGCCAGCGTCCAATTCCACTACTTCACCAACGCTGGTGTTGGACCAGCACGCCGTGGCCGTAACTTTCTGGTTCTTTTCGGGCGTGGTGTTAGAGAACGAGACCGCGACTTGGGGGTGTGGACTGGTCCCGTTTGCGCTCGCCTGCATGACCAAGGGGCCCAGAATGACGGCGACGGCGAACACACAGCGACTTCTGGCAGAAACCATGAGGCCTTCTCTCATCAGATTGATGTCAAGATAACAGAGTTATAAGTAAAAATTAAGCTTTCTCAACCATCTGAGCGTTTTTCTCTGATCGACAGAGCCAATCGGCGTTTTCGAGCTGCGACTGGCGAGACGTGGTTCGAAATAAGTCATAAGAGTCACGGTTTCGACGGTTCCGCAGGAAGCTAGAGCCATCATCACAATTTCTCGTTCGCCGGAGTGGTTAAGTCCAAGTCCCTGTTTGGCGATAGGTCAAAACTTCAGTCGAACTGGAGAGTCGTTGCCTACAGCGAGTTTCTGGTCGACTCTGACGAGATCTCTGACTCCACGAGGGAATGGGTCACCTTTCTCAGAAGTCGGGCGAGTTCATCTTGTTCGGCGGGAGTGAGGATGGAGGTCACGACCGTCTCGTGCGAGTTAAAGAGGGGAAAAAGTTTACTGATGAGCTTCTCGCCCTTCGCAGTGAGATCGATGGAGACTCGGCGGCGGTCGTCTTTGTGAGGTAGTCGTTTGATGAGATTCATCGCCACGAGAGTTTTCATGACGCCGGTGAGAGTTCCCTTAGTCACGCCGGCTTCTTCCGCCACGTGTCCGGTCTCTTGGGCGCCCCAGATCCAGAGAATCCAGAGAACGGTGAAGGCGACCCAACTGAGGTCGTACTCGGCCAGCACACTTCGTTCCATGTGGTTCCGCACTGCGGTCCCCGCCCGGTAGATGTTGGAGACGGCGCTCATCGCGCGAAAGTCGAAGGGGCGCCCTTCGAGACGGGCCCGGATGTCGCGTTCGGCGAGGAGGTTGTCGTGGGGAGCGGGCGAGGAGAGGCGTCGACTCATCGGGAGTTGAGTGTACGGCCTCCGGCGAAGGTTGTTCCCACAGTGCGAAAGTAACCCCCGATGATCTCCTCGGGTTGAAGGAGGGCCAACTCCTCGGTGGGCGAGTCGAAAAGGTCGAGGGTCGCCTCACCTCGCCAGGCCGGTCCGAGATCGAGATCGACCCCCGACATGGTCACCACTTCACTGAGGGAGTCCCGTCCGTCGAGCTCGATCATGGGGAACCAGCGGTGGTGGACCATGGGGTGCCCGTTCACGAATCCGGCCGACTCGCTGGGTTCACTGAGCGTGACGGTCGCCTCGGCGAGTCGTCGGTCCGCGGCGGCGAGGGTCATCCCGAAGCGACCACCGGGGGCGAGTCGCGGTCCGGCGCGTCCGAGGGTGACGGGACGAGTCTGGTGAATCGAACCCAACTTCTTCGGGTACCCCTGGAGGTAGCCGCGCACGAGAGCGAAGTCTTTATCGACCCAGATAAAGACGCACCGCGAGTACACGCGATCCTCGTAGGAACAGCGCACCACGACGAAGGCCTCCTTGTACTGACTGCGGACGGGGTCGAGCAGTTCACTACCGTCGTCGCCGCAGCTCTGCCAGTCGGCCCAGATCATGGCGACCGCGCCGGGGTCCTCTTCGACGAGGTCGAGGTCGGGGGGGAGCACGCGGCGCACGTTGTCGGGGTGAGTGCGGTACTCCACCGTCAAGAGGTCTCCGGAGTAGTGCCAGGGAGTGGGGGGCAGAATTGAGGCCCGGCCCGACTCGGTCCGCGGGAAGGGGAGTCCGTGCACGCTCACCAGCCTTCTCCCGTCCAGCCTCCGTCGGGCCGGTCGAACCAGACGTGGACCTGACCAGTGCCGATGGAGTTCTCGTACTCCGAGAACCGGCGCCCCGGCGCTCGACACTGTTCGCCCCCGAGGGCGTGGGCCATCATCTGGTAGTGACCGAAGCGGCCCTCCGGGCGCACGCGCAAGAACTCGGGCATCTCGGCGATCACCTGGGCGTGGTCGCCCCGTTCGAGGGCGTCAATCACCCGGTGATCGAAGGTGCGCGCGTCGGAGGAGTAGATGTGCTCTTCGTCGGCCGCCTCGTGCTCGCGTAACGCCCGCAGGGTGTGAAAGGTGTGGCTGAGTGCCCCCGACGCGATCAGCACGACCCGGTAGTCGCTCTCGTAGATGGCCTGGCGTACGACGCGACCCACCGTCGCGAAGTCTTCGGGCTCGGCGGTCTGGCAGACCCCGAGGGAGAGCCACGCCTCTTCTCCTTGGAGGAAGGGCAAGAAGTTCAAGGTGGCGTAGGTCGGCGGGAGATGCTCATTCTCGATGGCGGTGATCCAGCACTGGTCGGTCCCGTCGGCGATCTCGGCGATGCGCTGGGCGAGGTCGGGCTGACCCGGAACGGCGTAGGGAACGCTCGACATGCCCCGAGGGAGTTCGTCGGAGGTGAAGTGGCCCGCGCGTCTTTTCGCCGAGGTGACGACGAACTCGACGGTCGTGAACCAGTGGGAGTCAAAGACGATTACGACGTCGGGACGAAGGACGTCGAACACCTCTCGGCGGAGTTGGTGAAGTCCCGAGTGCAGGGTGCTCTCGCGCCCGTGATTGAGTCCCCGACGAACCTCGTCGGGGAGCACGATGGTGGGCACGTGGGCGAGTAGCCCAGCCCCGACGATCTCACCCATGAGTGGTTCCTTCCTTGATCTGCAGCGTGGTTAAGTCCGAGTAAAAGTCGAGGGCGTAGTCGCCCCCCTCGCGGCCAATGCCCGAGATCCCGATCCCGCCGAAGGGAGCGGTGAGGTCGCGCACGAGAAAGCAGTTCACCCAGATGGTGCCCGCCCTCACCCGTCTTCCGACCCGTTCGGCGCGCTCGTCGGAGGTGGTGTAGACAATCGCCGAGAGACCGTAGGGGGTGGAGTTAGCGAGACGGACGGCCTCCTCTTCTCCGTCGAAACTCTGGAGGGTGAGAACGGGGCCGAAGACCTCGTGCTGCACCACCTCGGAGTCGTTCGAGGCGGGTTCGATCAAGGTCGGTCGGTACCAGAGTCCTCCGACCCGCTCGAGTTCTCCACCGAAGACGATCCGGTCGCCCTTCGCGCGAGCGCGTTCGACGAAACCGGAGACCCGCGCGAGGTGCTCGGGGTGAATGAGGGGCGACACGGTCGTCGACCGGTCGCGGGAGTCGCCGAGGACGTGGCGCTCGGCGGCGAGGCGAAAGAGCCGAGTGAACTCCTCGGTGACGCTCTCCTCGACGAGGAGTCGGGTGCCGGCGAGACAGACCTGACCGGCGTCGTCGTACATGACGGCCGCCTTCTCGGCCGCCGCCTCGAGGTCGGCGTCGGCGAAGACGAGGAAGGGCCCCTTGCCCCCGAGCTCGGCGGTGAAGGGAACGAGGTTCTTCGCCGCGGCCTCCCCGATAATTCGTCCGGTTTCGGGTGAACCGGTAAAGGAGATGCGTCGAACCCGCGGGTCGTTGACGAGGGCCGCCCCGACCTCTTCACCGAGTCCCTGGACGAGGTTGAAGACACCGGGAGGAAGACCGGCCTCGGCGACGAGGTCCATGAGGAGTGAGCACGAGAGGGGGGACCACTCGGCGGGCTTGAGGACCACGGTGTTTCCGGCGGCGAGCGCCGGGGCGCACTTCCACGTCGAGAGCATGAAGGGGGCGTTCCAGGGGGTGATCACGACCGTGGGACCCGCCGGTTGGCGAAGGACCACGTTCTGTGTCCCGTTCGAACTCCAGCGCCGGGGCTCGTAGTCCCCGGCGAGGTCGGCGTAGGCCCGGAAGTTGCGGGCTCCCCGAGAGATCACCCGGAGGCGCAAACTCTCCTCGAGCATCGCCATGTCCCTCGTCTCGACGTGCGCGATATCGGCGACGTGTTCGTCGATGAGATCGGCGAGTCGGTGCAGGTACTCGCCACGCTGGTGCGTCGACAGGGAGGCCCACTGGGGAAAGGCGTCCTCGGCGGCGACGAGGGCGAGAGTCGCCTCTCGGGCGCCTCCTCGGGCCACGTCGGCCAACTTCCAGGTCCAGTCGAGGGGGGAGCGATCCTCAAAGGTGCGCTCGGATCTCACTCGTTCGTTGTTGATGAAGTGATCGGGCGAGACCGAGACGCCCTCGATATCAACCCGGTTCACTACTGGTACCTCGGGTGTACGCGGGGAAAGGGGAGGCTCTCGCGAGGAGTGGAGACTGGGCGGCGCTGTCCGCGCCACTCCCACTCGCCCCCGAGGGCGGTAGAGAGGACCTCTTCGGTAGCGGTCGGCTGAGCCCCGACCTCGTCGGAGACCGGAGATGGACCGTCGACGACGTAGTTCGTGAGAGTGCCCAGACCTTCGACTTCGACGCTGACGACGTCACCGGGTGCGACGGGCCGAGAGATCGCCGGAGTGCCCGAGAGGATGACGTCACCGGGCTCGAGGGTGATGAGTCGGGCGAGGTCGGCGACGAGGTAGTGCATATCCCAAGCCATCTCCTCCGTGGAGCCGTCCTGGCGTACTTCACCGTTGACGAGCGTGCGAAGCCCCTTAGCGCGAAAGTCCCAGTCCGTCACGAGGCCGGGGCCGATGGGACAGAGGGTGTCGGCCCCCTTGACGCGCAGCATCGACCCGGCGTCGGTGTCGCGAAAGTCGTGGAGACCGAAGTCGTTGGCGACGCTGTAGCCGGCGATGTAGTGGGGAGATTCCTCGTGAGTGATGTTGCGCGCGCGGCGTCCGATCACGATGGCCACCTCGCCCTCGTAGTTGAGGTAGTGGCAGTTCACGGGGCGCACGACCGCGCCGCCGTGGGCGTTGAGCGAGGAGAGTGGTTTTTGAAAGTACGTGGGAGCGGGGGGGAGTTCAATCTGGAACTCCCGGACTCTCGAGACGTGATTGAGGTGGCAACAGAGAATCTTCGTGGGCTGGACGGGCACCAGGTGGACGGCACTCTCGGCCGCGACCCTTCGTCCGTCTCGGGCGACGAGAGTGTCGCCCTCGACGAGAACCTCGGTCGGTGCTCCCTCGAGCAGTATGCGACGAAACTCCACGGTCCCCCCCGGTACAAATCGTTTGCATCTGAATGATAATCTCACGCTCATCTCGTCGGGTGGCTACGGTGCACTCGAAAAGGGGCGAGATTAAGGGGGGACGATGTCGGAGGACTTCAGACGCTTACGGGTGCTCTGGCCCGATCACTTGGGACTAGCCCGGGGCAAGTACGTCCCGGCCGAGCTCGCCGAAGCCGGCGTACGCCACTGCAGTGGAACCTGGGCTCTCGGCTACGACCGGGACATGACCCCCTACACACCGGGGTCGCACTGGAACGACGGTCTGCCGGACTTTCAGGGTACCTACGACCTCGCGGACTCTCGTCCGGGCTGGGAGAAGGACACTCGCGTCGTTGTCGCAGATCTCGGGGACCACGAGGGACCCTCGCTCGTCTCGCCCCGCGGTGCACTGCGCCGAGCCATCGGTGCGTGGTCGGACCTCGGGTACTCGCCCTACGTCGGCATGGAGTTCGAGGCGTACGTCTTCGTACCCGACGGCTCGGGGGGATTCGTTCCTCTCGACACGCCGGGCGCCTACGTCTACGGAACTGGGCCGGCCGTTGACCCCCACGGGTTGGTGGACGCCATCTGGGAGGCCTCCGAGCGAGCCCAGATTCCCTTGGAGTCGGTGAACTCCGAGTACGACTCACCCCAGTTCGAGTTCACTCTGCGTTACGCCGACGCCCTGCGCGCCGCTGACGAAGGCTTCTTGTTTAAGGTCCTCGCCCGCGAAGTCGCTCAGCGCATGGGACTACTCCTCACCTTCATGGGTAAGCCCATCTCCCAGAAGGGCGGTTCGGGACTCCACTTCAATATCTCGGTCCGCGACGACGAGGGGGTCAACGCCATGAACGACCCGGCGAGTGAGGATGGAGTGTCGGCTCTCTCGAAGTCGATGATCGCCGGACTCCTCGCGCGCCACCGGAGCCTCGCCGGCATCTGTGCGCCCACCGTGAACGCCTATAAGCGTCTTCGTCCCGCTTCTCTCTCGGGGTACTGGGCGAACTGGGGTTACGACCACCGGGGAGCCACCGTGCGCATCCCCCCCGAACGCGGGGCGGCGGGGCGCATCGAGCACCGACTGAGCGACGGCGCCGCCGTCGTGCACACCGCCATGGCGGCGGTCCTGCAGGCGGCTCGGCTCGGTCGGGTGGAGGAGTTGCAACTTCCGCCCGTTGAGAGGGGTAACGGACTCGACACCATCGAGGCGACCGTCGGGGTACCGGCGAATCTCGCTGAGGCCCTGGACGCCCTCGAAGCGGACACGGTCTTTACCGAGGCTCTGGGCTCCACCCTGTGTGCACAGCACATCGCGGTGAAGCGCTCGGAGTGGGAACGCTTCACGAACGCCACCACGGACTGGGAACTGCGCGAGTACCTCCCATTCCTCTGACGGCGGGGTCGCCCACCGACGCCCTCTTCGTTCTCGAGACGGCTCATGTTACGAGTTGGGGACAATCGACCGTGGTCGTGTCACGATTCGGTGTCGACGTACAGAAGGTTCCTAGTTTGGGTGTGAGAAGTAACGCGTAGTGGGTCGACCCGGTCGGCCCCGAAGTACGAGACGACGGGGAGAGAACTATGACACGACAGATTCGCGGAGGTCGACGTTTCATCGGGGGCTGGAGCGCGCTGGCGCTGACGCTCGGTGTCTGCACCGTTCCCGCGGTCGCCGCGGCGAGCCCCTTAAGCCCCCCGAGTGGTACGACGGTCGCCGCCGTGACCTCCGACGGCACCTACCTCTGGATGGTGAACGCACCCTCGCCCGTGACGGGCGGGACGGCGAGCGTGAACCGCGTCGATATCGCGACGGGGGCGAGTACGACTGACCCGTTCAACGTCCCGAGTGGCGCCAGTACTTTTTCCATTGTCTCTTCTGGGGCGAACGTCATCGTGCTCGACCACAACGCCACCTCGACGACGGCCTGGGAGTTCGCGACGAGCACTCTCGGTACCCCCCAGACCATCTCCTCCGTGACCGGTTCTACTCTCGCCGTCTCCGGTAACGACCTCTACGTCGCGACTCCGGGATCGAACGTGGTGGCGGTCTACTCGACCCTCGGGGGTACCTTTAACCCCCAGGCTCCGGTTGCTCGGATCACCCTCGGGAGTTTCGGGGTGGTCTCACCCGTGCCGGTCGCCATGAGCATCGACGCCACCCACCTGTGGGTCGTGACGGGGGGGAGTTCTAACTCTCTCTACGAGTACACCCCCAACCTCGCCTCTCCCGCGACGGCGACTCTGCCCGTGACTCAGGTGTTCTCACTCTTCGCGGGAACGAGTTCCGTCGATCCTTCCGTCACCCCCATCGCGCTGTCCTCCAACGGACAAGACGTGTACCTCGTCTCGTCGGCGTCGGGACAGGCCAGTGACCTCTTCGAGTTCTCGACGACGGGTCAGTACGTCGCGACGTTGACTCCGGTGGGAACGGACACCCTCTCTGGTGTGGCGGCCGACTCCGCCCACGTCTGGGTCAGTGACGCCACGAGTAACCAGGTCTCCCTGGTGGCCGCTCCGGGAGTGGTGACGTCCTTCGCCGCGAGCGTATCGAGTCCGTCGAGTGTCAACCTCAGTTGGGCCGCCCCGAGCGCCACCGGGACTCTCGTGAGCGGATACGTCGTGCAGTACTCCACGGACGGGAGCACCTGGAGCACTCTGCCCCTCCTCGCGGGCAACGCGACGGGGACGACGATCACCGGTCTCACGAGTCCCGCGAACCTCTTCTACCGAGTCGGGGCCCTTAACTCTCTCGTGAGTGACGTCAGCCCCTTCACCGGGGTGAACTTCTCCCAGGTGTCCGCTCCGGCGGCGCCGGTGGGTGTGAGTGCGCGAGCCGGATCGGCCGCGGTGGCGATTGGCTGGACCGCCCCGAGCGCGACCGGGGGGCTCCCGCTCACCGGGTACCTTCTCCAGGTCTCGACGGACTCTGGCGCAACCTGGACGCCGGTGGGCACGGGCGCCCTCTCGGCCAGCGTGACGTCCTACACCGCGACGGGGCTGACCAACGGACTCGCCTACGAGTTCCGGGTGGCCGCGGAGAACTCCCTCGGAGTGAGTCCCTACGTCGCGAGTGCGCCGGTGATCCCGAGTACGGTTCCCCTGGCGCCCCAGGCGCTGAGCGGAACGGCCAGCGCTCCCGGGGCGGTCACCCTGAATTGGACGCCGCCCCTGTCGAGCGGGGGTCTCAGCGTGCTCTACTACGACGTGCAGTACTCCGCCAACGGGGGAGCGACCTGGGTTCACGCGGGCTCTCCCGTTGGATCGGCCACGAGTGACGTCGTCACGGGCCTCACGAACGGGGTCGGCTATCTTTTTCGCGTCGCGGCCGCCAGCTACACCGGTGAGGGCCCGTTCCTCAGTCTCACTAGTCTGATCACCCCCGTGGGCGGGCCCGGCGCTCCCCAGTCGGTGTCGGCGACGATGAGAGTGGGGACGAGCGCCACCGTCTCCTGGAAGGCTCCCCTCACGAATGGGGGACTTCCGGTGACCTCCTGGATTGTTCAGTACTCGACCACGAAGGGCTCCACCTGGGTGAACGCGGCGACGGGGCTTCCCGCGACTGCACTGAGCACCGTCGTGTCCGGTCTTAATGCGAGCCTCCACTACCTCTTTAGAGTCGCCGCGGTGAACTACTCCGGTCCCGGAGCGTTCTCTGGCGGGGTAACCCCGATTAGTTTGCCGAGTGCCCCGCGCGACGTCGTGGCGATCTCCCACGGTGCTCGCACCGTGCTGGTGACATGGATTGCGCCGAGTTACACCGGAGGAGTGCCTCTCAACGGTTACGTGGTCGAGGAGTCGTCGACCGGGGGAAAGACCTGGAAAGTGCTCGCTCGTCCGAACGGGCAGACGTTGTCGTTGACGGTGGGGGGACTCTCCAATGGGGCGTCCTACCTCTTCCAAGTCGCCGGGGTCGACCCGGCCGGCCAGGGAGCTTTCGGGCGATCCTCGAGCGTCGTGGCGATTACGACTCCCGGGGCCCCACGGGGCATTAGCGCCTCTCCGGCGGGTTCGAGTAGTGCCCTCGTACGCTGGACGGCACCGGCCTCGACCGGTGGATCGGTCCTGCAGTACTACGTCTTGCAGGAGTCCTCGACGAGTGGAAAGACGTGGGTCACCGTTAACGGCACCATCTCCACCATGTCCTTCACGTACACGGTGACGGGGTTGAGTAACGGCCTGAAGTACCTCTTCAGAGTCGCCGCGGTGAACGCGGCCGGCCAGGGTACCTTCGTCACCACGCCCTCGCTCGTTCCGGTCGGTTCACCCAGTGCTCCCCAACAGATCAGGGCGAGTGACGTGAACGGTTCTCTTCTCGTCACCTGGCGCGCGCCGAGTACCAACGGTGGATCCCCGATCCTGCACTACGTCGTCCAGGCCTCCCCGAACCGGGGGCAGACCTGGCGGGGTATCGCCACGCTGGCTCCGAGCACCTACTCCTTGAGTCCCACCCGACTCGCTGGGGGCGTGAGCTACCTCTTTAGAGTGGCGGCTCTCAACTCCATCATGGCGAGTCCCTTCGACACCACGACGACCCCCGTCGTCTTCCTGAGCGCCCCGAGCCAGCCCCGTGCGCTGCGCGTGCTGCTCAATCGAGCCGGACACGTCATCGTGGTCTGGGATCGTCCCTTTACGACGGGGGGCAGCCCCTTTCGTGGCTACGTGGTGCGCTACTCCCGGAACAATGGATTTACGTGGGTTCCGGTGACGGGGTATCAGGGTCAGCGAGCGACCCGTTACTCATTCGCCGGACTCCAACTGGGCCACGCCTACCTCTTCGACGTCGCGGGCGTCAACGCCACCGGCCGCGGGGCCTTTAGCGCGCCCCTACGGGTCATCCCGGTGCGCGGACAGCGAGTGGGTTACTGGACGTTGCCGCTCTCGGCGTTCCTTGGTCGCGGTACGGTCCTCAAGGTCAGCGCCCTCCAACGGAAGGAACTCGTTCGGGGTCTCGGAGTTCTCGTCCACGAAGGAGTGCGCCACGGGTCCCTCTTCGTCAATGATCCGAAGGGTGTGAGTGCGCCGCTCGGGCACGCCATCGCTCAACTGCGTGGGGTGCGGGTGAGTGTGTACCTCACTCAACTCGCTCGGGTCTCGCACCTCGGCGTGGTGACCTTCTCCGTCAACGTGCTGAACGATCCGGTGTACGTGAGCAACGTGCGAATGACCTACATAGTGGGTTAGGCCTCGCGCGCCACGGAGGGAGGAGGTCGAATCGGGAGAGCCGCTGAGCGTGGCGATGGGGGTGGAATCTTGTCGTCAGCGACTCGAGGGGGCGTGGCGGTTCTCGTCGGGTGGGCGTCGCTCGAGCGACACGTGAGTCCGGGGTGTGAACTCTCGCGGCGAGAATCGACTATCCGGAGACACTCCCCGTATACTAAGAGGAGGAAATCTCCGTTTCTGGCCCCCCTCCCATTTAGCTAAAGGTTTTTGTCATGGTGTTGCGCACCCTTTTCGCAGAGTTGGCGTCTCCGACCTTCTCGTGTCCACCGTCGTGTCACGACCTCACAGTGGAGGCGGGACGATGATTCAGGGACCCCTGGCCGGTCGCTACGCCGCCGTGGCGTCGATGGTGATGTTTTCCTTGATTCCCTATCTGGCGCTTTCGGCGGCCCTCGGTCCGCTGACGCCGATCATCAGCCAACAGTTGCACATGTCGGCTCAAATGTTCAGCCTCGGGGCGGGGATGGCCAACGCGGCCTACGCTGCCGGGACGGTGCTGGCGGTACAGTTCGCCCAGCACTTTCCCCAGCGGCGCATGCTGCTCGGTTACTCCGTGCTGCTGGTTGTGGGCTCGGTGATGACGGCGGCGGCACCCAACGGAGCTACCTTTATCGCCGGTCACGTGATCCAGGGACTGTGCACCAGCCTTCTCCTGATCGCCGCGGTACCGCCGTTGGCGATCGGATACCCCGCCAATAAGTTGCGCGACACCGCCGTGATCATGAATATGTGCATCTTCGGTGCGGTGTCGCTCGGCCCGCTCATCGGCGGAGTGCAGGCTCAAGCGGTCGCCTGGCGCCCCCTCCTCTGGATCGTGGCGGGTATATCGGTCATCGCTCTCCTTCTCGTGGCGCTGACCTTCGAAGATTCACCTCCCGCCAATCTCGACTCACCCCGTGACCTACCGGCGATCGCGCTGGCGACGGTCGGCTGCGTGGCCGCGTTCTACGGAGCCTCCGAGCTCACGAGCCACGCCTTCTTCAGCCCGATCACCCTTATTCCGCTTCTCGGAGGGCTCGCGAGCATCGTGGCTCTGGTCGTCTACCAGTTTCGCTCTTCGCGACCACTCCTGACCGTGAAGATGATGATCACGAGCTCGATACCCGTCGCCGGGGTTGTGGTGGCGCTCTTCGCCGCCGCGGCCTCGGTCTCGGCCACCGTCTTGACCGTCGGGGTCCTGCAGTCTCGGATGGGGCCGCTGCGCATCGGGGTCCTGTACCTTCCCGAACTCGCCGGCGCGATTCTGTCGGCTATCGCTTTTGGTCTCGTCGTGCGCAAGCGCTCCATCCACTACCTACCCCTAGTGGGAATGGTCGTCCTCGCGGCGGGCATCGTCGTCTTTCGAATCTCGGTCCCCTCCAGCACGGCGATGACTCTCGTGGGTTCGGGCCTTACCGGAATGGGACTGGGCGCGACGGTGGCGCCCGCTCTCTTCGTCGCGGGATTCTCCCTCCCTTCGGCGAATCTGCAGCGTGTGTTCGCCATTGTGGAACTCTTCCGCGCGGTGGCCGCGTTTATGATCGCCCCGATCTTTGTGCACTTCGCCGTGGCGGCGAGGGGCGGACTGGACGCCGGCACCGCGACGGCGCTGTGGGTAGGACTCGGGCTCGCCCTCGGCGGCGCGCTGATCGGCGTGGCGATCTACGCGGCCAGTGGAGCACGTCCCCAGGCCCCCAATCTGGACCGGTTCCTCGGAGGAGTCGAGCCGGCCTGGGAGAGCCCACCCCTGTTCGCCACGTGGCGCCGTTCGTCGACGCCCCCCGACGCTGTGGGTGTGAGCCCTACGATGTCGGTGGAATATGAGTGAGTCCACCAGCCCGTCTCCGCTCGCCCCGGTCCTCTTGGTCTACGACGGAACCGCGGTCGCCGGACTAGCCATCGCCCGAGCGGGCCGCGAACTCGCGAACGACCGCGAGGCGCTCGTGCTCTGCGTGTGGCAACCCGCCGACGTGGGCTTCGAGCCCGTCTCGAAGCGTCACTTCGACGCCGACGCCGCGAACGAGGTGAGACAAGCCGCCCAAGAGACCGCCGACTTCGGAGCCTCCCTCGCTCGTGAGGCGGGCTTTCGGGCCCGGGGTCTGATCGTCGAGGAGGCCCCCACCTGGAAGGGAGTCATCCACGTCGCTCAGGAGCACCAGGTGGGGCTCATCGTGGTGGGTGCTCACCGGTACGCGGGTCTCGTGGGTCACCTACTCGGGGGAGTCGCCTCCGCGGTCGTCTCCCACGCGACGTGCCCCGTGCTCGTCGTGCACGACGAGTAGGCGGCCCATCGATCTATCGACCCGGGTGGACGTGAACTAACTCGTGTCGTCGCGACATCACCCGGATGCGGGCCCCCTAGGCGAGGGGAGTGGATCGCCACTGCACTCGGACCGGCTGGCGTTTGATACCCGAGATGAAGTTGGAACGGAGCCGTTCCGAATCGCCAGTGGGTTCGATGGCCGACCAGACTCGGGCCATCTCTTCAAACATGACCCGGAGTTCCAGTCGAGCGAGGTGGGCCCCGAGGCAGAGGTGGGCGCTGTGGAGTCCGAAAGCGAGGTGGTCGTTCGGGGTGCGCGCGGGATCGAACACCGCGGGATCGACGAACTGGTCCTCGTCAAAGTTCCCCGACACGTACCAGAGGACGACCTTGTCGCCCGCCGTAAGGGCCTGTCCGCGCAACTCGGTGTCCTCGGTGACGGTCCGTCGAAAGTGCATGGTGGTCGAACTCCACCGCAGCACCTCGTCGACCAACACCTTTACCTGGGCGGTGTCCATCGACGGTAGGGCGGAGAAGAGGTCGGGATGATCCATGAAGAGTCGGGCTCCGGTGGCCATGGTGTAACGAGTGGTGTCGTTACCGGCGGCGACCATCAGCGTGAAGAAGTTCTTCAGGGTGTTGTCGTCGAGGGCGTCGCCCTCCGAGTTGGGTTGCAAAATGGCGGTGATGATGTCGTGCGTGGGCTGCCCCCGGCGCTCGTCGAGAGCGGTCTGGGCGTACTCGAAGAGTTCGAGAGCGACGGGAGAGCGAAACGGCAAGAGGCGGTAGGCGCTGGTGTCGGTTTGATCCACCACGTACTCCGTGAAGTCCGGATCGGTGTTGCCGATCAGAGCGTCTCCCCGGCTCACCAGCCAGTCCAGGTCGTCGTTCGGTAGTCCCATCAGACGACCCAACATCTTCATGGGAAGTTCGCGGGCGACCAGTTTGACGAAGTCGAACTCGTCGCGATCGCGCAACTCCTCGAGGACCTCGCGAGCGAGTTCTCGGACCGTCCCTTCGTAGTCGGCGACCGCGCGAGGGGTGAAGGGACGAGCGACGAGTCGGCGTAGGCGAGTGTGCTCGGGCGAGTCCATCTCCATCAAGGTGCGTCGGGCCTCGGTCTCCTCCTCGTCCATATCCTCCATCCGGATACCGAATCTCGACGAGAAAATCTCGGCGTGTCGAGAGACGTAGAGGATGTCGTCGTACTTCGTGATACTCCAAAAGCCCCGACCCCCGTCGGGTTCACTGGTCCAGGCGACCGGTTGTTCAAGGCGCAACGTCGCGAACGTCTCGTGCGGGACGGCGTCCACGTAGGTGTCGTGTGACGTAATGATTTTTGAAAAGTCGGACATGAGCCCCCCGCCCGGTGATTGTTCGTGACCAAACGATTTGTATCACACCCTCGACTCGACTGCCTACGATGGAGGGCGATGAAACCTCTCATTGGACTCTCCGGGCGGCGTTGGCCGGCGAGTCGACTCGGTGATCATGTACCGCCCGCGATGCGCGATGTCACCTTCGACCTGCACTTTTCCGATTACGGCCGATCCGTGGCCCTCGCGGGAGGCATTCCCGTCGAGTTGACCCGTGACGCCGACGTTCACGACATCGTCGAGCACTTGGACGCCCTCATCTTGAGTGGGGGAGCGGACCTCGATCCGACCCACTACGGCCAGGCCGCCTCGGAGGGTCTCGGAGAGATCGAACCCGAGCGCGACGAGTGGGAGATCGCTCTCTACCGGGTGGCGCGCGCGAAGGGGATTCCCGTCCTCGGTATTTGTCGGGGATTCCAACTCATCAACGTCGCCCACGGCGGATCGCTCGTTCAAGACGTCTCGCTCGAAGAGGGCGTGGGTCACCCCCAGTGGGACCGCGACGGTGCCGAACGCACCCACGAAGTGGCCTGCGTCGCCTCGAGTGTGGTGGGCTCCCTCGTGGGGGAGGGTCTCTCCGTCAACTCCCTGCACCACCAGGTTCTCGACCGGCTGGGTCAGGGACTCATCGCGACCGCGAAGGCCCCCGACGGGGTGATCGAGGCCTTCGAGACGGCCGATTCTCGGGTCCTCGGCGTGCAGTGGCACCCGGAACTCTTAGAGGCGCCCGACCCAACCTTTCGGTGGTTGGTCGATCTGGCGAGAGAAATCTCCGAGTCGGCCTAGTTCCCCGGGCGATCCCGCCCCGTCGCTGAGCACTCGGGAGAGCGCTCCTCTCCCATCGGTGGGACTGCTCGAAGGCGACGTCACCAGATACTTCCGCTTCTCACGAGGAGGGGCAGTGTCGTTCATCGAACGACGCCGCACGGTTCTTGAGTGGACTTCTCCAACGAATCTCCGTTGACTCACGGTCCGGTGAAGGGTTCGAAGAGCAGATCGAGTGCCTGAATGCTTGACAGGCATCGTTTGGCCCCTTACGGTTAGAGCACTTTACGGGGCACACGTATCTGGGGGGAGACGGGATGTCGGAGAAGACGCGGGCGACGCTGGGCGGGAAAAAGAAGTTGACCCTGGTGGACGCCACCGCGCAGTCGGTCGGACTGATGGGGCCGGTCTTCTCGATCGCCTTCTTGGTGCCACTCGTCGTGGGAATCACCTCGGCGACGGGTAACGGAGCGGGAACCGCCGCACCCTTGGCGGTCGTGATCGGCGCGGTCGGCGTGCTCGGGCTCGGCTGGATTATCGCCGAGTACTCGAAGCGCATTCACTCGGCCGGTTCGCTCTACGACTACGTGACCGACGGACTCGGCGGCCGGGTTGGCTCGGCGGCCGGGTGGCTCTACTACACCGGCATTCTCGCCCTCGGCGCGGGTATCTTGCCGATGATTGGGGGAACCATTCACGACACCCTCCAGGGTGAGTTCAACGTGACTCCCTTGCCCTACCTCGGCTGGGATCTCATTCTCCTCGTCGTCGTGGGACTCGTTATTCACCTCGGTGTCACCCTCTCGACTCGGACCCAGCTGACGCTGGCGCTGATCTCCTTCACGGTGGTGGGCATCTTCTCCGTCGTCGTCATCGTGCGCTCGGGCGGTCTGCACCACGTCTCGAGTGGTTTTTCACCCTCGGGCTCGTCGACGGGGTGGCGAGGCGTGATGTTCGGAGTTCTCTACGGGGTGCTTCTCTTCACGGGATTCGAGACGGCGGCCAACCTCGGTGAGGAGACGGAGCGCCCGGAGAAGAACATTCCTCGAGCCGTCCTCACGGCGGTTCTCGCGGTGAGTGCCTTCTACATCGTGGGGAGTTTCGCCCAAGTGGCGGGCTTTCACTTCTCACTGAAGGCGCTCGGCAACGCCGCCGGGGCCGGACCCCTCTTCGTGCTCGCCGGACCGGGCGCCGGAGGTGGCTTCGGGGGCGTCGCGCTGCGGCGCATCGTCGAACTGGTCGTGGTCCTCGACATGCTGGCCGTGTTGATCGGGACGGCCGTGGCGGCCTCTCGAGGTATCTTCGCCCTCTCGCGCGACGAGCGTCTGCCCCGCGGCCTCTCGGGGGTCTCTTCGAGGGGAACGCCCTTTGGGGCCTCCAATCTCACCCTGCTCGTCTACCTGGCCATCATCGCCGGCGTGCAGTGGACGAGTTGGTTCGCCCTACCAAAGACTCCGGAGTACGTCTCGATGTTCTCGTGGATGTCGACCTACGGCGGGTTCGCCATCGTGGTGATCTACCTTTTGATTTCTGTCGGAGCTCTCCGAGGTCTGCGCGATCACCCGAGGGTGTGGGCCGTCGTGCTGTCGGCTCTCGTGGGCATCGCCGTGACGGTCGCCGCAATCTACGGGTCGATCTACAAAGTGGGCGCTCCCACCAAGTGGGCCCCCTACAGCGCGGTCGCCATTCTCGTGATGGGACTCGTCGCGGCGATCGTGATGAGACCCGCGCCCAGTGGACAAAGCGACTTCACGCCGTTGAAGGAGTCCGAACAGGGGCCGGTGAAGCTCTAGAGGCGCCCCCACCAGCCGTCGCCTAACGTGGTTCGGTGCTCATTCGGCGCCGCACCCCGGACGACCTGGCGGCGCTCTCGGTGGTCTTGCTACGGGTGCGAGAACTGGACGGGTATCCGGTCTATCTGCCCGGGGACGATCCAGTGGCGTTTATCACTCTGCCCGGAGATCCCCCGGCCTGGGTGGTCGAGTGGGAGGGGCGAGTAGTCGGCCACGTTGCGCTGAGCCCCGTCGTGCGCGACTCGGTCAGGGCCGTTCTCGAACTCGCCGGTGCGGAGCCCCCCTTCGCGCACGTCACGCGACTCTTCGTCGATCCCGACGCTCGGGGTCGCGGGTGCGCCAGTGCACTCCTCGACGAGGCGCGAGCACACGCTCACCGTGAGGGAGCGACGGCCAGCCTGGACGTTGTCTCGCGCGACGGCGCCGCCATCGCTCTCTACGACTCTCGGGGGTGGCGTCGAGTGGGGGAGAGCGTGCTCGACTTACCGGGATTTCCCCGTTTCGACGAGTTCGTCTACGTCGAGCCTCCGGCGAGACCCGACATCGACTGAGAGATTCTCGAGATACCGACTCGGAACACTTGTCACGCGACTCTTGATGGATTTATGATTATCTAAATCCACTACCGGGAAGGTGACGTGCCCCGTTCCACACTCCACACCCCGCTCTACGTCGCGAAGGCTGAACTGTTTAAGGCACTCGGCCATCCGACGAGAATTCGCATTCTCGAACTACTCGTGGACCGAGAGAGAAGCGTGGGAGAACTCATCTCTCTGATCGGGGTGGAGGCCTCGTCGCTCTCTCAACACCTCGCCGTCGTGAAGCGCACCGGAATGGTGGAGTCTCGCCGAGAAGGAAACTCGGTGACCTACCGAGTGACCGACGCCAGTGTCGAGACTTTTTTGAGTGCGGCTCGTGCGGTGCTGGCCGTCACACTCGCGCGTTCTGGTGAGACGCTCAACCAACTGCGCGAGGCGCGGTGAGTTCGGCCACTCTTGGTCGAGGAGTACTCCGAGACCTCGTGACGAAGGTGTCCCCAGGGCGAGCCGTCCAGCCCGACACGCGACCTACTCCGGGTCCGCGGCGCTTCGGTACTCTCCAACTGCGCGCCGTCGACACCGGGTCGTGTAACGGGTGCGAGATGGAGATCGCTCAGGCCTTCGGACCGGTCTACGACGCGGCCCAGTACGGAGTTCGCCTGGTCGCCTCCCCCCGTCACGCCGACGGCCTTCTCGTGACCGGAACCCCGACTCTCAATATGCGCCAACCGCTCGAGCGAGTTCGTGACGCGGTACCTCGTCCGGCACTGGTGATCGCGTGCGGAGACTGTGCCCTCGGACGCGGACCCTACGCCGAGGCGTACGCGGTGACCGGGCCGGTCTCCGAACACCTGACGGTTCACGCCGAGATCTGCGGCTGTCCGCCCCACCCCGACGACATCGTCCGGGTACTCCGCGAGATCTCCGGGCGCTAGTCATGACGCTCCTCCTCGTCGGTTACGGCCTCGTCGGCGCCGGCCTCGTGGGGGTGTTGATCGTCCCCCGGGGACGACTCGCCCTCTTCGCCCTCTTCGTCGGTGGCGGCGCTCTCCTCTCGGGGCTCGCCGCGTTGCGGGTGCTCGCCGGCGGGGCGACCCTCACGGGATCGACCCCGTCACTGCTCGCACTCTCGGGGGCGAGCCTGCGTCTCGACACACTCGGCGCCTACTTCGAACTCGTCGTCTCCCTCGTCGCTCTTGCGAGCTCGGTCTATCTCGCCGGCTACGCCCGGGGTCGGCTCGCCTCTCCGGGTGCCCTCGGCGTGCTCGGACTCTTCGTACTGGCCCTCCTCGTCGTGCCGGCGAGCGGGGACGTGGTGAGTTTTCTCTACGCCTGGGAGACCATGGCGGTCACTTCGCTCATTCTGGTCGCTCTCGAGGTGGAGCGCGCGAGTGCTCGTCGGGCCGCTCTCTGGTACGGGGCCCTCACTCAAGGGGGAGCGGCTCTCCTCGTGATCGGTCTCCTCGAGGCCGATCACCGCTTCGGAACCGGGTCCTTCGCCCACTGGGGGACCCCGGTCGCGGGTGCGAGTTCGCTCGTGGTGCTCCTCGCGAGTTCGCTCGGATTCCTCTCGAAGGTGGGACTCGTTCCCCTCCACGTCTGGCTGCCGAGGGCTCACCCCGAAGCCCCGACCCCCGTCTCGGCCCTGATGTCCGGAGCGATGACCGCCCTCGGACTCTACGGATTTCTCCGAGTTGACGTGACCTACTTCGCCGGGGTCGACTCCGTTTTTTGGACGACGGTCAGCGTGCTCGCCGCGCTCGGGGCGATCTACGCGGCGATTCACGCGGCGAGCGCCCAC
>JABEUS010000104.1 GCA_013044285.1 Acidimicrobiaceae bacterium
CGACACTGTAGAGGACCCCGACCGCCGCGAGTTGCACGATGAGGGCACTACCCCCGTAACTAAAGAACGGCAGGGGGATGCCGGTCACCGGCCAGAGTCCGACCACCGAAGCCATGTTGAGCAGCGCCTCCCCACAGACCCACCAGGTCACTCCGGCGGCGAGGAGGCGGTTGCGGTCGCTCGACGCGCGCGCCGAGATTCTCATGCCAACGAGCAAGAAGGCGACGAAGAGGCCGAGGACGAGGAGGGTGCCGATGAGTCCCAACTCCTCACCCAGAATCGAGAAGATGAAGTCGGTGTGGGGGTTAGGAAGCAGTCCCCACTTCTCTCGACTCTGACCAAATCCCAGACCGCTCAGTCCACCGGCCCCGAGCCCAATCTTCGACTGCTGGAGTTGGTAGTTCGCCCCGGACAGTTGGCTCGAGGGGCTGAGAAAAGCGGTGAGCCGCGCCAGGGCGTATCCGCCCCGGTGAGTTTGCGCAAAGAGGAGAAGCCCCACGAACGCTCCGATAAGCCCCGTGCCGACCAGGCGGGGACGAAGTCCGGCGAGGAGGAGCATGACCACCACGATCGACGCGATAATCGACGTGGTCCCGATGTCTGACCCGTAGAGAACGAGGAGGAGGGCTAGGCCGACCGGCCAGAAGTGGCGGGCCAGGCCCTGCCAGGATTTGAGTTGGTGGCGGTGTCGTTCGAGCACCCACACCGTGAAGAGCAACGCCGAGAACTTCGCGAACTCCGAGGGCTGAATCGTGAGGCCGGCCACTCGGATCCAGCGTCGACCCCCGTTGACCGAGGTCCCCATCGCGACGACCGCCACGAGAGCGACGATGGCGGCTCCCATGAGGTAGGGGGCGACGCGTACGAAGATGTCGAGGTCGATTCGCGAGACCACTACGAAGGCCACCGCACCGATGAAGAGGTAGAGAACTTCGCGCATGAGGATGCCGTAGGGCGACCCGGTCGAGAGGGTCTCAATAGCGCTCGACGCCGAGGCCACCATGATGAGTCCCCCGGCGCAGAGAAGCCCGGTGAGTACCACGACCGAGTTCGCCAAAGATTGACGCTCCGCTCGCACCTCCCATCGTGCACTCCTCACGGGACGTAGTCGCGGGATCAGTTGACGCATCAGACCACCTTCGCAATCTTTAAGAAGTCGCCGTAGAACGCGCCCAGTCCGAGGGCGGCCAGGAGTCCGGCGAGAATCCAGAACCGAATAATGACCGTCACCTCGGGCCACCCCTTTAACTCGAAGTGGTGGTGGAACGGGGCCATGCGAAAGAGTCGTCGCCCAAAGACCCGATAGCTGAACACCTGAATAATGACCGAGGAGGTCTCGGCGACGTAGAGGCCACCAATGACCGGAAGTAGCAAATCGAGGTTCATCAAGAGACAGAGAGATCCGAGCGCCGTCCCGATAGCCAGCGAGCCGGTGTCGCCCATGTAGATACGCGCCGGAGCCGCGTTCCACCAGAGGAAGCCGAGGCAGGCTCCGACGAGCGCCGTCGCGACCAGGCTCAAATCAAGCGCGGAGTGCAGGTGGTAGATCGAGAAGTGGCGAAACTGCCAATAGCCAATGATCGAGAGCACTCCGAAGGCGAAGGTCCCCGATCCCGCCGCTAGGCCGTCGAGTCCGTCGGTGAGGTTGACCGCGTTCGAGGTACCCACCACGACGAAAATGGCCATGATCGCCCACCCCCAGACACTCAAGGGCCAGCCCGGCAGAGAAAAACGCGTAAAGGAGAGGGTGGTGTGCACGTGAATCCACGTGAGCGCCAGGACGGCGAAAAAGACGGCGATCGCCAGCTGGCCGAAGAATTTGCCCCGCTTGTTCAGGCCCAGATTGCGGGAGTGTCGAATGGCTAAGTAGTCGTCGACGAATCCGACGAGGGCGGTGGCGAGGGTGACCCCGACGGTCAAGATGCCGCTGCGCGAGTAGGTCACCGCGGTGCCCACGTGACCCATGACGTAACCCACCACCATGGCGAGAACGATGACCACTCCCCCCATCGTGGGGGTGCCGGCTTTCACCAGGTGAGAGGCGGGGGCGTCCTCTCGAATGTTCTGGCCGAGGCTGCGTCGCTTCACGAAACGAATCCAGCCGGGCGTCACGAAGAGGGCGAAGAGGAACGCGAGGCCTCCCGACTCCATCAAACTCAGCATCAGCGCTTCCTCAACTCTTCGGCGACGACGTCGTGGTCGTTAAAGGGGACCTCCCGGTCGGCGAAGACCTGGGTCCTCTCGTGGCCCTTGCCGGCTACGACAACTACGTCGCCCGGTTCGGCCACCGCGACCGCCCGGGCAATCGCTTCCGCCCGGTCGGCCACTCGCTCCACCCGGGAACCGGCGACGACCCCGGAAACAATCTCATTCATAATGGCATCCGGAGACTCGTGTCGCGGGTTATCCGAGGTCACGATGGTTAGATCGGAGGCGCGCGAGGCGACCTCACCCATGCGGGGTCGCTTCGCCCGGTCCCGGTCTCCCCCACAGCCGAAGACGGTGATGACTCGACCAGTACTGAGCGAGCGTACGTCGCTGAGTAGGCGTTCGAGACCGTCGGGCGTGTGGGCGTAGTCGACGACGGCGTCGATGCCACCGGCGCGCACAATCGAGAAACGTCCCTCGACCGGCGTGAAACTACCAACCCCCGCAACGATCTCGGGGTCGCTCAGGCCGAGTTCACTCGCCGCCGCCATCGCCACCAGCAGGTTGTCGACGTTGTATCCCCCGACGAGGGCGCTCGACACCACTCTGGCGCGCCAGATAAAGGTGGTGCCGAGCAGGGTACCCACGACGTCGGAGGCGTCGTCGCGCGAGACTCGCACGACCTCGACTCCGGCACTCTGCGAGAGACGTTCCCCGTAGGGGTTGTCCACCCAGACCAGCGCTCGTCGGGAGTATTCGGGAGTGAAAAGACGGGCCTTCGCGGCGAAGTACTCCTCCATGGAGCCGTGGTAGTCGAGGTGATCGTGACTGAGGTTGGTAAAGACCGCGAGTTCGAACGTCAGCCCCGCCACCCGGTCTTGCACGAGCGCGTGCGAAGAGACCTCGAGGACCACGGTGGGCTCGAGTGCGGCGGGACCAAAGTACGCGCGCCACTGGCTGAGGTGACGGTAAAGCTCGGGAGCGGCCGGGGTGGTGCGCACTTGGGTCAAGGTTCCGATGACCCCACTCGAACGACCGGCGTTCGCGAGCAAGTGACTGATGAGCGAGGCGACCGTCGTCTTACCGTTCGTCCCCGTCACCCCCACCAACGTGAGGTCCCGTTCCGGGTGTCCGGACAGGTCGGCGGCCAACTGGGCACTCACTCGTCCGAGTTCGCTCGCCTCCACGATGACCTCAGGAACGGGCAGTCCGAGCGGACGGGTCGACACCACCGCGACCGCCCCGCGCGCGAGGGCGTCGGTGACGTGAGTGCGCACGAGGACATCGTCGTGACCGTGGGCGACGAAGAGTGAACCGAAAGTGCACTGGCGTGAGTCGATCTCGACCGAGAGCACTTCGGTCGTCGCGGTCTCTAAATCGAAACTGGCCAGCGGAAAAAGATCGCCGAGGTGCATCAGTTCACCCCCGACGTCGACGCGAAGTTCATGGCGAACGGGTAGAAGGCCTCACTGCTCGGCCCACCCGCATCGACGTACGCCTCGTCACTCATCACCAGGTCACGTCCGACCCTAGAGATGCACTCCCCGCGAGCGGATGAACAACGACCCCACTCGAGGGAATTCCGTAGTGACGAAGCGCGTAGCTCATGACCTCCTTGAAGACCGGAGCCGACGCCGATCCTCCGTAGATGGTCGTCAAGGGACGCTCGATGACGACGATCATCGAGAGTACGGGCTTGTTCGCGGGGGCGAAACCCACGAAAGTGGCGTAGAACTCACCCGGAAGGTAGGCCGCTTGACCGGGGACGGGAATCTGGGAGGTCCCCGTCTTTCCGGCCACGAGGTATCCGGGGATAATGGCGTTCGTTCCCGTTCCCGCGAGTACGACCTGCTCCAACATCTTCGTGAGAGTGCTCGACACGGCCGGCGTGATGACGGAGCGGGTGGGGCTCGCCGGCGCCGCGACCACGTGTCCGGAGGGCTGAACGTAACCGCGCACGAGGCGGGGCTCCACGAAGGTCCCCCCGTTGGCCAAGGTGTTGAACGCGTCGAGAACCTGAATGGGCGGTACCGCGTCCACCTGACCGATCGGCAGTGACCCGGCGTCGCTGGGGTACCAGGTCGCCGCCGAGACCAGGAGGCCCGCGGTCTCGCCGGGATAGTTGACCGCCGTCGTGTGACCGAAGCCCATTCTTTCGACCTGGGCGAGGATGCCGGCTTCACCCACTCGCGCGCCGATTTCGTAGGTGCCGATATTGGAGGACTGGGCGATGACCTGGGTCGCCGTGAGTGTTTCGGTGCCGTGAGGTTCGGCGTCGTGGAAGATCCGGCCACCCACGAGAATCTGTCCGGGAATCGTGAAGGGGGTGTTCGGCGTAATGAGACCATCGTTCAGAGCGGCCGAGAAGGTCACGATTTTGAACACGGAGCCCGGCTCGTAGGCCGCCGTAAAGGGCAGGTTGTTGATGGTCTGCTCGATACCGGGCACCCCGATCGAGGTACCCCAGGACGGAATGGGTCCGAGGACTCCGGGGTTCTGCTTGGTATTGACGAGAGAGGCGTCGGCGAGGATCTCCCCGGTCTTCACGTCCATCACCACAGCCGCCCCGGCGACGCCCTGGGTCGCGGCGATCTGGGCCCCGAGGTAGCGCTCGGTGACGAACTGCAACTGGTTGTCGATGGTTAGTTCGAGTCCGACTCCCGGCACCGGGTGCTTCAGCACCACCGTGGGAGAAGACGGGAGGGGAACCCCACTCTGGGAGACGAACTGGCGAACCTCTCCGGGTTGGCCGGCCAACTGATTCTGGTACTCGTACTCGAGGCCGGTGTCACCGACTCCCGCGGCGTTGGTACCGCCGATGAGTGACTGGGCGAGAGTGGCGTTCGGGTAGTGGCGAGTCGAACTCGACTCCACCACGATGCCCGGAAAGTACGCCGCCGCGACCGCCTTCCCGTCGGTGAGATCCAAGGCGGAGTTGAGTATGACGTAGCCGTTGTGTTCGGAGAGTAGGCGGGTGAGTTTCGTTGTAGGAATGTGTACGAGGCCGCTCAGGGCGGCGGCCTCCGTGGCGGGTGAGGAGATCTGGAAGTCGTCGGCGATGACCATGTCGGTCGGTTCGGAGATGGCGAGGACCTGTCCGTAGCGGTCGTAGATTCCCGCGCGCAGCGCCGGGGTGGGCACCGTTTGGCGAACCTGGGCGAGGGACTCGCGCGCCAGAGTGGCGTGACGAACGACCTGAATCTGCACGAGACGAAGCGCCACCACCGCGAAGCCGAGGATAAGCAGTCCGCGCAGCAGGAGGTAGCGGCGCGCGTAGCGCGCTACCGGGCGCGACGAGTACTGCCCACGATTGTGGGTGGGGGTCTGGTGAGTGTTCACCGAGAGGTCCTCGGAGTCACGGGAGCCCAGCCGGAAAATTGTGGGAGGCCCAGCGTCACGCCGAGGGACACGGAGGGGACCTGGGTCACCGACGTGGGATTCACGAGGTGCAGGGTCGAGGCGGCCGAGGCGACCACACTCGGGGTGGACACGTTAGAGGCACTCCCGACTTGGGCGGCGTAACTGGCCTGAGCGTCGAGGACCTGGCTATCGAGCTGGTGCAACTGGACCGCGCGCGCCGTGGCGACGAGAGTTCCGCCCACCGCAATCAGTCCGGCCAGACCCACGACGATGGCCCCGCGCACGAGGGGTGAACCGACGCGTCGACGGCGGGCGACGACTCGTTCCGGGCGCGGGCGACTGGGGACAGAGACGATGCGGGGCCGGGCACGAGGTGCCGGAGCGGGTGCGCCGGAGCGACGCGGAAGCGAGACGACACTCACGGGGCCACCTTGATAGCGGTGCGCAGACGGGCCGAGCGGGCCCGTGGGTTGTCGGCAACCTCTCGGGCGTCGGCGAGAATCGCCCCCGAGTGGGGCACGGTGACCCGAGAGACCGCGCCACAGACGCAACCGAGCTCGTAGGGGCACGTGCACCCGCCGGTCTGGGCCTCGCGCAGAACCGCCTTCACCGCACGGTCCTCGCCCGAGTGGTAACTAATCACGACCAGGCGACCCTCGAGGTCGAGAGCGTCGAGGGCGGCCTCGAGCCCCTCGCTCAACTGATCGACCTCGTCGTTCACGACGACGCGTAGAGCCTGAAAGACTCGGGTGGCGACGTGGCCCCGACGGCGGGCGGCCGGAGGGACCGCCGACTCCACGGTCTCACTCAACTCCCCGGTCGTCGTGGGACGACGCTCGAGTAGAGCCCGGGCGATTCCCGGAGCGAAACGGTCCTCCCCGTTAATTCGTAGCAGGCGGGTCAGGCTCACGACGTCGGTACTGGCCAACCACTCGGCGGCCGTCATCCCGGTCGTCGGGTCCATTCGCATATCGAGGGGCGCGTCCGCGCGAAAGGAGAAGCCCCGCTGGGGGTCGTCGAGTTGGTGAGAAGAGACCCCCAAGTCCATGAGAACTCCACGGAGGGGCCGGTCCCCAACGAAGTCACTGTTGTCGTCAAGGACTCGTCGAAGCTCGGCGAAGGTCGCCGCCACGATGCGGACTCGCTCGGCGAAGGGCGCCAGGCGAGCGCGCGCACTCTCGCGAGCCTCGGGGTCCCGGTCAATACCGAGTAGAAAAATATCGGGCGATCCCTGAAGAAGAGCCTCGGCGTGGCCGGCTCCCCCGAGGGTCGCATCGACGTAGACCCCCGGTCCAGCTGCGAGGAGAAAGTCGCGCACGGGGGCGAGCAGGACCGGACGGTGGTAGGAGGAGTTCACGTCGGAACCCTCGGAACGAGCGGAGGCGTTCACTGCCCCTCCCCCCGCTTAAAGGCTTCCTCGACGGACTCGACCTGATCGAGGTAGGAAGCGGGGTTCCAGAGTTCGAGGTGGTCGAGGTTACCGGCGATGATGACCTCACCGTCGAGGGCCGCGTAGTCGCGAATAGTGGGGGGGACGGCGAAGCGACCCTGACGGTCGAACTCGGCGTCGGCGGAGTGAGTCGCCCAGAATCGGGCCTCGTGACGCTCCTTCGGGCTACCCCGACGGGCCGCCTCGAGATACTCGGCGCTCTTGCGGGCGAACTCCGCGGGAGTCCAGAGAGCGACGCACCCGTCGGGATTCGGGGCGAGATGACCACCGTGTTCGAACTCCGGACGGAACTTCGCGGGCAGGATGAGTCGACCCTTGGCATCCAGCGAGTGCTGAAACTGGCCAACGAACAACAACATTGATCACTCCCCGGGGTCAACACCCTTTTACTCCACCTCGCGCCACAATACTCCCTTTTGCTCCACCACACCCCACGAATCAACAGAATTCCCCACTCGGGGCGCCACCAAGCGAGAGGGTGCGCCACTGGGGACGTCGGGGCTGGTGTCGTCGTGGCGAAGAGAGCTCAGCGTCCCGACTCGCCGGGTCAGCGAGCGTTAGGCCAAGAGAAAGAGTTGTCGCTGGTGCACGGGAGAGCTCACCTTCTGAAGAGCTTCGATGAGCTCGTCAGGTTCGAGGTCCCACTCCCCCACGACGCAGTGGTCGAGCGCCGATCGCAGGTCGTCGGAGGGATCGCCTAACCAGTCGACGAGTCCGGCCATCGAGTGGGCGGGAAGCACGGTAGAGACGAAACAACCCTCGCGCACCCGCCACTGGGTGAGCCCCACGGCCTTGCGCGCGCCGACGAAGACCTCACCCGGACCTCGACCGGCGAAGCACGCCGCGGCGAGGGACGTCGGTACCTCGGCGGGACCCTGGTAGATCTCGACGGAGGAGACGCCCGCCTCGAGGAGTACTTGTCGCCACCACCCCCCGACCAGTGCTGAGGCTTCGCGCAGGTCAGCGCGATAGCGCGGGTCGTCCGCCGGTATCCACCAGTCCACCCACAGGTCGTCGGGCTGGAGCAAGACGACCCCGCCCCCGCCCCGCCGTCGACGCAGCGGTGGGAGGGTCGACGAACTGAGCACCGCCGTTGACTGGCTGGATCCGAGAACGAGGACCGGTTCGGAGACGTGCACCGTCAACATGGTCGGTTCGCGCAAGCGCCGGACCACGTCGTAGTCGTAGAGGGAGTCGACCTCGTCGATCACGAGGCCTTGGGCAAAAAGGGCGCCCAGAGCGGATCGGGGTCCGGTACGTGGCGCCAGCGCCACCACGGGCCGTCGGGGACCCGGGGCTCGAAGTGCATACGCCAGCCAATCTCTTCGAGGAGGCGATCACCCTTTTGCATGTTGTGTCGACGACAGGCCGCCACCACGTTGGTCCATTCGTGTCGACCCCCGCGACTTCGGGGCACGACGTGGTCGATAGTGTCGGCGTGTTCGAGGCAGTAGGCGCAGCGGTACCCGTCGCGCAGAAGGAGGGATCGTCGGGTGAGCGGAGGAGTGCGGACCCGGGAGGGAATGCGCACCACGTCGTGGAGACGCACGATGGAGGGCACCTCGACCTGAGTAGAACTCGACCGACAGACGTGGGGATTCTCGGGCACCGCGATGGTTTCGGCGCGACCGGCCAGGACGAGGACTATGGCCCGCCGCTCACTCACTAATTGGAGGGGTTCGAACGTGGCGTTCAGAAGTAGGACCCGGCCCACTCGGCCAACTTAGCGGGCCCGGGGTTGGAGAAGGGACCACTTCGCCGCCGCGAGAGTGGACGCCACGTCCAACTCACCCTCTGTTCCCACGGCCGTCACTCGACGAAACTCCCAGTACGCCTCGTCGGGGAGGGGTAAAAAGTGTGCTCGACGCCACCATCCGACCCGTCGAAACCGCCACCCGGCTCGCCCGAGGATGAGGAGGTCACCGGGATGAGTGAGCAGGTGTCGAGCGAGTCCGCGTGGCCAGAACGCGCTCCTCTTCATCACGTGGACCAGGCGACGCAGGCCGCCCCGAGCAGTGGCCCGTCGGTGCCGAGAGCGCTCGGGACAATCTCCACTCCCTCGCAGTAACTCAACCGGGCCACCCGGGAAGCTTCTTCGTTGGCCGCCCGAAAGAAGGTGGCCCCGAAACCGAGGGCCACCGATCCACTGACGAAACAGGTCTCCAGATCGAAGACCGCCATGAAGGATCCCACGCCTCGACCCACGAGCTCCCCGACGCGAATTCGAGTGGCTTCGTCGGCCCGGTGGGCCGGTTGACCGCTGTCACGCTCGAGGGCCCAGCCCGACACCTCCGCTTCGAGACAGCCGCGCGACCCACAGGAACAGTCGTGGCCCTCCGGTTCGACGATGACGTGACCGAGGTGCCCAGCGTTCCCGGGCGGCTCGGCACTCCTCCTGGGATGCACGTTTCGGTGCCGTTCTGCCGCGTGGCCGGATTTGCCACCCCGACGAGCGATTCCCATATCTCGTTTGAAGTATGGC
>JABEUS010000015.1 GCA_013044285.1 Acidimicrobiaceae bacterium
GTAGCAGTCACGAGGTGCCCCGACCCACCCCCGGGTCGGGGTGACCTCGGACACGAAGGTGGTCAACATGATCAAGCGAGTAGTCGCGGTGGCGGGAGTGGGGTTCGTTGGTGTCGGTCTCTGGGCGCTCCAACGCACGAGTGAGTTAACGAATGGCTGTCGCCTCTCCCCGGCGAGTAGCGCGGTGAGTTCGACGGGAGTGAACTCTCCGTGCGTTCAAACGCTCGCCCGCTACGGCGAAGGATCCATGTTGGTACTGTCCGGTCTAGTGCTCGTGTTCATCGCGTGGCGCCTCATCGATCGCCAACACCGACTCGATCGCACGAGTCTCTTCTCCCACGTTCCCCGCCAACTGGTGGGTCCAGCGACCTACCACCTTTCGGGCCACGCGGGCCTTACTCACGTGGCGACCCCGTCGGGCCCGCAGTCTTCGTCGCATCGAGCGTCTCACTGACCTCACTCGAGCCGCAGCGAGAGTTCAACTCCGAGGGACGATACGAGACACGGTGCCCTCCCTGCGCCGAGCCCGTGTGTGAGTTCGAGTACGGGACTCCACCGCAACCTACTGGAGGAACCTTGGTGGAGGTAAGGGGATTCGAACCCCTGACCTCTTCATTGCGAACGAAGCGCTCTACCAACTGAGCTATACCCCCAAGGGGTCCTCAGTTTATCCCATCGCGTAGCGCGAGGGGTCACGACGCCGTGGGACGCGGGCAATGTCGCTCTCGTCCCAGACCTCGTACTCTTCGATCTCTTCGTGACGGTACGCCAATCGAACGGGCTGGGTGGCGGGATGCTGGGTTCCGCGACCGAGAAGACCCGAGACTCGGGCGAGCCCGTACGCCGCCGCGTACAGTCCGACGCCCACCCAGGACACCACCGTGAGGTCGACCACGAGTGTGGACGGCGCGACCTGGTCCGCGCCCGTTAAGACCAGCGCACCCGTGACCACAATGGTCGCACTCAAACGACGACGTCGGCGCATGGACATTCCGGGCGGACGCGAGAGAGTACGCGGGGGAACGGAGCTTCGTCGCGGTTCCGTCTCGACGGGCGTGGCGCGAACGGGAACGTGTTGGTAAGCCGCGTAACGGTGCCGAGACGCCGACGACTCTCCGAGGTCCCACGTCTCGTCCGCGTACTCACGCTCCGGTGCAAAGACGTCGGACCTCCAGGTGTTGTCGCGGTCCCACTGGGCCCAGGGGTCCCTCGAGAACTCCGTGGGATCGTCGTCACGCACGACCCGTAATTGAGGACGAGGTGGGCGAGTTCGACTCATCATCGCCACGTCGGCGTCGTGATACGCGTGCTCTTCTGTGTACCCCAGGTCGCCGGCCAGTTCGTCGTCGTACTCTTCGCTGTGGTACGTGGCATCGTCGGCGAGGTTCAGGTCTCGACGCACCACCCGCGTTGCGCGAGAGAGGCGCCGGGGTGAATGCTCGGGTACGTCGTCGAGATAGGACGGCACATCTTCGAGACGTCGCGCCGGAGCGACACTGTAGCCACGTCGGCTGAGGACCTCGTGCTCTTCGTGAAAGTGAGAGATGGATCGCTCTTCTCGACTCTCGCGGAGCCGGCCCGCGACCCACATCACGCCGACGCCAACCCAGGCGAGAGCAAGGAACGCAATGATCATCTCGTTCCGCGATCCGTAGCATCCTGCAGCATTGCTGTCAAAACTACAGCGGTGTGGTTTGAAATCGGTGGATATTTAGGCCTGATGAAGGCCGCACTCCATTTTCCCCGAGCCCGCCCAGCGTCCCGAACGACGATCGTGCGCACTCGCGGGAGGCAGAGTGACCGGCGCGCACCCAATCGACGTGTACCCCCGAGCCCAGAGTGGGTGCTCGGGAATGTCGTTCGCCGACAGGTAGTACGCGACGTCGTCGTCACTCCAGGTCACGAGGGGATTTACTTTCACGAGCCCGAACGTTTCGTCCCAAGAGACCACCGAAGCGTGCGCCCGCGAAGGAGAGTCAACGCGTTTCAGTGAGGTGAGCCACGCTTGGCGACCGTCGAGCGCGGCCGCGAGGGGGCGCACTTTGCGAAAGGTGCAGCACTGGGCCGTTCCACAAGGCCACTCTTCAGCCCCCTCCACCGGCGTTGTTCGCCGTAGACGCAAGCCCCACTCCTCTTCGGTACGAGCAACGAACTCCAACGTCTCGTCGAAGTGGGCTTCGGTGTCGAGAAAGATCACCTCCGCGTCGGCGTCCTGTGCGCGCACCAGGTGAACGAGGGCCAGGTCCTCGAAGGAGCACGCCACCGTCCACGAACCGAACTGTTCGAGTGTCCATCTGATGATGTCGCTCGGAGCAGCGTGTTCGAAGCGTTCATTCACTTCGGCGAGTTCGCGCCGTAGCGCGGGGGAGTCGACAGCCGGATTCACGATAGGAGTTCCTTTAATTCATCATTCTCTATTGGTTTTATAGACTATTATCAGAGTTGTCCTATGTCAATTGCTCCCACTCCCACCAATACCCACCTCGATCACCTGGACCTCCTCGAGGCCCACGCCATCTATATCCTGCGAGAGGTGGTGGCTGAGTGCGAGCGACCCGTCCTCTTGTTCTCGGGTGGCAAGGACTCGGCGGTGCTCTTGCACCTCGCGGTGAAGGCCTTCTGGCCGCAGCTCCCACCGTTTCCCGTCATGCACGTGGACACTGGACACAACTTCGACGAGGTCCTCGAGTTTCGAGACCACACCGTAGAGCGCCTCGGGCTCCGACTAGTGGTGGCGTCGGTCCAGGAGTCCATTGACCGGGGTCGAGTGGCTGACCCCGGACTTCTCGGATCTCGTAATCGTCTCCAGAGCGTGACCCTCCTCGACGCCATCGAGGCCCACGGATTCGACGCGGCCTTCGGGGGGGCTCGGCGGGACGAGGACAAGGCTCGCGCGAAGGAGCGAGTCCTCTCCTTTCGCGACTCCTTCGGCCAGTGGGACCCGAAGGCCCAGCGCCCAGAACTCTGGAATCTGTACCAGGGTCGAGTGAACCCCGGCGAACACCTTCGAGCCTTCCCCCTCTCCGACTGGACCGAGTTGGACGTCTGGCGCTACATCGAGCGTGAAGACGTGGAACTTCCGTCGATCTACTTCGCCCACCACCGGGACGTCGTCGAACGTCAGGGCATGTTGCTCGCCGTCAGTCAATTCGTCGAGCCTCGATCGGACGAGGTGGTCACCCGTGAATCCGTCCGTTTTCGTACGGTGGGAGACGCCAACTTGACGGGCGCGGTCCGGTCCCGGGCCGCCACTCTCGCCGACATCGTCGCCGAAGTCGCCACCGCCACGGTGTCGGAGCGGGGGGCAACCCGCGGTGACGACCGATTCTCCGAGACTGCGATGGAAGATCGCAAGCGAGAGGGCTACTTCTAATGACCACCAGTGATCTTCTCCGCCTCGCCACGGTGGGTTCAGTCGATGACGGCAAGTCCACGTTGATTGGACGACTCCTCGTCGACACTCGTCAGCTCTTCGACGACCAGTTACACGCGGTCGCCGAGGCGTCGGAGCGCCGCGGAGTTGGTGATCTCGACCTGTCGTTCGTCACCGACGGACTACGAGCCGAGCGCGAACAGGGAATTACCATCGACGTCGCCTACCGCTACGCCTCGACACCGACCCGCAAGTTCATCATTGCCGACTGTCCGGGTCACGTGCAGTACACCCGCAACATGGCGACGGGAGCCTCCACCGCCGATCTCGCACTGGTGGTTCTGAACGTCGCCCACGGTGTCAAGGAACAGACCCGCCGCCACCTCACCATCGCCGCACTCCTCGGGGTGCGACAGGCCGTCGTGGCCATCAACAAGATGGATTTGGTGAACTGGTCACGGGAGGCTTACACCTCGGTCGCCGACGAAGTCGAAACCCTCTGTCGTGACCTCGGTTATCGTCGAGTCCAGACCATACCCATCAGCGCCCTCGAGGGTGACAACGTCGCCGAACGTCGCAGCGACTGTTGGTACGACGGTCCGAGCGTGCTCCAGGCCCTCGAAGCGGTGCCGGGCCGTGACGAAGCGTCCACCAGTGCGCGCCTACCCATTCAATGGGTCCTTCGCCAGCCCGGTGGTGGTCGCACCTACGCCGGTCTCTTGAACGGCTCTCGCCTCCGAGTGGGAGACGAAGTCACTCTGTGGCCCGCCGGCGTCACCACTCGTATTCGGGGAATCTCGACCCCGGGGGGTTCGAGGAGCGAGGTGGATCCCGGCCTCAGCATCGACCTGGATCTAGCCGACGAGACCGACGCCGGACGCGGTGACCTCATTGCCCTTGATCCGGCGCCCACCGTGACGAAGGAGTTTCGCGCGACGGTCTGCTGGTTCGCCGATGGTCCACTCGTGAGTGGTGCCCGACTGCGCTTAAAGCACACCACGAAGTCCACCCGCGCCCGCGTGAGCGCCCTCGAGGGTGTCATGGACCTCGACCACATCACCCTCTCTCCCGCCGATCGACTCGTCACCAACGACATTGGCGTGGTGCAGATTCAGTGCGCCGACTTCCTCTGCGTCGATGACTACCGGGACAACCGGATGACGGGGAGCTTCGTGCTGATTGACGAGGTGAGTCACGCCACGGTCGCGGCGGGCATGATCGGGGAGGGCGCCTTCGGGCCCCGGCCAGATCTCTAGAACTGGGTCACCATGGCGATGAGGGCCACGGCGATGAGGACGAGAGCTACGTCCACCGACCGCTCGAACGTCTTGCCCATCTCCCGAGGTGACTCCCCCGAGGCCACCAGCGCGGCGATGCGACGCTCCAGGGGCAGGGTGCGCGCTTCCATGTGTCCGGCGATCAGTAGGTAGCACAACAGCCCCACCCCGACCCAGGGCTTCGAGAATCCGACGTCCTTACCCCCGGTCGCTGCCATGTAGATCCCGGTCAGGGCGAGAAGGTGCACCGACCTGGCGGCCCAGTTTCGACGGGACGGAAATCGCTTGGCGAGAGTCGAGTGGTCCGCGCCGCGAGCCAGCGTCGCACCCGCGGAGTGCAGCGCGACGAAGACGGTGATGGTCACCAGAGCGGCCGCGAGGTGAATCACGAAGACGAGATCGTAGGCAACAGACGTGGCAATCATGTTCTCTACAGTAACTCTCGGGCCGCGGAGTAGGGATCGAGTTCCCCCCGGGCGATGGCGTCACGCAGAGTGACGAAACGGCTGTCCGCGTGTCGTTCGCGAACTAGTTCGAGAACGGCGTAGGCGAGAACTCGTTCCAGATCGCGTTCGGCTCGCCGAATCGCGCGCGTGGGGTCTCCCACGAGGAGGGCCCGGTGGCGCTCGAGCGCCTCGAACACATCGACGACGCCCGCTCCGGTGGTCGCCACGCACTCGACTATGGGCACCTCCCACTCGCCTCCTCGGCGTTCCGAGAGAACGTCCGCTAGGTCGCGGCGCGTAGAGGCCACACCGTCGCGGTCAGCCTTATTAATAACGAAGATGTCCGCGACCTCCATGAGCCCGGCCTTCGAGGCCTGAATCTCGTCACCCCAACCAGGAGTCACCACCACCACCGTGGTATCGGCTTCGTCAGCCACGTCCACCTCAAGTTGACCCACCCCCACCGTTTCCAGCACCACGGCCGAGTACCCGGCGGCCCCGAGCACTCGCAGAGTGTCGGGAACGGCTCGGGCCAAGCCCCCGAGCACTCCCCGCGAAGCCAGCGAACGGACGAAACTTCGTTCCTCCAAAATCAGGTCATCGAGACGGGCGCGATCTCCGAGAAGCGCTCCCCCACTGCGGGGCGAGGTCGGATCAACGCACACCACCCCCCAGTGTTCGGGTCCCGTCGCGACAGCGTGGCGCACTAGAGCGTTGGTGAGGGTGGACTTACCCGCTCCCGGTGCTCCGGTAAGCCCCACGACCCACGGGGCCGAGGTGGCGTAAGCCCACGCACAGATTCGGTCGTGGGCTTCCCCGACCGTATCGCACATCGTGATCAGTCGGGCCAACGAACCCCGGTCTCCCCGAGTCGCGGCCTCGATCAAAACCGCCGGATCACGACTCAGTCGCGCCACGTCACCGAGGCGCCGAGGGACGCCAGACGTTCGGGGAGCTGGTCGTAACCACGCTGCACGTGATTCATCCCGGTGACCACGGTCTGGCCCTCCGCGACCAGTCCCGCGAGCACCAAGGCGGCGGCGGCCCGAATATCGCTGCCGTGCACTTCGGTACCGATCAACCGGTCCACCCCGCGGATCATGGCGTGGTGACCCTCGGTCGTCACGAAGGCGCCCAACTTGGCGAGTTCGTCCACGTACCGAAAGCGGCCCACGAAGAGATTCTCGGTGACGATGGAAACCCCCTGCGCAACCGAGAGAACTGTCGTAATGAGGGGTTTGTAGTCAGTGGCGACTCCGGGGTAGGGCAAGGTCGCCACATCCACCGCCCGCACCCGGGAGGGACCCACCACTCGAATACCCTCCCCCGTGGTCTCCACGAGGGCCCCCATGTCCGTCAACTTACGCAGCAGCATCACCATGTGATCCGGTCGCGCATCGAGGACCCGCACATCTCCCCCGGTGATCACCGCGGAAGCGAGATACGTGGCCGACACCACGCGATCGGGGATGACCGTGTGTTCAGCGGCGTGCAGTTCCTCGACGCCGGTGACAATGAGTCGAGAGGTTCCCAGTCCCTCAATATTCGCCCCCATGGCGACGAGTTGGCGGCCGAGGTCTTCGACCTCGGGCTCACGCGCGGCGTTCTCGATGA
>JABEUS010000105.1 GCA_013044285.1 Acidimicrobiaceae bacterium
AGATGAAGGGCCAGTAGTTCGCCATGAAGCCCGAGAAGGACATCAGGGCGCGGGTCGTAGCGGGCAGTTTGGCGTGGAGCTGGCTGAAGAAGACCACGAAGCGCGGGAGGACGAAGATCCCGAGGATGAAGATCACCACGACGGCCAGAACCGAGACGACCATCGGGTAGGTCAGGGCGGAGGAGATCTTCGCCCGGGCCTTTAGGTCCCGGTCGATGTACTCAGCCAACTGCTCGAGGACGTCGTCCAGGTTTCCGGTCAGCTCGGCGGACTCCAAGATGCCCACGTAGAAGTTGGGGAACGCTTCCGGGTGAGACGAACAGGCCACCGAGAAGGTGTCCCCGGCGCGCAGGTCCTCGATCATCTGGAGGAGGATCTGGCGCATCAACTTGTTCTGAGCCTCCTCGACGATCACCTCGAGGGCGTCCATAATGGGGATTCCGGAGCGGATGAACACGGCCAGTTGCCGGGTGAAGTTCATCACCTCCTTCTTCGGAACCTTCTTCTTCGTGATTTCGAACTGGAGGAGGGTGCGCTTTTCCTCGATGAGGGTCGGAGAAAGACCGCGCTCGAGCAGAGCCAAGTGGGCCCGGCCGGCCGACTCGGACAGCTCGAAGCCCTTGACCTGGTTGCCCGAGTCGTCGAGCGCCTCGTAGCGGTACCGGGTGAGGGCCAACTTCTCCTTGGCCTTGTCCTTCTTCTGATTGCCGGGAATCATCTCGCGGGTGCGTTGGAGGAGGGTCATAGTGTGTACATGCTCCGAATCACTTCTTCGATGGTCGTCACGCCCTGCTCAACGAGAGCGATGGCTTCTTGACGCATGGTCCGCATCCCCTGGCGAACGGCCATGGTGCGTAGTTCCTCCTGGGTGGCCCAACCGACCACCAAGCGGCGAATCTCCGGACTCATGACCAGCAGTTCGTAGACACCGATGCGGTCCTTGTAGCCGGTGTGCGAACAGAAGGTGCAGCCCACTCCGTGGACGTAACTCTCGAGGGGAGAGCCACCACTCTCGCGGTAGAACTCCATCTCCTCCACCGTCGGGGTGTACTCCACTCGACAGGAGGGACAGATGCGGCGCAGGAGTCGCTGACCGACTACCCCGAGAACGGACGAGGCGATGAGGAAGGCCTCAATACCCATGTCGAGGAGACGGTGCAGAGCCGACACGGCGTCGGTGGCGTGAAGCGAAGAGACGACGAAGTGACCGGTGAGGGCCGACTGGACGGCCACCCGGGTGGTCTCGACGTCACGGATCTCTCCCACCAAGATGACGTCGGGGTCCTGGCGCAGAATCGACTTCAGACCGGTGGCGAAGGTGAGGCCGGCCTGTTCATTCGTCTGAATCTGGTTGATTTGGGGAAAGACGTACTCGACGGGGTCCTCAATGGTCATGACGTTGACCGTGGGATTGGTCACCTCGGAGAGAGTGGCGTAGAGGGTGGTGGTCTTACCCGAGCCGGTCGGACCGGCGCAGAGCACCATGCCGAAGGGGGAGCGCACCAACTTGGAGTAGGCGAGGTGGGTGTCGGGGGGCATACCCAACTCGTTGAGGCGTAGGACCGAGCGAGTCTTGTCGAGGATTCGCATGACGCAGCTCTCACCCATAATCGTCGCCGTCGTCGCCACGCGTACGTCCACATCGTTACCGTCGATGGCGATTGTTAACTGACCGTCCTGGGGACGGCGCCGTTCCACGATGTTCATGTTGGCCATGATCTTGATTCGACTCACGAGGCCCGGTCCAATCGAGGAGGGCATCGAGAGCACTTCTTTCAAGGCTCCGTCAATACGGAAACGCACCCGCACCACGTCCTCGGAGGGCTCGATGTGGACGTCGGAGGCGCGGTCGCGCATGGCTTGCGTCAAGATACGGTCGACCAACTGAACGACCGGGGCGTCCTCGCTGATGACCAGTTCTTCGGTGCCGGGCTCGGGGCCCCGACGCCGGGAGGTCTCGGCCGACTCGAAGGCCTGAATCAGCTTGTCAACGGTCCCGATGGCCTGGTAGTTGGAGTCGATGACCCAGCGGATGTCACCCAAGGGAGCCAGGTGCAGGGAAATCGGCATGTTGAGCCGCTGGCTCAGGGTCGCCTTCAGTCCGTCGTCGGGCTCGGCGACGGCGACGTCGAGCACGCCGTTCGAGAAGCGGAAGGGCACCACGGAGTGACTGCGGGCGAGATCTTCGGGGATGTTCTGCAGTACCGCCGCGTCGATGGGGATCTTTCGGAGGTCGATGACGTCGTAGCCGAAGAGTTCTCCGAGTGCGCTCGCGAGCTGCTGTTCGGTGAGCGCCTTCTGGCTCACCAGAATCTCTCCGATACGGCCCCCGTGGTTGCCCTGGTAGATCAGGGCACTCGAGAGCTGCTCAGTGGTGATGATGTCTTGGCTGAGCAGATGCTCACCCAGTTTCTTAGAACCGGTCTTCGGCTTCGCGGGGACGCGAGAGAGCTCGACGTCCGCGACGACAGTGGGAGCGGGTTCGGCCGCTTCCTTGCCCTTCCTCTTGGTAAAGGCCACCAT
>JABEUS010000106.1 GCA_013044285.1 Acidimicrobiaceae bacterium
CGCTCAGGGTGTCCGAAAACCCCCGGAACGGGTGTCCGGATTCAATCGGAACGGGTGTCCGAAAACCCCCGGAATCCGCACCATCATCGAGGAAGTGGCGGAAGAACTCCGACCAGGCTCCCTCCCGCGTGCTCGAGGCGTACCAAACTCCATCTCCGCCCGCAACATGAAAACGAGCGCCGTAGGAAGGCGAGACGGGCACGTAGACCACTTCGTGGCGCACCGGAACCTGGTGCCAGTAGTGCTGACCTCGTAGTGCGCGAACCGGGAGGTCGTGAGCAGACGACCCCTCGCCACTCACACGTACGCACCATCGACGAATGCGTGCGCCGCATCTCCCACCAGCTTGAATTCCCCCTTCGCAAGGAGGTCGCTCGGGCGCGCGCCATGAAGCATCCGGTTCTTCGCCACGAGCCATTGCTTTACTCCCCGAGGGGTGAGCGAGTCAGAGAGGAGCGAGACGAGATCGCACAACTCCGAGCTCGTCCAGCGCCCCGAGCACCCGCTCTCGGGCGTGCCAGGACGCCGTAGAGTTCTCGTCTCGATCGTGAAGACCGACAACGCAGCGACGAGGCGTCCGGCGCCAGACGAAAGACGACCACGATGCGCGTTCTATCGCCGCGTCTCGTACTGTCTGTCCGTGTCGAGAACCCGAGCACTCTCGACGAATGCGGCTTCTCCGGCAAGACGCTGGGCGGACCATCGCCATCGACGGTCGGTACCGGGAGCGTGACCTGAACATGGCGACCAGGGTTCACGAGGATCGATTCGACGGGTGCGCAGACCAGGCGCCGTTGAGCCCGCCAGGACTGCGTTGCACTCAGTGCGCCTTCCTCCTCTGGCTGGCTGTTGAGGGTCCCTACCATCCCCTCTGGAGGTCGGCCATCCCCGGGAACTCCACGTGACCGAGGTGCGCACGCTCGAGCGCGTCGGCGAGCCCCTCGAGATGACACGGTCTCGGGATGACCGACTCGTTGAGCGGATGCGTCACGCCTGTGACGACGCCGAGGTGATCGGCTGAGAGACGCTCGAAGCCGCTTTCGGAACTACCATTCCGATGACGAGCACGTGATCGCCGCGGCCCGGCTGGGTGGTGCTGGTGCGATTGTCACCTCGAACCTGAAGGACTTTCCTCGCGATCAGGTCCCGGAACACATCGGCGTCCTCTACCCCTCCGAGTTCGCGGCCTCCACGGTCGCGATTGATCCGTTCGCCGCACACCGGGCCCTCGCCGAGATGTCCAGCTGTAGCGGTCGTCGTGGCCCCGTGCGATCGCCAAAGGAAATCGTCACGGTACTCGTCGCACGCTACGGCTGGCGCGAGGTCGGAGATCGGCTGGGGACAAAGCCGGGTCCGCCATAGGGTGGGCAGCACCCGGCACGGTCTCGACATCGGTGGCCTGATCTGGCACTCGCGCCGAACGGAATGGAACAACGTTCCCCGCAGCGAGGCCGTACTTCTATTCGGACCCGGCTACCCGAGACAGCGGGAGTCCGGGCAGGGGGTGGGCTTCGGGAGCATTGCCTCGATGGAGGGCTCGGGGCGAGCCCTGACCGGCGAGTGGGCGACTCGTCTCGAGGCCCTCGTCATTCCCGCGGGTGGACTGGAGCGAACCGACTCGTCAACAAACGAAGAGACCCCGTCATCTCGGATGAGTACCGAGATGACGGGGTCGCGCGGGAACAACGGAGTTAACTCGCCGCGATTCCCTCCGCCGCGAGAGGCACGTTGAAGAGCGACTCCAGCTGGGTGAGCGAGCCGTTGGCGCCGATGGAGTAGACGTCCAGGGTACCCGAGCCGCCACTCTCGACGTAGAGGGTCTGACCGTCGGGTGAGACCGCGGAGTCGGTCGTCCCGGGGTGAGCCGTCGCCGCCGTGGCGTTGACCAGAGTCGGGGCTCCCGTGGAGGTTTCGCTGAAGGAGCTCACCGTTCCGCTCCCGGCGTTAGAACCGAAGACGTAGCCGTTCGACGAGGAGATCCAGCAGAGGGCCTTCGACCCGTCGCTCACTGTCCCGACCGGAGTCAGCGAACCGTCCGGGTTCACCACGTAGGTGCTGAGCGAACTAGTGGAGGCCTCGGCTCCCACCAAGCGACCCTGGGCGTCGAAGTTGAACGCGAAGGGGACGGCGTTCGTCGCCGCGGTCACGACCGGACTGGCGCCGAGTTGTCCCCATTCGCCCACCGAGAAGACCTCGTAGGCGTTACTCGAGGCCTTCGTCGTCACGATGAGGTGCTGGCCGTCGGGGGTGTAGCCGATCTGACCGGGCGCGTGGAGGAAGTTCGGCGGAGTGGTGTTCGCCAGACCGAGGGAGCGCACCTGGCGCCAGAGGGTGTGGAGTCGTCCGTCCCAGAATCCGAACTCGGCGACCGTTCCCGCGCCCCCCGCGTTCAAGACGGCGACCAGATTGCCGTGAGAGGCGACCGAGTTGGGGAACGTTCCGCCACTGGCGATCTGTTGGACGAGGCGAAGGTAGGCGCCCTCGACGGCGAAGACCGAGACGGTGTTACTGCCGGGATTGACCGCGATGAGATCGGCCCCGTTATTCACGAGCGCCAAACCGCCCTGACTGGCGAGCGGGTCCGCGACCGCGCCCGCGGCGACGGCACCGAGGCCACCGGTCGGATAGGTGGCGACGTAGGAGACCGTCCCGTCGGTGCCGCGGGCGTAACTGAGCACACTGTTCGAGCCGGAGTTGTCGCTCAGGAGAAACAGCGCGTGAACGTCCTGGTGCCCGTAGTCCGCGCCGGCGACCGCTCCGGTCGCCACCGCGGTGACGCCCGCGAGCAGCGACGTCGCCGCTATTCCTCGTAGGGAGGGGGAAAGTTTCATGAGGATCTCCTCGTTCTCGGCAGGGTTGCCTCCTTGCAGTCCGCGTACTCACTTTCGCGTTACAGAGAGACTCGCTACCATGGGCGAGTGAACGACCTCGAGTTGGTAGATCGCCTCCTCGAGGGTGACGAGAGGGCCTTCACCGACCTCGTCACGCGCTACCACGGCACCCTCGTGCGCGTCGCGCGCTACTACGTGAGAACCCCGGCCAGCGCCGAAGACGTCGCCCAGGAAACCTGGCTCGCGGTGCTGAGGTCCCTCTCCTCCTTCGAGCAACGTTCCTCCTTTAAGACCTGGCTCCTGCGCATCCTCGTCAACCGGGCCCGCTCCTCGGGAACTCGGGAGTTTCGCACGGTGCCGGTGGATCCGACGAGTGGGTCGGCGGTCGCCGCCTCACGGTTCGACGAGGGCGGATTCTGGTGTGAACCACCGGTACCCTTCACCGACTCAGTCGACGACCGACTGGTGAACGAGCCCCTGGTGCACCTGGTTCGCGAGGCCATCGCCCAACTCCCCGAGCCCCAACAAGCGGTCATCACTCTGCGAGACGTGGAGGGGCTCTCCACCTCGGAGGTCGCGGATCTCCTCGAACTGAGCGACGCTAACGTGCGAGTCATCCTCCACCGGGCCCGTTCACGAGTTCGGGCCGACGTCGAAGCGAGAAGGGAGGGACGTTCAGTATGAAGATTCGATCCCACCCCGTGGTGTGCCGAGAAGCGATCGAGCTCATGAGCGACTACCTCGACGGGTCCCTCTCAAGACGAGACACCCGGCGCTTAGAAGAGCACCTCGCGATCTGCCCGCCCTGTCGGACCTACCTCGCCCAGATGCGCCTCGTTATCTCGGTGAGTGGCTCCGTGAGTCCGGACGATCTTTCTCCCGAGGCCCTGGACGACCTCGTCGAGGTCTTTCGCCGCTACCGCGACGAGCCCGAGAGCTCCTAGTTCTCAGCCGTCGTCGTTCGCGACTTCGAGGCGGTCACGACCCTCCGCCTTCGCCCGGTAGAGGGCCGCGTCGGCTCGCTCAATCATGCTCGGCGCCGACTCCCCCACTCGTCGCGGAGCGATCCCCACACTGAGGGTGACGGGGGGTAGTGACTCGGGTCCGCGAGCGACGGCGGCGCGGAGTCGTTCGGCGACTACGAGCG
>JABEUS010000107.1 GCA_013044285.1 Acidimicrobiaceae bacterium
GGAGTCGCCGAGGGTACCCACTACCCCCCAGACGGCGTCGTGGATCTTCGAGATATCTTGACCCAAGTACCGGGCGGTACCCACTCTTTGGACATCACGCCCCGGATTGGTAGAACGGACTCCCACCCGAGTACGCACCTCGGGAGACGACGACGAATCTTCGTAAGACATGGCCGAAGTTTAGACAGGCCCCTTCGATAATGTCGGAGGATGACCCGGCGTCTCAGCGTGAGCGTCTCCGAGGAGTTCCTCGCGCGCGCCCTCGAGCAGCGCGGTGACGTCGAGCTCCTCCGATGGGATTTGGCGAGCGCCCCGCCCCGAAGTGTCATCGACCTCGTCGTTCCGGACTACCTCGCCCCGAAGTCTCGTCTAGCCCGCCTGGCTGAGGTCACCACTCGCCTCGTGCAGAGTCAGTCCATTGGATTCGACGGTGTCTTCGAGGTGCTACCCCCGGGGGTCGTCTACGCGAATGCGACCACCGTTCACGAGGCTTCCACCGCAGAACTCGCCCTCGCCCTGGTTCTCGCGTCCCAGCGCGGCCTACCCGACTTCGTGAGAGCAGCTAGTCGAGCAGAGTGGGCCTTCTCCTATCACCCGAGTCTGGCGGATCGGACCGTCCTCTTGTTCGGGTACGGCGGACTCGGTCGAGCTATCGAGGCACGACTCTCCCCCTTCGACGTGCGTATTCTGCGCGTCGCCACCCGTGGGCGTCGCGAGGGTTCTCGAGAGGTACACGGAACAGAGGAACTCCCCGCGCTTCTCCCTCATGCGGACGTCGTTATCTCGTCACTCCCCCTCACCGAAGCCACCCGGGGTGTGATCAATACAGACTTCCTAGCCCGTATGGCGCCGGGAAGCCTTCTTGTCAATGTGGGTCGAGGACCCGTCGCGGTCACGGAGGATCTGGTCAGCGCGGCGCGTTCGGGCCGCGTGCGACTCGCTCTCGACGTCGTCGATCCCGAACCGCTTCCGTCTCATCACCCTCTCTGGTCGTTGCCCAACGTGCTCATCAGTCCCCACGTGGGAGGAGCGACGAACGCCATGGCCCCCCGGGTTCTCTCCCTCATAGAGGACCAGATCGATCGCCTCGTGCGAGGAGACAGTCCCCGCAACGTCGTCCTTCGTACCTAGGACGAAGGACGAGACACCGTACCCGCTCGACGGCCGTCTCGCTAGCGACGCGCTTCGAGAATGGCGATCACGGCCTTACCGTTGGCCTGTCCTCGCGTCGCCTTCATCACCTGGCCCACGAAGAACTGGGCTAACTTCTCGTCACCCGCGCGGTAGCGAGTCCATTCATCGACGTTCGTCTCGATGAGGGTCGTGACCAACTCATCGAGCGCCCCCGACTCCATCCGTTCGAATCCTTTACTCCGCGCCAACTCCTGGGGGTCGTCTCCCTCACCGGCCAGCAGTCCCGCGAGGAGAATCTTGGCCTGGGTGGCCGAAATCTCCCCGGAGCCCTCCATCCTCGTCACCTCGACAAAACTCTCCACGGTGAGGCGGTGGAGGGAGTCGGGTGCACTGGCTACTTCGTTAGCGACCCGGGAGAGCGCGATCGAGACGTCCCCGCCGGCGCGAGCCGTGGCGTGCACGTAGTGCTCGGCGGAGAGTTCGACGGCCACGTCGATAGCGTCCAACTGGGCGGGCGTGACGTTCGCGATGAGCTCACGCAACCCGGCGCGGCGCTGCGCGGGCATCTGCGGTAAGGAGTGACGCACCTCGTCCACCCACGCCGGTTCGGGGGCCAGGTCCACCAAGTCGGGGTCCCGGAAATAGCGGTAGTCCTCCGCGTCTTCCTTCACGCGAAGTGTGGAGGTCTCGCCCAGTCCTTCGTCCCAGTGACGGGTCTCTTGGCGCACCGCACCGCCCGACTCAATCAGGTCGATTTGGCGCAGCGCCTCGAAGTCGATGGCGCGCTGGAGGCTCCGTAAGGAGTTCAGGTTCTTGATCTCGCAACGAGTACCGAAGGGCTCGCCCGGCCGGCGCACCGACACGTTGGCGTCAAAGCGCACCGAACCCTCTTCGAGGCGCCCGTCGGAGGCTCCGGTCGCGATGAGCACCGAGCGCAACTCCGCGGCGTAGGCCCGGGCTTGGGCCGCGGTGCGAATATCGGGGGCCGAGACGATCTCGACGAGAGGCACGCCACACCGGTTGTAGTCGACGAGAGAGCGCTCCGCACCCTGGAGTCGCCCACCCGAAGAGAGGTGCGTGGTCTTTCCCGTGTCCTCTTCGAGGTGTGCGCGCTCGATGCCGACGCGCGTCCCGTCGGGCAGGTCGAGGTAGCCCCCAGAGTTAATGGGTAGGTCGTACTGGGAGATCTGGTAGTCCTTCGACTGATCCGGATAGAAGTAGTTCTTGCGGTGAAACGTCGAGGGCGCAATCGTGCAGTGCAGGGCCGTCCCGATGCGCATCGCCAGTTCGACCGCCTGGCGATTCAGAACCGGGAGTGAACCCGGGAGTCCGAGGCACACCGGGCACACGTGAGTGTTCGGTTCCTCACCGAAACGGTTTTCGCATCCACAGAACAACTTGGACTCGGTCAGTAGTTCGGTGTGGACCTCGAGGCCGATCACCATCTCCCATCCGTCGGGCAGACTCACAACTCCTCCCGTCCCCGTTCGAGTACCCGGGCGGCGGCGAGCAGGGACGCCTCCGAGAGACCCGGTCCGAGCAGTTGCACTCCCACCGGTAACCCGGCCTCGCCGACACCGAAGGGTACCGACACCGCGGGGTGACCAACCAGGTTGGTGGGAATAGTGAAGACGTCGTTCAGGTACATCGTCATCGGATCTTCCGATTTCGCCCCCAGGGGGAACGCCACCGTGGGCGCCGTCGCTCCGAGGAGGAGGTCCACCTCCCGGTAGGCTCGCTCAAAAGCTTCAATCATCACGGTGCGAACCTTCAGTGCTTGTCCGTAGTAGGCGTCGTAGTATCCCGCCGAGAGAGCGTAAGTGCCGAGCATGATGCGTCGCTTCACTTCGTCACCAAATCCCGCCGTCCGCGTCGCCTCCATCATGGCGGTCACGTCCTCGCCGGCGACTCGGTGACCGAAGCGCACCCCGTCGAATCGAGCCAGGTTGGAAGAAGCCTCCGCCGGAGCGATGATGTAGTAGGCCGACAGGCCGAGGGAGAGTTCGGGCAGGGACAGTTCCACGATCTCGGCACCGGCCGCCCGAAGAACCTCGGCCGCCGAGCGCACCGCGGCGACCACGTCCCCGTCGGCACCGTCGTAGAGCTCTTTCACGAGACCGATCCGGCGCCCAGCGACGCCCGAGTCGAGGTGCCTCACGAGCTCGGGGGCGGGTACCTGGAGCGAGGTCGAGTCGCGTCGGTCGTGGCCCCCGATGACCTCGAGAGCGAGGGCGGCGTCTTCCACCGTCGTCGCGAACGGTCCGATCTGGTCGAGCGAGGACGCGAAGGCCACGAGTCCGTAGCGCGAGACGAGTCCGTAGGTGGGCTTTAGACCCACCACCCCACAGAACGACGCGGGCTGGCGAATCGAACCACCGGTGTCGGAACCGAGAGCGAGGGGGGTGAGTTCAGCGGCGACGGCGGCGGCGGAGCCCCCCGACGACCCTCCGGGAACCCGGGTCAGATCCCGCGGGTTCCGGGTGGGTCCGAAGGCCGAGTTCTCGGTCGACGACCCCATCGCGAACTCGTCCAGGTTGGTCTTACCCACGAGAAGCGCACCGGCGTCGCGCAGACGATCGATCACCGTCGCGTTATACGGAGGCC
>JABEUS010000108.1 GCA_013044285.1 Acidimicrobiaceae bacterium
GCGTCGTCGCGCTGCGCCTCGGGACGTTCGTCGAGGCGACGACGCCGAGAGACGGCGAGAAGAGCCAGCGGCAGCGTGTCGAGAGAATCGTGGTGCGCGGGCGGGGCCGGGCGAGTTGATAGCGGGCTAGGAAGGGCGATCGTTGCGAGTTCCACGGCGGGGGCTCGTGAGGGGACCTGGGCCCCCGCACTCGGGCTCACGAGAAACGGCAAGAGGGCGAGGATGATGCTCGCTACCCAGGCCAGTCCGTTACGGGGAACCTCACGGCGTCGACGAAGTTGGACCACGTAGGTCACGACGAGGACGACGAACAACACCCAAAAGAGGGCCAGTCCACTGAGTGCGTCGCGCAGGAGCCAGCCGTGAGCGACGCGAGTCCCGAGGGACCATCTCGACCAGATGACGTAGGGCAACAGTGCGAAGTAGGTGAGGAGGGCGATTCCCTGTAGGGGGACCGAGAGGGGGCGCCTCATCCGCGTCGCAGAGTCCACGACGTCGATTGACTGGTCGCGCTCACGAGAGTCAACAGGCACGGGTGACCCGGCGTGAGAAACGGGGCTCCCGCGCTGACCCGCTGGCCGGTGCAGGTCAGGTTCGCGTTCACCGGGGAGGAGCTGACGAGGGTCCAGCGTTGGTCGGCGCCGAGAGTGAGGGCGACGATGGGGGACTGGAGGGAGACCACGCCGCGCAGAACGTTCGCGGTGCTCTCGCTCGTCGAGGATCCGGCGGAGTTCACGACGCGAGACGGCGGGTGGGTGATCGTCGTCGGTTTGAGGGTCGTGACGGTGGTCTCGACCGGGCTCGTGACCGGGCTCGTGACCGGGGGTGCCACGGTCGTTCGAGGGACCAGAGTCGTGCTCTCCGACACGGGAATCGTCGTCACGGGAACCGCCACGGTGGAGGGAACCGTCGTTGCCACGGGAACCGTCGTCGGGATCGCCCTCTTCGGCCTCGTGGGGGACTGAGTGGTGGAGGTGGCGGGCATCCGAGAAGTCGGGGTCGAGTGGGGGTTCGAGGACTGGTGGTGAGAGGCCAGGGGTGGCGAGTGGCGAATCGGGGCGCTCGCCAGTGGGGTTCCTTTCGGTTGCATAGAAAAGACGATCACCAAGAGGAGGAGGGGGCTCGACCACATCAGAATGGGGGCGCTGCGTTGGACGAGACGACCGGCCATCGTCGAAGAATACGCCCTCGCGGAGGGGCGGTTCACTCGCACTCACGCCGCGAGGTGTTCATCGACCCAGGCCCGCAGCGTCCGGCGCACCTCGGGAACCGTCCAGCCGAGTTCTAAGGCGAGATCTTCGAAACTCGTCCCCTCGGCTCCCCGGGCCCAGGCGCAGCGCGCCCCGGGAGAGGGGTCCTGGGCGACTTCTCGGGCGAGATCTCCCAGGGGGTCACGAGTGTCCGCCCCCACCCACTCCTCACTGAGCGGTGTCTCGTCGCTCAGACGCCACTTAATGATGTAGCGCCGTAGGCGTCCGCGTAGGGCCGAGAGAAGGTCCGGCCCGGCGTAGGGGCGGTCCTGCCCGGCCCACTCGCGAATCAGGTCACCGAGGAGCGCCCACGCCGTTGCGAGGGCCTCGCTCGGGTCATCGACCGACCCTCGTCCAAAGTGCAGTTCCCGACAGACCGTCGTCGTTCCCGGGAGCAGGGTCTGGAGAAGGGTCCTCGCCAGTACCGGGTCCTCGGCGTCGACGAGCAGAGCCCGCAGCACACCGGCCCGCTGGAGAGTGCTGAGGCCCCCGCGTCGGGTGAGTCGAGTCACGAGGTCGAGGGGGGAGATCTCGTCGCCCAAGCCGAGTCCCGGATGACGACTCACGAAGAGTTGGAGAGACGCTCGAGAACCGGGTCGTCGAGCGAAGGCCGCGAAGTCCGCTCGAGCGAGTTGGAAAAGGTCGTAGGTAGGTGTGGTCATGGACCTAGGTTCTCCGGGTGTGCTCGTCACCGAACCCACACCTCGACACCGCTGCGAAGAAAGTTCTTTGCACCCATAGACGCACACATATCCACTCCCTCGGACTCGGCACCTACTCAGTAGGCTGACTCCCATGAACATTGAGGGTTTCTACGAGGAGAACGAGGCGCGTCGCGAGAGTGCCGAGCACGAGTTCGGAGACCAGTGGACCGACGCGGCGGGGAATCACTACGAATTGGCGTGGGTGGAGGCGACCGGTGAGCTCTACCTCATGATTGAGCCAGAAGCGCCCATCACCGAAGACGCCTTCGGTGACTACACCACCGGTCAGTCGGTGGGTGGACTAGAAGTTCGGGTCATCGCGACCGTACTCACTTTTAGTGAGTTAGAGGACCGCCTCGCGGGCTGGGCAGAGGCCTCGAGTGAGCCCAACTCTCTCAGTTGGCTGGCCAGCCGTTTCCCCGGGGCGTAACTCACCTAGAGGTAGGGGGTTGGAGAGTCCGCAACTTGGCAGATTCTCGTGAGGGCGGGAACCAGGTTGGTGAGCGGAACTCGCTCGGCCTCTTGGATAGTGGTCTGTAGCACGTTCCAACTTCCGTCAGCCGACGTCGCCTGAGCGGCCGCCGACGAGGATGCGAGGAGGGTACTCATCGCCCGGCCCGCCAGGTTCTGGCGTTCGGTGGCGGTGAGTCCCGGCGCCTCGGAACGGTGCTGGAGCACCAGGGCGGCGTTCACCTGCTTGCAGGCGACCCGTGCTTCGTTCACCGCCCCCGCACTTCCGCAGGCGGCCAGCCCGAGTCCCGCCACAATCATCCAGGACAGCGGTACGACGACTCGTCTCAGCCGAGCCACGAGTCGGCCGCCTGGAGCAGGTACTCGCTCACCTGACGGCCCCGCTCGAAGATGTCGCAGAGGGGGTCCTCACCCTTCGAGACCTGGGCGAGAGAGATCGCTCGACGAGCCACGATAGAGATTCGCCGCTCGGCTACTTCGACGGGGGAGGCGAGTGAGTCGGTCGCCGTGACTTCGAGAGGCAACTCGACTCCTCCTACCGAGGAGAGATCGAGAGTCAGGCGCAGAAGATCAGGCCCGGGATTCATCGCCGGCAGAGACCAGGTCAAGACGAGGGGGAAGTGGAACTCGTCGGGAGGATCGATGTCGTCGGGTAGCCCCAGGACAGCGTCTTCGAAGGCGAGCAGGGTGCGAGGATCGACGTCCAGTTCGATGTGCAGGTCGAGTGGTCCTCCGCAGGCGTCCTCCGGGTGAAGATCCACCTCCCAGGCTTGACGCAGGGAGTATGTCTCGACGAAGTGTCGTTCGTCGTGTACGTGGAAACCGTGGGTGACGGCGTGGTCTTTTAGGTCGGCGACAAAACCGGCGACATCGATGGCGGCCATCACCGCCAGGCTAGTCGGCGCCGAGGGTAGCGTGGACGCGTGAGCGACTCCCTTCTCGAACGCCTGGCCGACTGCGCCACCGAGATTTCCCGGGCGATCGTGGGACAAGAGGGCCGGGGCTACTCGGGGGAACGAGATACCCAATATTTTCTTGACCTCGCGGCGGACCGAGTGGCCCTCGACATGCTGATCGGGTGGGGCTATCGGGTGGTTTCCGAAGAGTCCGGGGTGAGTGGAAGTGGGGACCTCACCGTGGTGGTCGATCCCATCGACGGCTCGACGAACTGCGATCACGGAGTGCCCTTCTTCGCCACCTCCTTCGGAGTTCTCCGCGACTCGGAACTAATCGCCGGATTGGTGATGAATCACGCCACGGGGGACGTCTACGCCGCTGAGCGGGGGGCGGGGGCCTACCGGGGCGAGAGTCGGATTACCCCGTCGTCAACCACTCGTTACGACTCCGCCATCGTGGCCTTTTCGGGGTTACCGTCTCGCCACGCGGGCTGGGCCCAGTACCGCGCGCTCGGGGCGGCAAGCCTCGAAATCTGTCTCGTGGCCGACGGTTCGCTGGACGCGTATTCGGTGGCTCGATACTCGACTCTGCACCCGTGGGACTACCTCGGAGGGCTCCTTATCGCCCGTGAAGCCGGAGCTCACTTTGGTGAGTTCCGAGGAGAGGAACTCGTGATCGAAGAGCGAGTCGGACGCCGACCGTACTTTTCGTCAACTCCGGAATTACTCCGTCACGTTGCCGGACTCGGCATTCTTTAGAGAAGTCCTAGACTGGATATCTCTCGGGCGCTTAGCTCAGTTGGTTAGAGCAGCTGATTTACACTCAGCAGGTCGGGGGTTCGAGTCCCTCAGCGCCCACGCATCGTTGTCAGGTATGCAACGGCCTCCTTCGTAGATGAGGCTTTCTGGTACCCGGTCACTCGGATAGGTATCGCTTCGATGTTCAAACCCGAA
>JABEUS010000109.1 GCA_013044285.1 Acidimicrobiaceae bacterium
CAGATCTTCCCCGCCGTACCCCACCTCCGAGTTCGCTCGTCCTGAGCGTCTCGTCGGGGTGGGTTGACCCCGACGAGCCGTAGAAAGGAGAGAGAGTGAGCCCCGAGCAGATCAAGGGCGCCTTCGGGACCATCTCGAGTCACGACACTGGCAATCGCCAGGGGGTCCGTGCACGTCTGCTCACCCTCCTCGCCATTATCGGACCCGGGCTCATCGTGATGGTGGGCGACAACGACGCGGGTGGTGTCTCCACCTACGCTCAGGCCGGACAGGACTACGGCTACACCCTCTTGTGGACTCTGCCCCTCCTGATCCCGGTCCTCATCATCGTCCAAGAGATGGTCGTTCGACTCGGCGCGGTCACCGGTGTGGGCCACGGGCGCCTGATTCGGGAACGATTCGGTCGCTACTGGGGCAATCTGTCGATTTTCTCCATTCTGTTCTTGAACTTTCTCATCATCATCACCGAGTTCATCGGTATCTCCCTCTCGATGGAGTACTTCGGCATCTCCTCGCTGGTCTCGGTGCCGATCGCGATCACGCTGCTCTTCGCCATTTCGGCGACGGGCTCGTTTCGACGCTGGGAGCGCTTCATGATGCTCTTCGTGGCGGTGAACTTTCTCGTGGTTCCCCTGCTCTTGGTGAGTCACCCCCACTACGGCTCGGTCGCGACCCACCTCGTTATCCCGGGAATCCGGGGTGGAGCGAACTCCTCGGCGGTTCTACTCATCATCTCCATCATCGGTACCACGGTCGCCCCCTGGCAGTTGTTCTTCCAGGAGTCCAACATCGTCGACAAGAAGATCACTCCGCGCTGGATCAACTACGAACGGGTCGACACGATTATCGGATCCTTCATCGTCGTGATCGGGGCGACGGTCCTCGTCGTCGCCTCGGCGACCCTCGCCCACGGGGGTACGACCTCCTCGTTCACGACGACCCTGGCTCTCGCTCACCAGTTGGGACGAAGTGTCGGGCACGGGGCGGGGGCGTTCTTCGCCCTGATCTTGTTGAACGCCTCGATTATCGGAGCGGCGGCCGTGACACTCGCGAGTTCCTACGCGATCTCCGACCTCTCCAGCACCCACCAGGGACTGAACGCCCGCTTCTCCGAGGCCCGCGGTTTCTATCTCGGATTTCTCGCTCTCTTGATCGTGGCCGGATCGGTGGCGGTGATCCCCCACGCCCCGCTCGGCCTGATCACCCTGGCGGTTCAGGCCATCAGTGGTCTGATGCTGCCCTTCACCACCATCATCGTGCTCCTCCTCTGTAACGACCGCGCGATTATGGGCCCCTGGGTCAACCCCCGCTGGCTCAACGCGGTCGCGACAGTGGTCGTCACGGCCCTGGTCGCTCTCTCGGTGGGACTGATGACCTCGACTCTCTTCTCCTCGCTCAACGTTGTGGCGTTACTGAAGTGGCTCTTCGCCGTCGCGGGAGTGGGCCTGGCCGTTGGAATACCGATTGGGTGGCGGTACTGGCCGGCTCGGGTCACGATTGACGGTGACCGCCGGGACTGGCGGACCCCGCGACTCACCCTGCTCGAACCCCTTCCTCCCTCTCGCTTCCGCTGGTGGCTCATGCGAGTCCAGAGTGGCTACTTGGCCGTCGCCGGCGCTCTCCTCATTCTGCGTATCGTTCAGTTGGCGACCGCCTAACCTTTCTCCCCGTGACTCCTCAGACCATCGTGTGCGTTCACGCTCACCCGGACGACGAAGCCCTCTTTACGGCGGGGGCCACGTCCTACTACGCCGACCAGGGGCACCGTCTCGTCCTCATCACCTGTACCTACGGGCAACTCGGCATCGACGGGGCGGGGCGACCGGGGAACGCCGAGGGCCACGACGATCTCGGAACTCGGGCCACGCGTGCGATGGAGCTCCAGCGCGCCGGTGAGCTCTGCGGCTTCGCCCGACAGGTGAGTCTCGGCTACCTCGACTCGGGCATGGTGGGCTGGTCGAGTTACGCCGATCCCCACGCTTTCGTCAACGTCGACGTCGAGCGAGCCGCTCGCCAAGTCGCCGCCGTCCTCGACGCCGAGGAGGCCACCGTCGTGATTACCTACGACGAGAACGGGTTCTACGGACACCCCGATCACGTCACCGCCCACCGCGTGACTCGCCGGGCCGTGGAGCTCTCGACGAGTGCCCAGCGACTCTTCTACCCCGTGATTCCTCGTCCGGTCATTTCGGAGTTTGTCCGTCGAGCGAGTGAGGAGGGAGTCTTCATGCCGGCTTGGGTGAGCGACGCCACTCTCGACACCGACGAGGACCAAGTCGCCGTGCGCCTGGACGTGCGGGACCGGGCGTCGTTGAAGCAACGCGCGATTGCCCTGCACGCCTCGCAAATCGACAACGCCGATCTCGTGTCCATGTCATCTGATCTCTTCGAGTTGCTCTTCGGGGTGGAGTACTACCGATTGGGTTGGAGTCGTGGCGCGAGCACCACCAACAACGATCTTCTCGGAGGGCTCTCGTGAGTTTGACCTTTCTCGCCGTGCACGCCCACCCCGACGACGAGGCCAGTTCGAGTGGGGGAGTCCTCGCCCAGTTGGCCGATGAGGGAGTCAGAACCATCGTCGTGACCTGCACCAACGGCGAGTGTGGCGACGATCCTCGCGGAGCGAAGCCCCTCGACGACACTCACGACGGGGAGTCTGTCGCCGAGATGCGCGCTCGAGAACTCGACCACGCCATCGAGATACTCGCCGTCTCACGGCACGAACGTCTCGGGTACCGCGACTCAGGAATGATGGGCTGGCCCCAGAACGACGACCCCCGTTGCTTTTGGCGCTGTGACGTCGCCGAGGCCGCCGAGCAACTGGCCGCCCTCGTGCGAGAGGAACGACCTCAGGTCATCATGACCTACAACGAGTACGGGTTCTACGGGCACCCCGATCACATCATGGCCAATCAAGTAACGCGGGCCATGCTTGAACTCATCGACTACGAGCCGACTCTCGTGTACAACGCCATTCCGTCCTCGGTGATGGCGATGTTCCGGGAGCGTTGGGCCGCCGAGGACGCGCGTCGCCGAGACGAGGCTCTCGCGCGCGGAGAGGAGCCCGAGCCGGCGAGTGAGGACGACAATCGAGACTTGTCGACGCCCGACGAGTTAGTGGACTACTTCGTCGACGTGTCGGCGGTCACCTCGCGCAAGCGGGCCGCCCTGCTCGCCCACGCCTCCCAACTCGGGGACTCCTTCTTTGTGACCATGAGTGAGGAAGAGTTTGCTATGGCGATGGGCACCGAATGGTTCCTTCGAGCCACCAATCCCCTGGGACTGACGGGACCCAGTAAGGATCTCTTCGCCGGATATCGCTAGAAGGCCGGGCGTTCCAGGCCCTGGCTGCTCGCGCGCTGGTAGCGCTCGTCGGCGACGTGATCGACGCTGTCGGCGCGCAGAACCACCTCGGGTGTCAGGGCCCACGACGGAGGGGTGGGGGAGTCACTGAGGGCCCAGGCGGCCTGGCGGGCCGCGCCCCGAGCGACGTACTCGGTGACGGGAGCGACGCGAACCTCGCGTCCCCAGACTGAGGGCGCGAGACTTTGAACGGCGAGAGAGGCGCCGGCGCCCCCCACGATGACGCAGTGGCCCACCGCAATACCTAACTCCTCGAGTGCCGCCAGTCCCGCCCCCACGCCGCGCAACACTCCCTCAACACTCGCTCGAGCGAGGTTGGTCTTCGTCCAGGATTCGAGCGTGAGTCCGGCCAGCGTGCCGGTGGCGTGCGGTCGGTTCGGGGTTCGTTCCCCCTCGAAGTAGGGCACGAGGGTGAGCCCGTTCGCGGCCGGTGGAGCCGCGAGAGCCAGGGCGCTCAGTTCACCCAGGTCGACGCCGAGGAGTTCGGCGGTGCTGTCGAGGACCCGCGCGCAGTTCAACGTGCAGACGAGTGGGAGGAACTGCCCCGTGAGATCGGCGAAGCCCGCGACGGAGCCGGTGGGGTCGATCGGCATCGTCGTCGCGCGGCGCATGACGACTCCGGAGGTGCCGAGTGAGACCACCGTGGCGTCGGCGTCTCCGAGTCCGAAGTGCGCGGCGGCGTTGTCACCGCCGCCGGCACCGAGAACCACGTCACGGGGACCGGCGAGCGCGTCTCGGGGACCGATAACCCGGGGTAGGTGGAGGTCTCGCCCGAACGCTCTTTGGAGGAGGTCTCGTCGGTACTCGTTAGATCGCGGATCGAAGTATCCGGTTCCCGACGCGTCGGAGCGGTCCGTCGTGAGATCGGCGACATCGGTTGATCCACTCAGTCGCCACGTGAGCCAGTCGTGAGGGAGACAGACCGCGACCACTCGACGAGCGTTCTCTGGTTCGTGGTCGGCCAGCCACCGCAGCTTGCTGATGGTGAAGGAGGCGACGGGAACGAGACCGACCGCGTGAGCCCACTCGACGGCACCTAATTCGTTCGTGAGATCTTCGGCGGCCGACGCCGAGCGGGTGTCGTTCCACAGCAGGGCCGGGCGGATGACCCGTCCGTCCTCGTCGAGGGTGATCAGGCCGTGTTGCTGACCAGCGATCGAAATCGCCCTTATCTCGTCCAGGCCGCCGACGGCGTCGAGCGCGGAGAGGAGGGCGAGCCACCACTCTTCGGGATCGACGCTGGTGCCGGGTGGGTGGGGACGGCGGGCTTCGCGCACGAGTTCCCCGGTGAGGGCGTCGTACACCGTGACTTTGACGGACTGAGTCGAAGAGTCAATACCGGCGACCAACTGGCGGTTCATCTTGTTGAGGCTACGGCGATGTGACAGATCCACGAATATTTCTGCAGTATTACTTGACCAACCAGTGACGGGTGGCTATCGTGAAACCGGTTTCAAAAGTAACCGGTTACAAAAGTAACCGGTTACAAGGGGGGAATCGAACGGTAATGGCGGAACAAGCGCCCACGATTTACGACGTCGCCGAGCGTGCGGGAGTGTCCGTGGCCACGGTGTCACGTGCTCTCAACGACGTCGAGTCGTTGCGCGCGGTCACTCGCGACAAGGTCATGCGGGCCATGGCCGAGTTGGACTTTGTGCCCAACAACGTGGCTCGGGGCCTCTCTCGGGGTAAGAACTGGGTTATCGGCCTCGCCTTCATGCACTCACCGGTGAAGGCGAACGAGGCCGAAGTCGAAGCCGACTCCCTTCTCTACACCGACATCATCATCCGGGGGGTCGAGGCCCAAGCGGCCCGTCACGGTTACTCTCTCCTGCTCTGCAGCGCCGGAGAAGAGCACCCCGACGGGATCGCTCCCTTGCGCAACCTCACTCAGTCGGTCGACGGGTGGATCGTCCTCGATCGGGTACTGAACGTGGAAGAGGTTCCCGAAATCTCACGGAGGACCCCTATCGTCCTCATGGCGGGTGCCGGTGACTCCGACGCCGCCTTCACCGTTCGGGTGGACAACGAGGGGGGCATCGCGTCGCTCGTCTCGCATCTCGTAGAGGCCCACGGAGCCCGCCGCTTCGGGTACATGAGTGGACTCGAGGAGTCTCCGGACAACGTGGCGCGCCTGCGGGCGTTGCGCGACGCCACTCGACGCTGGGGCGGCCAGTTGAATGAGGAAGACATCGTCTCTTGCGACTGGACCTCGGGCGGGGCTGAGGTGCAGACGATGCGGTGGCTCGATCGAAGAGTTGACCTACCCGACGTCCTCGTCTGCGCGAACGATCAGATGGCCGTCGGGGCGATCCACGCGTTGGGTGCGCGAGGTCTGAAGGTTCCCCGCGACATCGCCGTCACCGGGTTTGACGACATTCCCATCGCGCGCTATCTCACTCCCGCCCTCACGACCGTTCGCCAGAGTTCCTCGGCGATGGGAGCCGAGGCCGTGGACGTTCTTCTCGCGGCGATGGCCAACGAACCGGTAGCCAATACGACCACCATGGCGTCTCGACTCCAAATCCGGCACTCGTGTGGTTGTCAAGGAGAGTTGGGGGAGGACGTCGCGTGAGAGTCCTACTACGACGCTTCGGGGTCTACCTCTTGACCGCCTGGGTCGCGATCACCGCCAACTTCTTCCTCCCTCGCCTCATGCCCGGTAACCCGATCGCGTCACTCATCGGGAAGTTGACGGGGCAGGTCACCCCCCAAGAGGTGCGCTCGATTCAACTGCAGTTTGGGGTGGGTCTGCACTCGAGCATCTGGCAGCAGTACTGGGACTACTGGGTGAATCTCTTTCACGGACAGTTGGGGACCTCCATCACCCTGTCGGCCTCGGTCTCGAGTGTGCTCGCCTCCCAGATCTATTGGACGCTCGGACTGATCGGAGTCGCCACCGTGTTGAGTTTCGTGTTCGGTACGGCCCTCGGTGCGCTCCTCGGTTGGACGCGCGGGGCCCGAACTGACTCCCTGATTCCGCTCGCGACGTTCTTTCAGGCCACCCCCTACTTCTTCTTGGGGTCGGTGATGGTGCTGGTCTTATCCAACAACCTGCACTGGTTTCCTGATCTCGGGGCCTACGATCCGAACGCCACCCCCGGATTCAACTGGGGCTTCATCGCCAGTTTGATCCGCTACGGCGAGCTTCCGGTCCTGTCGATTCTTCTCTCGTCGATGGCCGGTTGGATGCTCGGGATGCGCAACATGATGGTGACGGTCATCGGGGAAGACTTCGTACTGATGGCGGTCGCGAAGGGACTACCCCGTCGGAGAGTTATTTGGCACGCGGCCCGCAACGCCGTGTTGCCCAGCGTGGCCAACTTTGCTTTGGCCATCGGCCTTCTGGTGTCCGGGGCACTCCTCGTGGAGTTGGTGTTTAACTACCCGGGGGTCGGCAATCTTCTCCTGAACGCGACGTTGAATGAGGACTACCCGTTGTTGCAGGGAATATTCCTCATCATCACCCTCACCGTCCTCGGCGCCAACCTCATCGCCGACGTTCTCTACTTCTGGCTTGATCCACGTACTCGAACTCCGGTGACCCAATGAAAAACTTTGCTCTCCCTCGTTCTCCCAAGGTCATCGCCGGGATGGTTATCCTCGGGATCTTCCTGCTCCTCATGGTGATCGGTCCCTTCATCGAGCCCTACAACCCCTCGTCCCCGCTCTTCCTCCAGAACCTGCCCCCCTCTTCGGCGCACTGGTTGGGGACGACGGAGCTCGGTCAGGACATCTTTTCTCAGCTCCTCGACGGAGCGCGGGCCACGATGGTGGTCGGTCTCGTCGCGGGTCTCGTCGCCACCGTGCTCTCCATCGTGGTCGGGGTGTCGGCGGGGTATCTCGGAGGAAAGACCGACGAAGCACTGTCGTTGACCTCGAACGTCTTCCTCTCATTGCCGGGGCTGCCCCTCTTGATCGTGATTGACAGCTACTTGCCGGTGTCGAAGCGCTCGAATCCGTTGGTCATTGGTGGCGTCATCGCCCTCACCGGCTGGGCCTGGGGCGCTCGGGTTCTCAGGGCTCAGACGTTGTCCCTGCGTAATCGCGACTTCGTCGAAGCGTCGCGCATCGTCGGCGAGAAGCGCTGGCGCATCATGGCGGTCGAAATCGCCCCCAACCTGCTCCCCATCCTGGCGTCTTCTCTCCTCTTCACGGTTCTCTACTCCGTCGGGGCGTACACCTCACTGGCGTATCTGGGCTTGACCAATACCTCAGTCTGGAACTGGGGAACGATGATGTACTGGGCTCAGGCCAACAACGCCCTCCTGGCCAACCAGTGGTACTGGTTCGTTCCGCCCGGAATTTGCATTGCTCTCGTAGGAACAAGCCTCGCGCTGCTCAACTTCGGGATTGACGAGTTCATTAACCCTCGCCTTCGGGCGGCCGGTGTTCGGGTGCGCGGCCCGAAGAGCGCCCGGGTATCCCGGCCCCGCTTGGGGATGACCCCGGTACTCCGCGACACGTCGGGGGTCTCATCGTGAGCGAGTCCATTCTGCGCGTAGAGAACTTCAGCGTCGACTACGGCGTGGGAGATCGGGCCGTTCGGGCGGTGCACGACGTGACCTTCTCTCTCGGTCGCTCCGAAGTCCTCGGGATTGCCGGGGAGTCTGGATCGGGTAAGTCCACTCTCGTCTACGGCCTGACGCGTCTACTGCGAGCGCCCGGCGTCATTCGTTCCGGTTCGGCGTCGCTCACCATTGGAGAAGAGGGGCAGCGACGCGAGATCGATCTGCTCTCGGCCGACGAACGTGAGCTCCGTGCCCTACGCTGGCGCCATATTTCGGTGGTCTTGCAGAGTGCCCTCAGCGCTCTCAATCCGGTCCGTCGAATTGGCAAGGAGTTCGACGAGGTCCTGCGCTACCACGGCCAAGGGACTTCACGGGCGGAGCGACGCGCCCGCGCCGAAGAGCTACTCGCCATGGTGGGCCTCAAGAGTGATCGCCTCGACCGATTCCCCCACGAACTCTCCGGGGGCCAACGCCAACGAGTCATGATCGCGCTGGCTCTCGCGTTGAGTCCCGATCTCGTGATTATGGATGAACCGACCACGGCGCTCGACGTCGTGACTCAACGCGAGATTATCGACGAACTTCGAGAACTCCGTGAACGCCTCGGGTTCGCCATGATCTTCATCACCCACGACCTCTCGCTCCTGGTGGAGTTGGCCGAACAGATCATGGTCATGTACGCCGGTCGAGTAGTCGAGCGCGCCGACTCGAGCGATCTGTACGCGATTCCCCGTCACCCCTACACGGTCGGGTTGATGAACTCCTTTCCACCGTTGAGCGGAGAGATTGTGCCGATGTCCGGAATTCCGGGCTCGCCTCCCTCGCTGGCGTCGCTCCCGACCGGCTGCGCTTTTCACCCCCGCTGTCCCCTGGCGAGTGAAGAGTGCTCTCTCAGCTCACCCCCACTCGTCGTAGAGGGTTCTCGTTCGCTGGCCTGCTTTCATAGTTCTCCCTCGGTACGTGAACGTCTGGAGATTCGCTCGTGAGTGACGCCCCACTTCTCGAAGCCCGGGGGCTCACTAAAGAGTTCCTGGTGAAGCCCCAGGGGAGCACGTTCGCTCGTCGTCGGCCCTTTCGGGCGGTGGAGGACGTCAGTGTCCAGTTGCGAGAGGGACGCGTGACCGCGGTCGTCGGCGAGAGCGGATCCGGTAAGTCGGTCCTCGCGCGGATGCTCGCTCGAACGGTGAGCCCGAGCGCGGGAGAACTCCTCGTGGGGGGGAAAGTGATCGACCCCCACCAGCGTCGCGACTTGACCTACACCGCGACCGTCCAACTCGTTCTCCAAGACCCTTTCGCCTCCATCAATCCGGTGCACCCCATTCGCCACGTCCTCGAACGGCCGCTCATCATCCACGGCACGGCCTCTCGTGAGGTCCCCGCTCTTTCGAAGGAGCTCCTCGAAAGGGTCGCCCTCACGCCGGGGGAGTCGTTCCTCGACCGGTATCCCCACGAACTCTCCGGTGGACAGTTGCAGCGCGTTTCCATCGCTCGAGCCCTGAGCGTGCGCCCGAAGGTGTTGCTGGCCGACGAACCCATCTCGATGCTCGACGTCTCCGTGCGCCTGGGCGTTCTTAATCTCCTGCGGGACCTCTGTGACCGAGAGCACCTCGCCATTCTCTACATCACCCACGACATCGCGTCGGCGCGCTACATCGCTGACGAGGTCCTCGTCATGTACGCCGGGCAGGTGGTCGAGGTCGCCGAGGGAACTGACGTAGTGGACCATCCTCGTCACCCCTACACCCAGCTGCTGGTGTCTTCAGTCCCTGATCCGGGCCACCAGGACCGGGTGCGGATTCAGGCCCCGTCGGCTACGGCCTTCCCGGAGGAGGGGTGTCGGTTCGCACCCCGCTGTCCGTTGGCCGATGATCGCTGTCGTCGTCAGGTTCCCGAACTGGTAGAGATTGGGACTGGGCACCGCGTTCGATGTTGGCGAGTGGAGGAAGCATCGGTCCTCTTCTCGTCCCGGAACTCGCAGAAAGGAGGGGGGGAGATCACGTAGGTCGCGCTCGCGCGACCCGGGAGGAGTGCCTAGTCGGCTCTCGCTCCCATTTCTGACCCGCACGGTCACAACGACAACGTCGGCGATAGCCGACTAGACAACAAAAAGGATAGTTATGTTCAAGAAAGCAGTGATGCTGGGGACTGCCGTGGCGACTTTGTCGCTCGGCGCGGTCGCCGCAGCCGGGGCGGGAGCCTCAGCGCCACGCATCGCCAACTCCACGGTTCTCACCGAGGAGAGCAACACCGGTGTCACGTTCACCGACAACTTCAACCCCCTGGACTCGAACTCGGTGGCGACGCAGATGAACATGCGATCGCTGACGTACGAACCCCTGTTCGTGTTCGACACGTTGAAGGCCGGAGTGCAGTACCCGTGGCTCGCCACGGCGTACGCGTTCTCCGACGGGGGCAAGATCCTGACCTTCACCATCCGTAAGGGTGTGATGTGGAGTGATGGGACGCCCTTCACCGCGGCCGACGTGGCGTACACCTTCAACCTGGCGAACAGCGTTCCGGCGACCAACGTCAATGGACTGCCCGGGTTGGTGTTCCCGGCGAAGGTCGTGGGCGACACGGTTGTCCTCCACTACGCCTCACCGGAGTACTCCAACATCTACAACATTGCCCAGACTCTGATTGTGCCCCAGCACCTCTGGAGCAAGGTCAAGAATCCGGCGACGGCGACCATCACCAACCCCGTGGGAACGGGACCGATGGTGCTGAAGAGCTACTCGAGCAGCCTCATCAAGTTTGTGGCCAACCCCCACTACTGGAAGGGCAAGGAGTACGTGACGGGCGTGAACGTCCCCAGTTACTCATCGAACGCCGCGGCGACTACCGCGTTGGTGAACGGTCAGCTGGACTGGGCGGGCAACGACATCGCGAACATCAACGCGGTGTACGTCTCGAAGAACCGGGCCACTAACCACTACTACTTCGCTCCGGGTAACACGGCGTCGTTGATCTTCAACACGACCTACGGCCAGTTGAAGTACGCAGTGGTCCGCCAGGCCATCTCGATGGCGATTAACCGCAACATTCTCGCTCGAGACGGCGAGAGCGGTTACTCGAAGCCGGTGACCTCGTCCAGTGGTTTGCTCCCGAGCCAGACGGCATTCATGCCGAACGGATACGCGAACAACATCAACCCGGCGGGTGTCGGCGCGGCGAAGGTGGGGGCGTTCCTCACGAGCCACGGGTACAAGTTGGACTCGAACGGCTACTACGCGCTCGGGGGCAACTCCGCGAACGAGATTGCCTTCAACGTTGAGGACCCGACGGCTTACTCGGACTACTACGCCGACGACGCACTCATCTCCAACACCCTGAAGGCCGACCACATCAACGCTTCCGTTGATGGTGTCGCCGCCAGCCAGTGGTACACCGACCTCTCGAAGGGATCCTTCCAGAGTGTCGTGCACTGGGGTAACGGTGGAGTGAGTCCGTTGACGCAGTACCAGGGTTGGTTGGACTACTCCGGCAACCACGCCGGTACGTCGTCGACCTCGGGTGACTACGGGCTCTTCAAGAGCAACGTGGCGGAGAGCCTCATCGGTAGCTTGCAGCGGACCAACCCGAGTAACACGGCGGCCGTGAAGGGCGCCGTGACGGGTCTGGCCAAGATTATGACGACCCAGGTTCCCGTGGCCCCGCTGTTCTACGGCCCGGACTGGAACGTCTTTTCGAGCAAGCGCTTCAACGGTTTTGTCACGGCGTCTAACCCGTACTCGATGCCGAGTCCGAACGACCCGTACTTGCCGCTCATCCTGTCCCACCTGACCAAGGCCTAAGGCCCGGTCGGTTCACGGCAGCCTCGTCCCGCACCCCCGTTTTCTTCCCCGTCGGGGGTGCGGGACGAACCGCCATCGCATTACGAACGAAAGATCTCTCATGAACTCCGACTCTCTTGACTCCGCGGGAGGTTTCCCCACGGACTTTCTCTGGGGTACCGCGACGGCGGCCTACCAGATTGAGGGTGTAGGTGAACCCGGCGGTCGCGGAACCTCTATCTGGGATACGTTCTCACGTACCGGAGGTGTCCTCAACCACGACAACGGCGACGTGGCGTGCGATCACTTCCACCGCCTCGACGAAGACCTCGACCTGCTCCAACAACTTGGCGTCAGCGCCTACCGATTCTCCCTGTCCTGGGCCCGCATCCAACCCGACGGGGAGGGGCCCTTGAACGTCGCCGGCCTCGACTTCTACCGTCGGGTGGTCGCCGGACTACGCGATCGCAACATCACCCCACTCGCCACCCTCTACCACTGGGATCTGCCACAGAATCTCGAGGACCGGGGTGGCTGGAGTTCTCGAGAGGTCGCCCAGCGTTACGCCGACTACGTCGAACTCGTCGCCGCACCACTCGTGAGCGAGGGTGTTGACAAGTGGATCACGATTAACGAGCCCTGGTGCGTGTCCTGGCTCGGCTACGGGTCGGGAGCACACGCTCCCGGGCACCACGACGTCGGGCGAGCCGTGGCGGCGAACCACCACGTTCTCCTCGCGCACGGACTGGGCGTGGACGTTCTTCGCGCCGCCGGGGCGCCCGAAGTGGGGATCACGCTGAACTTGAGCGTATTTACTCCCGCCACTGACGATCCTCTCGACGTGGCCGCCGCCGCGCGAGCCCGCGGGAACCTGAATGGTCTCTTCCTCGATCCCGTTCTTCGGGGTTCCTATCCCGAGCACATGGTGGATCACTACGCCGGGCGTTCGCCCGGCTTTAAAGTGGTCCAGGACGGAGATCTCGGGATTATCTCTCGCCCGCTCGACTTCCTCGGCGTTAACTACTACTCAGCCGGCGTAATCTGTGACCCGACTCGGGTCGCCGAGGTGCGAGCGCTCGGCTTCAACGCCGGACCACCGTCAACGAATGCGTTCGACGTGGACCTCGCCGCCGTCTCCGTGGGCGCTCCGAGTGACCAGCTCACGTTGATGGGGTGGCCCGTGCAGCCGGTCGGGCTCACCGATCTCCTCGTGAGCTTGCGCGACGACTACACCGACTTGCCCATTCTCATCACGGAGAACGGCGCGGCCTACGCCGACTACGTCGATCCGTCGGGTCGGGTCCACGACTCCGAACGAGTGGCCTACATTGACCAGCACCTGATCGCCGTTCGTGACGCGATCGCGAAGGGTGTCAACGTCAAGGGCTACTTCTTATGGAGTCTTCTCGACAACTTCGAGTGGGCACTCGGCTACTCCCGACGCTTCGGCATCGTGTGGGTGGACTACCCGAGCGGGCAGCGAATCCCGAAGGACTCCTACTACCGCTACCGCGACGTCATCGAGTCGCGCGGGGCGATTCTCTAGGTTCTCGACGACCCGTCTCGTCCCCGTGCCCCTTCGGGGGAGCGGGGACGAGACGGGTCGGACGAACTAGTAGCGGTAGGTGTCGGGCTTGTAGGGCCCCTCAACCGCCACTCCGATGTACTCCGCCTGGAACTTCGAGAGTTCGGTCAACTTCACTCCGAGGGCGTCGAGGTGGAGTCGCGCCACCTTCTCGTCGAGGGCCTTCGGGAGCACGTACACCTTGTTCTCGTACTCGCCGTGGCGGGTGACGAGCTCAATCTGGGCCATGGTCTGGTTCGTGAAGGAGTTGGACATCACGAAGCTGGGGTGGCCGGTCGCGTTGCCCAAGTTGAGGAGGCGACCCTCGGAGAGCACGATGATGGTGCGTCCGGAGGGAAAGATCCACTTGTCCACCTGGGGCTTGATGGTCTCGCGGCGAACGCCGGGAAGACTTGCCAAGCCGGCCATGTCGATCTCGTTGTCGAAGTGACCAATGTTGCCGAGAATCGCCTGGTGCTTCATTTGGGTCATGTGATCGACCGTCACGACGTCCCGATTACCGGTGGCCGTGATGATGATGTCGGCGAATCCGATGATCTCTTCGAGAGTGGTGACCTGGTATCCATCCATGGCCGCCTGCAGAGCGCAGATGGGGTCAATCTCGGTCACGACCACCCGGGCCCCTTGCCCGCGAAGGGACTCCGCGCAGCCCTTACCCACGTCACCGTAGCCACACACCACGGCGACCTTGCCGCCGATGAGCGTGTCGGTCGCACGATTGATTCCGTCAATGAGCGAGTGGCGACACCCGTACTTGTTGTCGAACTTCGACTTAGTGACCGAGTCGTTCACGTTGATAGCGGGGAACAGGAGGGTGCCGTCGCGCTCCATCTCGTAGAGCCGGTGGACGCCGGTCGTCGTCTCTTCGGAGACCCCCACGATGCCTTCGGCGAGGGGGGCGAAGAAGATCTCTCCGGACGAGACCATCCGCTCGAGCAGGTTCAAGATGACGCGGTACTCCTCGGAGTCGCTCTGGTCGGGGGCGGGAACGAAACCGGCGCGCTCGAACTCGAGGCCCTTATGCACGAGGAGGGTCGCGTCCCCTCCGTCATCCAGAATGGTGGTGGGACCGGCCGCGTTCGGCCAGCGCAGAATCTGCTCGGTGCACCACCAGTACTCTTCGAGACTCTCGCCCTTCCAGGCGAAGACCGGGACTCCTCGGGGGTCCTCGGGGGTCCCCTCCGGACCTACGACGACCGCGGCGGCGGCGTGGTCCTGAGTCGAGAAGATGTTGCAACTCGCCCAGCGCACGTCAGCTCCGAGAGCCACGAGGGTCTCGATGAGTACCGCGGTCTGCACGGTCATGTGGAGCGAACCCGCGATGCGGGCGCCCTTCAGTGGTTGGCTTTCGCCGAACTCGGCGCGCATCGCCATGAGACCGGGCATTTCGTGCTCGGCGAGGATTATTTCGGCGCGTCCGAAGGACGCGAGCGAGAGGTCGGCGACTCGAAAGTCGAAGTGGGCCATGAGGACTCCTTCACGGGGACGTGGGATAGCGACACGGCGCCGACCTCTGTCGTAAAAACGCCTCCCCGTAGGTTAGGCGCTACCTGCGGTGAGCGTCACGAACGCGGCGCGGTGGCGCGCGCCAGCACACTCGCCACGAAGACGAGGGCGGCGGTGAGGTAGAGCATGTGGAGAAGTCCGACGCCTTGAGCGAGGAATCCGAGCAGGGGTGGACCAACGAGGGAGGCTCCGTACCCGGCGGTGGCGACGAAGGGGACAGAGCGTGCGGCGTGGGAACTCTCGCCGGCGGCGGAGAGAAAGAGGGGGAACGCCAGAGCGATGCCGAGTCCCCATAGAGCGGCCCCGAGGTCGGCCCCGAGGGTCGAGTGGGAGGCGGCAATAAGAACGATGCCGAGCCCTCCGAAAACTCCGAGAGTTCGTATGACCCGGACTCGACCGAATCGATTGACCAGTCGCGTGCCGGTAATTCGCGTGAGGACCATCGTCACCGTCAAACAGGCGTAGGCGATGCCCCCGGCCGCGTGAGAGGCGTGATCGCCCTGCACGACCGCCAGGGTCAGCCAGTCGTTCGAGGCCCCCTCCGCGAGAGAGAATCCGAGGAGCCCGAGCCCGAGCATCACGATGGTGGGGTCGTGCCAGGGTCGAAAGGTGTCAGCCTCGGACGACTCGTCGTGGGTCTGGCGACGCCCGGTCTCGTTGGGTATGCGGTGGCGCAAAAGTACCGGGACGACGCCGACGACCACGGCGAGGATGACGGTCTGAGCGACGAGGGAAAAGTGACGAGAGATGGCGAGAGTGGCCAGACCCACCGCGGCGAACGTGCCGATGGAGTAGCCCGCGTGGAGGCCCGGCATGACGGAGCGTCCCAACTTTTCTTCGAGGACAGTCCCGTCCAAGTTGAGTGCGACGTCAGCACCGGCGATGAAGAATCCGGAGAGGATATAACTCACGAAGAGGCCGAACGCGAGGTGGCGCGCGAGGGAGGCGGCGGCGATCAGACCGGAGCTCGACGCCAGCGCGAAGCCGGACACGATGAGTCGACGAGTCCCCCACCGTTCGATCAGGCGCGAAGAGAACGCGAGAGAGACCAGCGCTCCGAGAGATCCCCCAATCAGCACCAGGCCGAGAGCCCCGGTGTTGACGTGAATGGTTTGACGTACTTCGGGCATGCGCGTGAAGAGGGCCGCTCCCGGTAAACCTTCGAGCAAGAAGAGGAGGCGCACCGCTCGCAACCAGGAGGTGGTCGAACTCACGACGAATCCTTCGAGGGAGGTGGGGTGAAAATGGAACCGGTTACAGAGAGCGGGTGGCGAACAGTGAGAAGGTGTGGCCCCATCGGAACTAGGCGTTGACCCGGAACTCGACCACGTCGCCGTCACGCATCACGTAGTCCTTGCCCTCGATGCGGGCTCGTCCGGCCGCGCGGGCCGCCGGTATTGACCCGGCGACCACGAGATCGTCGAAGGCGACGACCTCCGCCTTGATGAAGTGTTTCTGAAAGTCCGAGTGAATCTCTCCGGCCGCCTCCGGCGCGGTCGCCCCCTGGCGAATGGTCCAGGCGCGAGCCTCTTTGGGTCCGGCGGTGAGGTAGGTCTGGAGACCGAGAGTGGTGAAGCCCACTCGGGAGAGTTGGGCCAGCCCGGACTCGGACTGGCCGTAGCTCGCGAGGAGTTCAGTGGCGTCGTCAGTCTCGAGTCCGGCCAGTTCGGCCTCGATCTTCGCGCACAACACCACGACGGGTGCCGGAGCGACCGAGGCGACCAGGCGAGTACGGACCGCCTCGTCGACGAGGCTGTCCTCGTCGACGTTGAACACGTAGATAAAGGGTTTCGCCGTCAATAACTGGAGTTCGGCGATGGCCTCGAGATCCACCTCCGCCGACCGCGACGCCAACTGACCCTGGTTCAGCGCCTCGCGGGCACGCTTCGCCGCTTCGAGCGCTCCGCGCACGTCGGGCGCGCGCCGTGACTCCCTCTCCAGGCGGACGATCGCCTTGTCGAGGGTCTGGAGATCGGCGAGAATCAACTCCGTTTCAATGGTCTCGATGTCGCCCCGTGGATCGATTCGACCCTCCACGTGGATGACGTCGCCGTCGGCGAAGACTCGAACCACTTCACAGATAGCGTTCGCTTCACGGATCGCGGCGAGAAACTGGTTGCCCAGTCCTTCGCCCTCGCTGGCTCCTCGCACGATGCCCGCAATATCGACGAAGGTGACGCTCGCCGGCACGATCTTTTCGGAGTGAAAGATGTCGGCCAACTGGTGAAGGCGGGGGTCGGGGACCGCCACCACCCCGACGTTGGGTTCAATGGTGGCGAAGGGGTAGTTCGCCGCGAGGACGTCGTTGTTAGTGAGCGCGTTAAAGAGAGTGGACTTACCAACATTCGGCAGTCCAACGATTCCAATCGAAAGGGCCATGACAGCCCACGAGGCTAGCCCACCCCGGGGAGACGGGGGCCAGCCTCGTGGGCGAGCTGAGTATTCTCAGCTGATTTCGACGAGGACGCCGTCCTCGATCTCGAAGCGTCGGTCGGCCTGCTGGGCCACTTTGTCGTCGTGAGTGACCACGAGAACGGTGGTGCCCCTGGTCGCGGCCGCCTGGCGTAACAGGGTGACAATCTTCTGGCCGGTCGAACGGTCGAGTGATCCGGTGGGTTCGTCGGCCAAGATGAGCTTCGGGTTGGCGGCGAACGCGCGGGCGATGGCGACTCGCTGTTGTTCTCCCCCCGACAGTTTCGCCGGGCGCCGATCGGCCTTGTGGTCGTTTAACCCCACCATGTCGAGCATCTCGCGGGCCCGGGACTCGCGGGAGTCCTTGGGCCAGTTGGCGAACTCGAGGGCGAGTTGCACGTTCTCGAGGGCCGTCAGGTTGGGAATCAGGTTGAAGGACTGGAAGACGAAGCCCACGTCACTCGCCCGGTACTTGGTTCGTCCGGCGGCGTCGAGGCGGGCGAGTTGGGTTCCGTCGATCTCGATGGAGCCCGAGTCCGGGGCGTCGAGGAGACCGAGGAGGGACAAGAGGGTCGACTTACCCGAGCCCGACGCGCCCACGATGGCGACGACCTCCCCGTTGTCGGCTCGAAAACTGACGTCGCGTACGGCGTGGACCTCACCGCCCCCGCTGGAGAAGGACTTGTTCAAATTAGTGACGGACAGCATTACTCACTCCTCAGGACTTCGGCGGGACGGATACGAACGATGGTGCCGGCGGCGACCGTAGAGCCGACGGCGGCGATGACGAGGGCGGCCACGCGGGCGAAGAGCAGGGTCGACCAGCCCGCGGCGGCGTGGACCTGGGAGAAGGCGCTCCCGAGGCCGCGGAACCTGAAGCCGAGTCCTCCGCCCCCGGTACCGGTGGGTGGAGTAAAGCCGTTAGAGCCCCCGAAGACGCCCGCTCCGCGGCGCACGAACCCCCCGCCCGTCGATCCCCCCGACGCGCTAACGAGCGCCGTCGTGATGGGGTTGGCGAGAAGAACTCCCCCGACGAGTCCGACCAGCGCACCCATCACGGTGAAGGTGGTGGACTCCGCGATGAACTGGGCGATGACCCCCCGGTCGGTGGCGCCGAGCGCCTTCAAGACGCCGACTTCACGCCGGCGTTCTCGAACGATCATGAGCATGGAGAGCAGCAGAATCACCGCCGCACCCACGACCGATCCGATGAGGGTGTAGGTCGAGATGGTCTGGACCGAGTTAAGGGGTGAGAGAGCGTTCTGGACCGTTGACTGGGTGCTCGTGACGTCCGCCGCACTTCCGAGCTTCGCCTGAATCGCGGTGACGGCTCCGGCGACGTTGTTGATGGTGTCGACGGTGACGGTGGCCGACGTGACCTGGTTCGCCGCTCCGGCGAGGCTCTGCAGGGCGGCGAGGGGCATCACCACGTCGGAGTCGGCGAACCGGGAGCCCGCCGTGTAGATGCCGATCACCTTGATGGTCTTTCCCCAGGCCGTGAAGGTCGAGCCGACACTTAGGGAGTTCGTCGTGGCGAGAGTCTGGCCGACAAGCGCGACGTCGGCAGTGGAGGTGGAGGAGAAGGAGCTGCCCGCCACCAACTTTTCCGTGCCTCCTCCGTTCGCCCCGCCGACGAGGGAACTGCCCGGGGAGTTGGTTCCGATGACTCGTATCGGGATGGTGCGGGTCCCACCCGCTCCGCCGAATCCACCGAGAGTGCCGGCCCTCGTGGGGGAGGTGAGTGAGGTGGTCGTCGAGCTGAGGCGTTCGGCCAGGCTGGCCTGGACGGCAGTGACGTGAGGAACACCGAGGAGGCCCTTCACGGAGGACTCGGAGAGGGGAGTGCCACCGCCGGAGAATCCGAAGAATCCCGCCGGAGACACCGAAATCGTGTTACCGGTCGAGGATTTGACCGACGAGATCTTGGCGGAAACCGCGCTGCGGGCGATCAGCATGGAGATGCTGAGCGACACGGCGACGGCCAAGATCACGACGACGCCGATGGTTCGCATGGAGTTACGGAAGGCGTTACGTACTCCTCGACGCAGGGCATTCATAGGGTTCCTTTCGTTGGCGACGCTCATCCTGGCCAACTTTCTGAAAGAAGAACTCAGGCCGTGGTAAGTCATCCGTAAGAATCGCGATACATCGCCTCATCTCCCCTCTCCGAACGTCGTGAAGTTGTTCTCGATAGATTGGGGCCCGTGTCCTCGGCGCTCCTCGATGTCGATGCCATCGCGAAAACCTTCGCCGGCACCACTGTTCTCGCCCCCACCTCACTGCGCGTTGAGGAGGGTTCCTTCGTCTCCATCGTGGGGCCGTCGGGCTGCGGAAAGTCAACCCTCTTCAACATCATCGCGGGTCTTCTCGTCCCCGACTCCGGTGGAGACGTGCGGGTCTCGGGATCCTCGGTGCTCGGTCTCAGTGGTCACGTGGGGTACATGCTCCAAAAGGACCTCCTGGTCCCCTGGCGCACCGTGGAGGACAACATCACCATGGTGGCCCGTCTCACTCGTCGGGTGAGCGACGACGATCGGCGCGAGGCTCGCGATATCGCGACGAGGTACGGTCTCGGCGAGTTCTTGAATCACTACCCGAAGGCACTGTCGGGAGGAATGCGTCAGCGGGTCGCCTTTATGCGTACTCTCGTGGCTCATCAACCGCTTCTTCTGCTCGACGAGCCCTTCGGGGCCCTCGACGCCCAGACCCGTCTCGAGATGCAGAGTTGGCTCTTAAACGTATGGCGAGAGACGGGCCGAACGGTTCTCTTCATTACCCACGACGTGGACGAGTCCATTTTCCTCTCGGACCGAATCTTGGTGATGTCGCCACGTCCGGGGCGAGTGGTGGCCGACCTTCCCAACACGTTGGCGCGACCCCGAGAGTTGGACGTGCTGACCGACCCGCAGTTCATTGAGTTAAAGAGCACGATCATGCACCTGCTGCACTCTCGGGAGAGTGCGTGAAAAAAACTCTGCGGTCGGTGCTGATTCCCCTCATCTCCATCGGGATTGTGGGCCTCATCTGGCAACTCGTCATCGTGGGATTCCACGTACAGCCCTACGTCGCCCCCAAACCCTGGGACGCGGTGATGGCGGTGATTCAGAACTGGGGGCTGCTCTGGCCCCTCGTACTCGGGACGATAAGAGAGACCGTCTACGGATTCTTCTTCGGAGCGATTCTCGGCGTTGTGCTCGGTGTGGTGATGTCCAAATTGGAACTCATTCGACGCCTGGTGTACCCCCTGCTGGTGCTCTCCCAGGCGGTGCCCATCATTGCCCTCGCGTCACCGCTCGTGTTGATTCTCGGATTCTCGGTCACGCCGAAGATCGTCATTGTGGCCTGGATTGTTTTCTTTCCCGTCACTGTCAACGTCGTCGACGGGCTCACCCACGTAGATCAGGACCTCCTCAATCTGGCCCGGGTCTACGGCGCCTCCTCGTGGCGCACCTTTACTCAGATCGAGTTACCCGGAATCTCCACGCCGCTGTTTAGCGGTTTAAAGATTGGGGCCACCTACGCGGTCGGTGGGGCGATTATCGCCGAACTCGTGGGATCGACTGGTTCCTCCCTCGCGTTCTACCAAGAACACGCCAGCGCCAATCTCCAGACTCCCGCCGTCTACGGAACGACCCTGGTGATGACCGTCATCGGTATCGGGTGGTTTTTGCTCGTCGCCGGAGTGGAGATGTTGCTCACGCCCTGGCAACGGCGCAACGTCGCGCGCCGGCGTCGCGTTGCACGCCCGGCAGCGGACCAGTAGCCTTCGTTCATCATCGTTCTTCGGGGAGGAAGACACAATGCGTTTTCGTTCATTCACCGCCCTTTTTAGTGTGGCCGCACTCGCTTCGCTCGGAGTGACCGCCTCGGCGTCCTCGGGCGCCACGCTGAAGAGCGTCACGTTCGCCTACGACTTCCCGGGCCCGGACTTCGAGTTGACCCCGGTGGTCGTCGCCCAAAAGGAGGGATTCTTCGCGAAGGCCGGACTGAACGTCTTGGTGAAGTTCCCTCCCAACACCTCGACAACGACCCAGCTCTTGACCACTGGAGCGGCTCAGGTTGGTTTCATTACCACCACCGACATGGGAGTCTCGGTCAACGCCGGGGCGCCGGTCGTATCGATCGGTAACTACTCCATGTCGAACAACTGGGCGTTGTTCGCAAAGCCCGGAGTCCAGTTGAACGCTCAACACATTCGTGCGGACCTCTTGGGCAAGACCATTTTCTCCTACGGGGACACCTGGACCGAAGCCATGCTGCCGTTCGTCTTGCGTCACGCCGGACTGAAGCTCTCCCAGGTGAAGGTTCTGACCGCTCCGTCCGGCAACGACCTCACCGATCTGCTCGCCGGAAAGGTCAACGTTTCGACCTCCACTACGAACTACGAGACCCCCGGTTTTGTGGGAGCGAAGGTTAAGGGTAAAGAGGTGCAGGTACTCGGTACTGCGGTCGGGGCCCCGAACATCCCGGTATGGGTCTACGCCACGACGAAGTCCTACGCCACGAAGAACTCCGCGACGCTGACGGCCTTCATGTCGGCGATCTCGAAGGCGACGGCGTGGGCCGCGGCTCACCCTACTCTGGCCACCAATCTCTTCGATAAGACCTATCCGCAGAGTGGGTACACCAACGCCTACAACCAACTCGGGTGGCAGCTGACTATTCCCTTCCTCACCAACTCTCACCACCAGTACTTCGTGCAGACGAACGCCCAGTGGTCGACGTTGGCGACGGCACTTAAGGGAATCGGTCTTATTTCGAAGGTTCCTGCTCCCTCGACCTACTACACCAACCAGTTCCTGCCTAAGGGCTGAGGTCGTTCGTGACCGCTCCGCGAGTCGCGGTGGTGGGTAGTTGCAACGTCGACGTCATCGTCTCGGTACCCCGACTCCCCGCGCGAGGAGAGACGGTCCTCGGTTCCGACCCGGTGCGTGCGCCCGGAGGAAAGGGCGCGAATCAGGCCGTGGCCGCTCGTCGCTGGGGATCGCCGACCTTCCTCGTCGCTTCGGTCGGAGAAGACTCCGAGGGAACGTGGGTGCTCGATAACGCGCTCACCCGGGGAGTCGACGTGAGCGCCTGTCGCCGGTCTCATCGACCCACCGGTGTCGCCTACATCACCGTGGACGATCGGGGTGAGAACCAGATTGTGGTGGCTCCCGGAGCCAACGCCGACCTCCGAGTAGAGAGCCTCCCGGAGGTGGACGTGGTGCTCGCCCAGTTAGAGGTGGTTCTCGAACCGATCATCGAACTACTGGACCGCGAGGTTCCCCTCGTTCTCAACGCGTCGCCGACCGGGCGAGCGACACTCGCCCTGATGGAACGCTGCGCGGTGGTGGTGGTGAACGAACTCGAAGCGAAAGAGATCGACCTCGGTCGACTGGGTCACTGTGTCGTGACGCGCGGTGCGCGCGGAGCCTCGGTCTGGCACTTTGGTGAAGAGACCCACTCCGTCCCGGCTCCCCGAGTCGAGGCGATCGATACCGTGGGGGCCGGCGACGCCTTCTGCGCGGCCTACGCCCTCGAGTGGGCTCGGGGAGAGAGCCCCGACGTAGTCCTTCGACGGGCGGTTTACGCCGGGGCCTTCGCCACCACGGCCCCGGGAGCACAGGGAGCTCTACCAACGAGAGAGGAGATCTTGACGTGGATCGACGCCGAGTCCTAATCGATACCGACCCGGGGGTGGACGACGCCGTCGCCATCCTTCTCGCCTTCGCGAGCCCCGACATCGAACTGGTGGCCATCACCGCGGTCGCGGGAAACGTGGGACTAGACAAGACCACTCTCAACGCTCGACGTCTCGTGGACCTCGTCGGTCGTCGCGTCATCGTCGCCGCCGGGTGCGCCGAGCCGCTGAGTGAGCGAGTGAGTGAGGAGTCGGTCGTGCACGGTCACGACGGGCTCGGAGATCTGGAGTGGCCCGAGCCGGTGACCCCCCTCGATCCCCGACACGCGGCTGAGGTGATCTACGACGCGGCCTCAGAGGGTCCTCTCACCATCGTGGCCATCGGCCCCCTCACTAATCTGGCCGTCGCCCTCGAACGTCACCCGGATCTCGCGACGATGGTCGAGGAACTCGTCATCATGGGTGGGGCCTCCTTCGAGGGAAACGTGACTCCGGCCGCGGAGTTCAACATCTGGGTCGACCCCGAGGCCGCCCGTTCCGTCTTCGCCGCCGAATGGCCCATCACCTTGATGCCCCTCGACCTCACCCACCAGGCCTATCTCGTGGACGAGGACCTCGACGAGATGCGCTCGTGGGGCACGGTCGTGGGGGATCGTTGCGCCGGGATGCTCGAACCCTACGCCGCCTTCCACGACGAGTGGTACGGGAACCGTGACATCATCATGCACGACGCGATGTGCGTCTACGAACTCGTGAGTCCGGGGGCGATCTCGCTCCAGGGGGTGCGCCTCGCGGTCGAAGTGACGGGAGAGCACGCGCGCGGGGCCACCTTCATCGACCGTCGCCGAGTTCACGCCGAATCGACTCAGCGAGTGGGTGTGCACGTCGATAACCACCAGTTTCGCCGGTTCTTGTTGGAACGACTTCGCTCTCTAGGGGTAAGTGAGCAGTGAGGTGATGCGCCCTGCGAGCGGGCGTGCACGGGGGCCCACAATGAATCCGTCTTCAGCGATGCGCAACTCTGGTGGTGAGACCAGGTTCTCGCCGCTACTCCTCGAACGGCGTAGGGCGGTCGAGAGCGTCCACGCCCCGTCGCCTGGTGACGCGAATCACGAGAGAGTTCGCCCTGCACGAGGGTCGCACGAAGCAGCCTTCGAGATGCTCGCTGTTCATTAGCGAGTCGCCAACCGTCGAAAAATGTGGACCCCGTCCTTACCGTAGAGGGGGGCGTAGGAGCCCTGAAACCACGTAGTGAGAGCGGGTGTCCACGGTATAAAGGTGGACTCGTTGTTACTGAGCACGACGTACTGCGCGTGGGCGAAGTATCGACGCCACTGCTCGGAGAAGTGAGCCGGGGGAGCGACCAGTTGGTTCCCGTTGCCGAGCCACATTCCGTAGGAGTCGATGATGAGGGGACAGTGGGGAGAGTCACTCAATCGGTCGGTCACGACCCCCAGGTAGACGACGTCGTAGACCACGCAGGATCCGGCCGGAACGTAGCGATCAATAGCTGAGGTGGCCACGGCCGCCGCGGCGGTGGCGGACCGTTCGTAACTGGCCAGGGTGGTGTCGGCGAGGGTCGCCACCGATAGGAGACCGGCGACGAGGAGCCCTCGGGCGAGGCGGGGCTCCATGCGCCAGTGGTGGGCTCGGGGTGAGCGCACAAGGCGAGATCCGACGAGAGCGGTCGCAATCGCGAGGTAGGGCGTCACGAGGTAGCAGTAGTACGGAAAGAACTGGGGTGTCGCCACGATGGCGATGGTACCCACCACGCTCGTGATACTGGCGAAGGGTCCTAGGAGGTCCCGTTCTCTCTCACGGGCGGCGAAGACCACCACGACCAGGGCGCCGAGCATGAGGACTATCACGGTCACGGAGTTCGGAGCGAGCCAGGTGCCCTGGTACCCGGAGAGATCAATCAGGCGATTGAGGACTGGCGTCACCGAAGGGACGGCCCGGGTGACTTGTTCGACGACAATTTGGTGCCACATGGCTCCGGGGGCGAGGAGGAAGAAGGGGCCAAAGAGAAGACCGATTCCGAGGACCATGCTCAGGAGGAGCCAGGCCAGGCGCCGCCGAAACTGTGGTGCGAGAACGCCGACCGCGACCAGAGCGGGGATGACCGCCCATCCCTTAATCGAGATCGCGGCGGCGAAGTAGGCACCGGCCGCCAAAAGCTCACCTCGAGTGGGGACTTCACGGGGTCGAGCGAAGAGGTTTCGCACTCCGAGCAAGACGAAGAACATAAAGAAGGGTTCGAGCTTGACCCCTGTTCCGACGAAGTTCGTGACGGGGGTAACGGCCATGGCGAGGCCCCCTATCCACATGGCGGCTCGCCCTCGACTGCGCAAAACGGTGGTGACGAGGAGGGCGTTGATCACGCTCACCGCGCCCGACATGAGCCGACCCACCCAGAATCCGGCCGACGTCGTCGCGAGGTGACCGACGAGGGCGGCGGGCGCGAGGACCATGGTGATACCCGGGGGTTGGACGAAGACGTAGTCGCGGTAGGGGACAACTCCGGTGAGGAGACGCCAGGCGGCGTCGTAGTAGACCCCGGAGTCGTAAGAGTCGATGACTCCGGGGTGGAGAAGTTCGAGAAAGACGATGACGCTCGCCAGGACCCCGATCGCCCTCGTCACGGCGCGAGGTGACCAGAGTGGGAAGGAGGGCGAGGCGATATGAGCCTCTGGGGTCACGACGGTGGCCACGGAACTCCTCGGCGACGGGGCGAATACGTACTCTACCGCTCCTCTCGTGCGAGAGCCCCGGGCTAGTCGTAGTCAAACAAACTCAACCAGCGTTCCTCCGCTTCGGCGAGCTCTCGGACCACCGTTTGGAGTTCGTCGTGCCAGCGGCGCTGCTCGTCGAGGTCACTCGACTGTCCGATACGTTCTTCGAGACTGCGTCGGCGCCGCTCGAGGCGGCCCATCTCCTTTTCGGCGTCGCGCTGAAGGCGTCCCCGCGGGACGGAGTCCTCCGCGGCGTCACCCACCTGGGTGAATCCTCGCTCCATCAGACCGTCGATTCCGCCCGGGAACTCCCGGACGCTTCCGTCGGTGACGACTTCGAAGAGGCGGTCGGTCGTGCGGCTGAGAAAGGCGCGGTCGTGACTGACCACGACGAGAGTTCCCGGCCACCGGGCGATGAAGTCCTCGAGTAGCCGAATGGTTTCGAGGTCGAGGTCGTTCGTGGGTTCGTCCAGGAGGAGCAGGTTCGGGCGGACGCTGAGAGCGAGGAGTAACTGGAGTCGTCGTCGTTCTCCCCCGGAGAGATGGCCGGAGGGGGCCAGAGTGAGGGCCCCGCTGAATCCGAACTGGCGCATGAGGGCCACGTCGGCGGGAGAGCCGGGTTGTCCTTGAGGTCCCGCGACCAGCTCTTGGACCGTCCGACGGGGGTCGAGGCGAGTGTCGTTTTGTTCGAAGAGCGACGTGACTACTCGGGGTCCCACCTTCAAGGTTCCTCGGCGGGGAGTGAGCTGTCCGGCGAGGAGGTGGAGCAGGGTGGACTTACCCACTCCGTTAGGTCCAACGATTCCCACCCGATCCCCGGGGCCGAGGTCGAGATCGACGCCGTGGATAATCTCGGGTCCTTCGGCGTACCCGAGGCTGACTCGGTGCAACTTGACGACCGTATCCCCCAAGCGGGGGGTATCGACGACGAGGTCCAAGCGCCCGTCGCGGTCCGGGACGTCGCGCTGGGCGGCGATGAGTCGTTCGGCGGCGTCGATGCGGGCTTGGGGCTTTCGGGTGCGAGCCTTCGCCCCCCGGCGCAGCCAGGCGAGTTCGGTCCGGGCCAGGTTCCGCCGTACGCGCTCGGCGCGTTCATCCTGTTCGTCGCGCAGGGCCCGACCTTCGAGGTAGGAGTCGTATCCTCCGCTGTGTCGGTAGAGGTCACCCGCGTCGATTTCGACCATCGTGGTGCAGATGCGGTCGAGCAAGAAACGGTCGTGGCTGACCAGGACGACCGCCGCCCGAGTTCGACGAATCTGCTCTTCGAGCCAGTCGATCGCGGGTAGGTCCAGGTGGTTTGTCGGTTCGTCCAAGACGAGAAGGTCTTGTTCTCGAGTGAGCAGTTCGATCAGAGCGAGACGCTTGCGTTGTCCCCCCGACAGGACGGTGGTGGTGTGGGAGGCGAGAGAGCTCATCCCCAAACGGTCGAGATGGGCCTCGCTCTCCCAGGTACCACCCACCACCTGTCCGACGAGCCCCTCCGGGAGTTCCGGCTCCTGGGCGAGGTAACCCCGGCGAAGCCCCCGAGAGAGAACCACGAGTCCCGAGTCGGGCTCGTGGAGGCCGGCGAGGACCCGCAGCAGACTGGACTTACCGACTCCGTTAGCGCCCACCACGCCGATTCGTTCACCGCTCGAGATCGTGAGGGAGGCGTCGCTCAACAGTGGACGATCGGAACCGTGAAGTTGGACGTGCTGAAGATCGAGAAGGGTGGCCACGGTCAGGCCAGGCTAGTGAGGAGCGTGACCTCCCTCCAGAGAGATGTCCGAAACGTGACGAAAGTGTGAACAAAAGAGATCACTTTATCTTCACTTTCCGTTTACCTTAGGGTCACTCTGACGAGGGCGACTTCGCCGCGGGCGAGAAAGACTAGAGGGGTGGTTAGAACTTTTCTCACTCTCCCTACCTACTCCACGAAAGGCGCCCGATGAGTACCGTCGCGGGATTACTGGACGAGGCGCCCCGGAGTCGCTTCCACCGACGCGCGGTCGTGGTCTCCGGCATGGGCTTCTTCACTGACGCCTACGACCTCTTCGTCATTTCGACGGTGGCCACGTTGGTGAAGAGTCAGTGGCATCTCTCGACGACCGAGACCAGTTGGGTGACCGGGGCGGCCATTCTCGGAGCGGTTTTGGGAGCGTTCGTGTTCGGGCGACTCGCCGACATCTTTGGACGAAAGACGGTCTACGTCACGGTGGCGAGCGTGATGATCGTCGGTGCTCTCGGTTCCGCCCTCGCCCCCTCGGCCGCGTGGCTCATTGTGGCCCGCGTTGTTCTCGGTCTCGGAGTCGGGGGAGATTATCCCGTCTCGGCGGTGCTCATGAGTGAGTACGCCAATCGAGCGGATCGCGGTCGCATGGTCTCGCTCGTCTTTTCGATGCAGGCCCTCGGTTTGATTGTGGGCCCTCTCGTGGGACTCGTTCTGTTGTCCTCGGGGCTGTCGAGTCAGATCGTGTGGCGTATTCTCCTCGGTGTGGGCGTGATTCCCGCGGCGTCGGTGATTGTCCTGCGAGCCCGAATGCCCGAGTCGCCCCGATTCGTCGCCAGTGTGCAGGGTGACACGGCCCTCGCCCTCGCGCATCTGAGGGACTTCTCCGAGGGCACGGTCACGAGTGAGTCCGTCGCCCCGAACTCTCCCGAGCGCCTCTCTATTCGGGCCTTCCTGCGTGACCGGCGGATGATTCGACTGCTCGTCGCGACGGCCGGTTCCTGGTTTCTCTTCGACTACGCCTACTACGGCAACACGCTCTCACTCCCGCAGATTCTGAAGGAAGTAGACCCGACGGCATCCCTCGAAGCCAAACTCGCCTGGTCACTTCTGCTCTTCGTCCTCTTTGCGCTCCCGGGGTACGGCCTCGCCATTGTGAGGATGGACCGGATCGGGCACCGGCGACTTCAGTATCTCGGTTTCGCCGTGATGGCGGGATGTTTCGGCCTGCTCGCGCTCGCGCCCCCACTGGTGACGCACGTGGCTCCCTTCCTCGCGATCTTCGGAGTGAGCTACTTCTTTGTCGAGTTCGGACCTAATACGACGACCTTCGTTCTCCCCTCGGAACTCTTCCCGGTCTCCCAACGCACGACGGGACACGGGGTCGCGGCGGGAGTGGGCAAACTCGGCGCCTTCCTGGGCGTGTTTCTCGTCCCCATCCTTCAGAATCACTGGGGTCTTCGAGGCATGCTCGCCATGGCTGCGGTGGCCTCCCTCGGGGGTCTCTGGTTGACTCGAGCCCTCCCGGAGCCCGCGGGACAACCCTTAGATGAGGTGTCCCCGGTGACGAAAGAGGCCCCGAAACCCGTTTCCGATATAAAACTTTCTTAGGCCTTCAGTCCTTACTGGAGGGAGTCTCGCCGAGGGTTACCATGGGCAGCGGACTCGTGTTATCCGCTAACTCCGGGGAGCTGGTCCGCACGTAGAAAGGTCGGTCCATGAGAGTCGCGAGTGCCTCGTACTCCATCACCATGCGCGTGACGTTGGAACGCGCTTCGCTTATCGCGGAAGTCTCGAGTGCGGTGAACAGCGCCAACGGCCTGGTGACCGCCCTGGACGTCTCCGAACCGGTCGAAGGAAAGATGGTCATTGACGTCACGTGCAACGCCCTCGGCGAGGAACACGCCGAGTCCTTGAGGGAGGCGGTCAACACTCTGGCCGGCGCCAACGTGATCGCTCTAAGTGACCGGACCTTTTTGATGCACCTGGGGGGTACGATCGCCGTCCAGCCGAAGGTTGCCCTGAAGACTCGCGACGACCTCTCGATGGCGTACACCCCGGGGGTTGCGAGAATCTCGAGCGCCATCGCGAAAGACGTCACCCTCGCGCGCAAGCTCACCATCAAGCGTAATACGGTGGCCGTCGTGACCGACGGGTCGGCCGTACTCGGACTGGGCAACATCGGTCCGGAGGCGGCCCTGCCGGTGATGGAGGGGAAGGCCCTACTCTTCAAGCGTTTCGCCGATATTGACGCGTGGCCGGTCTGTCTCGCCACTCAAGACGTGGACGAGATTGTCCGTATTGTCGAGTGCTTGGCCCCGGTCTACGGAGGAATCAACCTGGAGGACATCGCCGCCCCCCGCTGCTTCGAAATCGAGCAGCGTCTGCGCGAGCGTCTGGACATCCCGGTCTTCCACGACGATCAACACGGCACTGCGGTCGTGGTCTACGCCGCGTTGCGAAACGCTCTCCGTGTCGTCGGTAAGGATCTCGCCAACGTGCGCGTGGCCCTTCTCGGGGTGGGCGCCGCGGGAGTGGCGATCGCGCGACTTCTCCTAAAAGAGGGAGTAGGTGACTTGGTGGGATGCAACCGCCAGGGCATCCTCGACCCCGACGACGTCACCCTCGACGAGGATCGTCGCTGGCTCGCTCACCACTCCAATCGAGAGGCTCGCCGGGGCGATATCGGCACGGCCCTCGAGGGGGCGGACATCTTTATTGGAGTGTCCGGTTCCAACCTGGTCTCGGAGGCCCAGATTGCCGCGATGGCCAAAGACTCCATCGTCTTCGCCTTGGCCAATCCCGACCCCGAGATTGATCCCGCGCTGGCTCGTCGTCACGCCGCGATCGTCGCCACCGGTCGCAGCGACGAACCTAATCAGATCAATAACGTCCTGGCGTTCCCCGGAATCTTCCGGGGTCTCCTCGACGTGGGGGCGACCCGAGTCACGGAGGATGTAGAGATCGCCGCCGCGCGGGCGATCGCCGACGCCGTCAGTCCTGAGGATCTGTCGGCCGAGTACATCGTTCCGACGGTATTTAATCCCCACGTCGTGCACGCGGTGGCTAGCGCAGTCGCCCGAGTCGCGAGCGGAGGAGAACGCTGATGGTGACGGTCGAGCGTCTCGGCCGCGGTGGGGATTCGCTAGTAGGGACGTGACCCGCTCGTAGTGAGCCGGGAAGAGGGGGAGTAGTCAGGACTGATGGTGGAACCGACCAACACGCAAGACCCATCGTATTTCCACCGGGTGGTGGACTGTCAGTGGGCCTGCCCGGCCCACACCAACGTTCCCGGGTACATCCGCTTGATCTCCCAGGGCCGCTTCGACGACGCGTACCTCCTCAACCGCGAGTCGAACGTCTTTCCCGGGGTGTTGGGACGAGTCTGTGATCGTCCCTGTGAGCCGGCGTGTCGACGGGACCGAGTCGACGGCGATCCAGTCGCCATCTGCCGTTTGAAGAGGGTCGCGGCCGATCTCGCCGGTGACGTGCGATCTCGTCTGCCCCGCCCCGGAACTCCTAACGGCAAGCGCGTGGCCTGCGTCGGGGCGGGGCCCGCCTCGTTGACCGTCGCTAACGATCTGGCCCCCCTCGGCTACGAGGTCGTGATTCTGGAGCGCTTCGATCGGGCCGGTGGTCTTATGCGGACCAATATCCCGGAGTTTCGACTGCCGGCGGCGGTCCTCGACGACGAGATCGCCATGATTACCGAGATGGGAGTCGACGTTCGACTCGGGGCGCCGGTGACCTCACTGCGTGAACTATTGGACGAGGACTACGACGCCGTCTTCGTCGGGTCGGGGGCCCCGAAGCCCAAGGACCTCGTGATTCCCGGACGTTTCGAGGAGGTGGGTGAAACCCACATTCACCTAGGAATTGAGTGGTTGGAGTCGGTCGCTTTCGGACATCTCGAACGCATCGGAGAACGAGTCCTCATTATCGGAGTCGGCAATACCGCCATGGACTGCTGTCGTACGTCGTTGCGTCTCGGGGGACGCACCATCAAGGTGATGGCTCGACGACCCCGGGAGTACTTCAAGGCGTCTACTTGGGAACTCGTAGACGCCGAGGAGGAAGGGGTCGAGATCGTGGTGAACCACGCTCCTCGACGGTTCGTCCTCGAGGAGGGTCGACTCGTCGGGGTCGAGTTCGAAGTTCTGGAGTGGGACGACGGCGCGCGCCACTCCGTCGTCCGAGACACCATCGTGATTTCCTGCGACGACGTCGTGATTGCCGTGGGACAAGAGAACGCCTTCCCCTGGATCGAACGGGACCTCGGAATTGAGTTCACCGAGTGGGACACGCCCGTCGTCGACTCCACGACGTTCGCGTCGACCCGTCCCGGCGTCTTTTTCGGGGGTGACTCGGCGCTGGGTCCCAAGAACATCATCTGGGCCGTCGCCCACGGACACGAGGCCGCGCTCTCCATCAACCTGCACTGTCGGGGAGAGGCTCTCACGCCACGTCCGGAGGCGACGATGACCCTCACGAGTCAGCAGATGGGGATGAGTGAGTGGAGTTATCACAACGACTACAACCCCTCACCCCGCCAGCAGATGAGTCACGTACCTCTCGCCGAGAGGTTCCGGGAGCTCTCTCGCGAGGTTGAGCTGGGATTCGACCCCGACCAGACGGCCCGGGAGGTCCAGCGTTGCCTCAACTGCGACGTGCAGACGGGATTTCGGGCCGATCTCTGCATCGAGTGCGACGCGTGCCTCGACGTGTGCCCCGTGCAGTGCTTGACGATCACTCCGAACGGACCCGAGGACGAAGTGAGGTCGCGACTACGCGCACCGTCGGGTCGACCTCACGAGCCCCTCTACGTCTCGGACGGGTTACCCCAGACTGGTCGAGTGATGGTGAAGGATGAGAACGTGTGCGTGCACTGCGGGCTCTGCGCCGAGCGTTGTCCGACGGCGGCGTGGGACATGGTCCTCTTCGAGATGACCTCCCCCTTCACGCAGGGCTCCCACTTCATTCCACTCTCGCGGGTCACCCCGCGAGTCGAGGAGGTTCGCGCGTGAGTACTGCGCCCGGAGTTAACGACTTTGCTCTCAAACTGGCCAACGTCAACGGGACCGGGTCGGCGAGTGCCAACGGCCTCTTGATGCAGTCCATCTTTCGAATGGGTGTGCCGGTGTCGGGGAAGAATCTCTTTCCCTCCAATATTCAAGGACTACCCACCTGGTACGAGATCCGGGTAAACGGAGCGGGTCACACGGCCCGGTCGCTGGAGTACCACTTAATGGTGGCCATGAACGCCCAAACCTACGCCCAAGACGTCGCGTCGGTCGCGTCGGGCGGCTACGTGCTCTACGACTCCAGTTGGCCCCTCGACGACGACCTCATTCGCGAGGATGTGAACTACCTCGGCGTGCCCCTCGCCGCGATGTGTCGGGAACACTTTACGAAGAATCGCGAACGAATCTTGATGAAGAATGTCGCCTACGCCGGTGCTCTCGTCGCCCTGCTCGATATCGATCTCGACATCGTGTCGACACTTCTCGCCGAGACCTTCGCGAAGAACGAAGCGCTCAGAGAGTCCAATCAGCGGGCCCTGAGGCTCGGTTACGACGTCGCGCGCGAGAACTTCCCGTGTCCGCTCCCTTTTCGGGTGGAAGCTCGCGGCGAGAATCAGGACTCCATACTCGTCGACGGCAACACCGCGATCGCCCTCGGGTGCCTCTACGCCGGTGCAACGGTGGTCGGGTGGTATCCCATTACGCCCGCGACGGCGGTGATGGATAACTTCATCGCTCTCTGTAAGCGGTACCGGAGAGTCGAGGTCGCTCCGGGTGAGTGGGAGAACAACTACTGCGTTATTCAGGCCGAAGACGAGATTGCGGCTATCGGTATGGTGCTCGGGGCTTCCTGGGCGGGGGCGAGAGCCTTTACCTCCACCGCGGGCCCGGGCATCTCACTGATGAACGAACTCCTCGGACTCGCGTACTACACCGAGATTCCCGCGGTGGTCGTCGATGTTCAACGGGTGGGTCCCTCGACCGGCATGCCGACTCGGACACAGCAGGGCGACCTGCTGGCCTGCGCCTACGCCAGTCACGGCGACACACGACACATCATCGTTATCCCGGCTGATCCCCACGAGGCCTTCGAGTTCGCGGTGGCCGCCTTCGATCTCGCCGAGCGTTTCCAAACCCCGGTCTTCGTGCTCTCCGATCTCGATATCGGCATGAACGACTGGATTGTGCCGTCACTCACGTGGGACGACTCCTTTGTTCCCAATCGGGGTCGGGTACTGCACGACGAGGACTTGGCCAACATGCGCGAGTTTTTTCGCTACGCCCACGAAGACGACGACCACGTCACCGCCCGAACCCTTCCGGGATCGGACGAAAAGGGTGCCTACTTCATTCGGGGGTCGGGTCACGACCGGTTCGGCCGCTACACCGAGGAGTCGGGGGCGTACCTGCAGGTCGTCGATCGACTGCGCGCCAAGCACGCCTCCGCCGCCCACCACGTTCCCGCACCCCTCGAAGTGCGTCGCCCCGGTTCTCGAGTAGGTCTCGTGACCATGGGGAGTTGCGATCGGGCGGTGCGCGAGGCGATCGAGTTACTGGCCGAACAGGGAGTGGACTGCGACTACCTGCGCGTGCGCGCGTTTCCCTTCGCCGACTCCATCCGAGACTTCGTCGACTCGCACGAGTCCTGTTTTGTGATTGAGCAGAACCGCGACGCCCAGTTGAAGTCACTGCTCACCGTGGAGTTGTCGCTCACTCCCGCGTCGATGACGTCGATCCTCGACTACGGAGGTTTTCCCTTAAGTGCGTCGACAGTCGTCGAGGCAGTCCTTGCTCACCAGGAGGTTCACTAGTGCCGTCGATTGCTAAGCCCCGGATTCCTCTGGCTCCTCTCGCCCACAACGACCTCGGACTCACGATTCGTGACTACGAAGGGGCCATGTCCACACTCTGTGCGGGGTGCGGACACGACTCGGTGACGGCCGCCATCTCCCTCGCTTTTTTCGAGCTCTCGATTCGACCCCGCGACATCGCCAAGTTGAGTGGAATCGGGTGCTCTTCTAAGACTCCGACCTACTTCATTAACGGAGCGCACGGCTTTAACTCCGCTCACGGGCGGATGGCCGCCATCGCGACCGGGGCCATCGCGGCTCAACGGGGACTGCACTACATCGGGGTCTCGGGAGATGGGGACTCCCTCTCGATTGGGCTCGGTCACCTGAGTCACGCCATCCGGCGCAACGTGGACATGACGTACATCATCGAAAATAACGGAGTGTACGGGCTGACCAAGGGACAGGTCAGCCCCTCGGCCGACGTGGGCTCTCGACCGAAGAAGGGTGATCCGAACGTGGTGCCCCCCATCGATCCCATGGAACTCGGTTTGGCACTCGGCGCGACGTTTCTCGCTCGAGGGTTCTCCGGCGACAAGGACCAACTCGTGCCCTTGATTAAGGCGGCCGTCGCCCACCGGGGCTTCGCCCTGCTCGACGTCATCTCCCCCTGCGTCTCTTTTAACGACCACGAGGGATCGACGAAGAGTTACCGCTTCTTTCGCGAGCACGAAGTCCACGAGATCGAAACCGATTTTGTTCCCCAACGCGCCGAAATCCGTTCCAAAATCTCGTCGGACTCGGCGCGCGCGGTCACCATGCACGACGGAAGCGTGATGTACTTTCGCGCTCTGCCCGAGGGTTACAACCCCACCGATCGGGTCTCGGTGGAGGCGTACCTCGCCGAACGAAAGGCGATGGGGGAGGTCCCGACCGGACTTCTCTTTCTACGAGAGGGTGCTCCGGATCTTCACGATATGAGTGGGACGGTCAGCCGACCCCTCGCGGACCTCGATCTCGCCGACCTCTGTCCGGGAAACGACGCACTCCAACGTCTTCAAGAATCGTTTCGCTAGTTCGTCAGGACGAAGGGACGGGGCTCTTCGAGCGTCGACCGGCCCCTCGACGTCGACGACGTGTGGCGAGCACCAGAGTGGCCCAGCCCAGCGTGAGTAACACCGGGGTGAGGAACCGGCTACGGGAGGATTGCTCGCCGCGCAGTGCGGAGCGAAGGATGACGTCGTGCGTGTTGGCGGGGTCCACCACTCCCACGACTGGTGATCCGGTCGCGACGAGGTGAGAGAGACCGTTGATGACCTCGACGTAGTGGGTGGAGCCCACGACGTAGGACCCGCGGCAGGTATAACTCGCCGAGTTGGAGCCACTTCCACCCAAGTTCCCGAGGCAGGACTGAACTCGGACGTTGACGACGAGCCCGTGGCTATGGAGTCGCGACAGCCGGGCGTTATCGTTGACCACCGTGACGTAGGAGACGATGACTCCGGCCGCGAGTAGGGCGAGAACGACTGCTCCGAGCATTTTCCACCAGCGCTGGGAAACGGAGGGAACGTCCGCTCCCCTGAGTCTCGCACTGCTCGACGTTCCCGCGAAGTCGGGTACCCCGATTCTGCCGGTGCGTGCCGATGCGTCAGAGGAACTCACCATCACCTCGCCACACTAATAACCCCATTCATTTCCGGGCTGTGAAATCCCGTATGCGCAGCGCACTCACCATCCGCTCTGTGAACCGAGATCACTCGACGATGGTTCTCACGCCAACGGCCGACGGGTCCTCACAGGATCCCGTCATCTTTCCGGCAACTGTTACGTCAGGTCCACGTCTCCGCTCACCGTCTTGATGGTGGGGAGCAACGGACTCTTCGGCTCCACGGGCGAGCGGCCGTCGCGGGTGACAACGCGCGCACGGAGTCGATTCACTCGCGGCCTGTGAACAATGGGCTCGACACGAAGAGGTGGGAGACCCCGGAGGAACTGCGCTCAGCCATCGTCACGTGGATCGAGCGGACCTCTCTCCGCCGACGCCGCCGTCGGGCGTTACCTAGTATCGGCAGTGACAAGCGAATGACGCGTGAGTGGCCGAAGGGGGAGTAATGGACAAGGTGGTCGCGAATGCACGTGACGCCGTCTGCGACGTGACCGACGGTGCATCGATCAGTGTCGGGGGCTTCGGGCTGTGCGGTATTCCCAGCGTCCTTATTGAGGCTCTCCTCGAAATGGGCGTCAGGGACCTAGTGACGGTAAGCAACAACTGTGGTGTCGACGACTGGGGGCTCGGCGTGTTGTTGAACGCCGGTCGGATCCGTCGCACGACGGGCTCCTACGTTGGTGAGAACAAGGAGTTCGAACGTCAATTCCTCGCCGGTGAACTCGAAGTGGAGTTGGTCCCCCAAGGGACCCTGGCCGAACGCCTCCGTGCGGGGGGAGCGGGCATCCCCGCTTTCTACACTCCGGCGGGGGTCGGCACCCAGGTCGCCGAAGGCGGACTGCCGCTGCGCTACGACGGCCACGGGGGAGTGGCCGTGGCGTCGTCACCCAAGGAGACCCGCGAGTTCGAGGGCCGGTCCTACGTTCTGGAGCACGCCATTCGCACCGACTTCGCTCTGGTGCACGCCCGCTACGGCGACCGTCACGGCAACCTCGTCTACGAAGAGAGCGCCCAGAACTTTAACCCTCTGTGCGCGGGTGCCGGACGGATCACGATCGCCCAGGTCGAAGAACTAGTCGAGCCCGGTGTTCTCAATCCTCGCGAGGTGCACACGCCGGGGATATTCGTCCAGCGTGTCGTGCACGTGACCCACCTGGACAAGCGGATCGAGAAGAGGACGGTGTCGTCGTGAGCGCGCTCACCCGCGACCAACTGGCCCAGCGTGTGGCGCGCGAACTCCTCGCCGGTCAGTACGTGAACCTGGGCATCGGCCTGCCCACTCTCGTGCCCAACTTCGTGCCCGAGGGGCTGCACGTGGTGCTACACGCCGAGAACGGGATCCTCGGGGTGGGTCCCTACCCGACGGACGACGCCGTCGACGCGGACCTGATCAACGCCGGCAAGGAGACGGTCACGGTGCTCTCCGGCGCGTCGTTCTTCGACTCAGCGGCGTCCTTCGCGATGATCCGCGGCGGCCACCTCGACGTGGCCGTGCTGGGGGCGATGCAGGTGTCGCGTAGAGGCGACCTGGCCAACTGGATGATCCCCGGCAAGATGGTGAAGGGCATGGGCGGGGCCATGGACCTCGTACACGGTGCCCGGCGCGTCATCGTCATGATGGAGCACCGGTCGCGCGACGGCGGTGCCAAAATCGTCAATGACTGCACGCTGCCGCTGACGGGACGACGCTGCGTTCACCGGATCATCACCGATCTCGCGGTCATCGACGTCGAGGACGCCGGACTGGTGCTGCGAGAGTTGGCCCCCGGCGTCAGCCTCGACGAGGTCCAGGCCTGCACTGAACCCGAGTTGATTCTCGGGCTCGAGGGCTGAGGGCACTCTCAGCGCCACTCAGGGTTCGCGGAACCTACCCATGATCTGTCGCGCTTGGGCGAGCACGGGACCGTCGACCATCAGTCCGTCCACGCGCACGGCCCCCTCGCGGCCCTTCGCTCCTTCGAGGACCCGTCGCGCCCACGTCACCTGCGCGGCGCTGGGAGAATAGGCCGTGCGCACGACGCCGACCTGCTGGGGGTGCACGCACGCGGTACCCGTGAAACCCATCGCGGCGGCGTCGGCCGCCTCGAGCGCGAGAGCGTCGAGGTCCTCGAAGTTCAAGAGCACGGTGTCCAGGGCCACGAGGTGGCGCGCTCGCGCCGCGATGAGGGTCCGGGCCCGGGCGTAGCGAGCGACGTCACGCAGCGATCCGTCCGCGTGACGACTCGAGTACCCCCCGAGGGAGGCCACGAGGTCCTCGGAGCCCCACATCAATCCCACGACGTTCGCACACGCTGCGATCTCCTCGAGCGCGGTGATTCCCTCAGCGCTCTCGCAGAGCGCGACCACGTTGAAACGGCTGAGTGAACGGACCTCGTCGGCGCCACTCGTCTTCGCCAACATAAGCGTCGTGTAGGAGCTCTCCTCGAGCATCGCGACGTCGCGGGCGTGTTCGAGTGACGTGGCGGGATTCACCCGGATGATGGTGGTCGCCGGATCGAGGAGCGAGTTACGGACGTTGGCTCGCGCTTGTTCGCGTCGTTCGGGCGCCACCCCGTCTTCGAGGTCCACGATGACGACGTCGGCCACCGCGGCGGCCTTGGCGAACCGTTCGGGTCGGTCCGCCGGACAAAAGAGGTAGGCCGGCCCCGGCGGGCCCCACGTCGTCACTGCTCGGCCGGTCGCGAGAGCACCAACATCGCGCGGTGACACCGCGCCACGATCTCCCCGTCCTGATTGCGCGCGATGTGTTCGACTTCGACGACGCCCTCGCCGGGACGACTTCTCGAGGGGCGAACGCTCTCGACCATGCTCTCGACGTAGAGGGTGTCGCCGAGAAAGACGGGGCGGGGGAAGGTGACGTCGCGGAAGCCGAGGTTCGCTACCAGGGTGCCCAGGGTGAGTTGATTGATCGAGAGCCCCACCATGGTGGAGAGGGTGAAGAGACTGTTGACGAGTCGCTGACCGAAGAACTGCTGGGCGGACCACGCGGCGTCGAGGTGCAGGGGTTGGGGATTCATCGTCAGGGTCGAGAAGATGACGTTGTCGGCCTCGGTCACGGTACGACCGGGTCGGTGGCGATAGAGGGTGCCGACGGCGAACTCCTCGAGCCACATGCCGCGCTGCTCTACGACCTGGTCGTGATCTCTTGACATCATCACCTGCTTACTCGTCGATGCTGCATCAGAGTCGATAGTAGGGGGTTCACGGGCGAGCGACGGTGAACTCCCGGCCCGCGCGTGACTACCCGGGCGCCACGGCGCGGGCACCGTGTCGTACGTCGTGTCGCCGGGCTGGAACTCTCGCGCTGGCCCGGGGTCCGAGGTCGCGTCCGGCGAGCACCGCCGCGTGTCACTAACCTAGCCACGTGGGCCCAATTCGGGGGAGTGCGTAGGTCGTGGACGGCTTCGACGACGACGTCACCTGGCGCACTCGGATCGACTCGCGAAGCGAGGAGTTCCTCGCGAATCTTCGCCATCAGGAGTTACTGGTCAGCGAACTTCGAGAGCGTCTCGCGCTCGCCGCGCTCGGGGGCTCGAGCACGAGTCGCGATCGTCACACGCGTCGAGGCAAGTTGCTCCCGCGCGAGCGCGTGGACGCACTCCTCGACGTGGGGAGTCCCTTCCTCGAACTCTCGCCCCTCGCGGCGAACGGTCTCTACGACGACGAGGCGCCCGCCGCGGGGATCATCACCGGCGTCGGGCGCGTGATGGGCCGTGAAGTCGTGATCGTCGCCAACGACGCGACGGTCAAGGGAGGCACCTACTTCCCGCTCACCGTGAAGAAGCACCTACGCGCGCAAGAAGTAGCGCTCGAGAACCATCTGCCTTGTGTCTACCTCGTCGACTCGGGCGGAGCGTTCTTGCCCCTGCAGGACGAGGTCTTCCCCGATCGCGAGCACTTCGGGCGCATCTTTTTCAACCAGGCTCAGATGAGCGCGAGGGGCATCGCCCAAATCGCGGCGGTGCTGGGTTCGTGCACGGCCGGCGGCGCCTACGTGCCCGCCATGAGCGACGAAGTCGTCATCGTCAAGGACCAGGGCACGATCTTCCTGGGTGGGCCTCCTCTGGTGAAGGCGGCGACCGGTGAGATCGTCGAAGCCGAGGACTTGGGTGGAGGACTCTTGCACGCGCGCGTGAGCGGGGTCGTCGACCACTTGGCCGACGACGATCCCCACGCCCTGCGCACCGTGCGTCGCATCGTCTCCTCGCTGGGTGAGCGAGCGTCGACGCCCTGGACGATGCGCGAGAGCGAGGAGCCGCTTCTCGAGGTCGGCGAACTCTATGGCGTCATCCCCCGGGACGCGCGCACCACCAGCGACGTTCGCGAGATCATCGCGCGACTCGTGGACGGCTCGCGCTTTCAGGAGTTCAAGGCGCTCTACGGGCCCACACTGGTGACCTGTTTCGCGCACATCGAGGGACACCCCGTCGGCATCGTGGCCAACAACGGCGTCTTGTTCTCGGAGTCGGCTCTCAAGGGGGCCCACTTCATCGAGCTCTGCGACCAGCGCAAGATCCCGCTGGTCTTTCTGCAGAACATCACCGGCTTCATGGTGGGCCGGGCCTACGAGGAGGGCGGCATCGCCAAGCACGGGGCCAAGATGGTAAATGCGGTGGCGTGTGCGCGCGTCCCCAAGCTGACCGTCGTCATCGGTGGCTCCTTCGGGGCGGGCAACTACTCGATGTGCGGGCGCGCGTATTCGCCACGCTTCTTGTGGATGTGGCCGGGCGCGCGTATCTCGGTGATGGGTGGTGACCAGGCGGCCGCGGTGCTCGCGAGCGTGCGTCGTGATCAGTTCGAGGCGCGTGGTGAGCAGTGGAGCGCGAAGGAGGAGACGGCGTTCAAGGAGCCCATTCGCGAACGTTACGAAGCCCAGGGTAACGCCTACTACTCCACGGCGCGGTTGTGGGACGACGGTATTATCGATCCCCTCGACACGCGCACCGTCCTGGCCCTCGCGCTGAGCGCGTGCGCGAACGCCCCCCTGGCCGACGTGGCCTACGGCATCTTTCGGATGTAGGGGGAGAACGTGTTCGACACCGTCCTGGTCGCCAACCGCGGAGAGATTGCGGTGCGCATCATCTCGACGCTGCGCGCGATGGGGATTCGATCGGTGGCGGTCTACAGCGACGAGGATGCGCGGGCGCGCCACGTGCGCGAGGCCGATCTCGCGATTCACCTGGGTTCGAGCGCCGCGCGCGAGAGCTATCTCAACATCGAGCGGGTGCTCGCGGCCGCGACGAGTTGCGCGGCGCAGGCAGTCCACCCGGGCTACGGATTTCTTTCGGAGAACGCCGACTTCGTTCGCGCGTGCGAGAGCGCGGGCGTGGTCTTCATCGGTCCGAGCGCCGAGTCGGTGGAGATGATGGGCGACAAGATCGCGGCGAAGGCGGCGGTGGCCCAGGCGGGTGTACTCGTCGTTCCGGGACGCGCGCACCCGGGCATGGACGATGGCGAGCTGACCCGGGTGGCCGAGGAGATCGGCTACCCCGTACTCGTCAAGCCTTCGGCGGGCGGCGGTGGCAAGGGCATGCGACTCGTGCACTCGCGCGAGGCCCTCGCCGAGGCCATCTTCTCGGCCCGGCGTGAATCGGCGGCATCCTTCGGCGACGACACCCTCTTTATCGAGCGCTACCTCGAGAGCCCCCGACACATCGAGGTGCAGATCCTCGTGGACAACTTCGGCCACGGCGTGCACCTGGGCGAGCGCGAATGCTCCCTGCAACGACGTCACCAGAAGGTGATCGAGGAAGCCCCGTCGCCCCTGTTGAGCGAGGGGGCGCGTCGCGAGCTCACCGACGCGGCTCTGCGGGTCGCGGCGGTGGCCCAGTACCGCGGTGTGGGAACAGTCGAGTTCATCGTCTCTTCGCAGCGCCCCGAAGAGTTCTACTTCATGGAGATGAACACGCGACTTCAGGTGGAACACCCGGTGACCGAGTTGGTGACGGGTCTGGACTTAGTGGAGCAGCAACTGCGCGTCGCCGCCGGTGAGTCGTTGTCGTTCTCCCAGGACGACGTGCGTCTGGTGGGCCACGCCATCGAGGCGCGCATCTACGCTGAAGATCCGTCGCGGGACTTCCTACCGACCGGGGGAGAGTTGCTCTTCGTGCGCGAGCCGCTCGTCGAAGGTGTGCGCGTGGATAGTTCCCTGCTGACGCACACCCACGTGGGGACCACGTACGATCCAATGCTGGCCAAGGTCATCAGCCACGGCGCGGACCGCGACCAGGCCCTGAGTCGTCTGGACCGAGCTCTGAGTGACCTCGTCACCTTCGGAGTCGTCACCAATACCTCGTTCCTGCGAGGTCTCCTCGCCCACGACGACGTGCGCGCGGGCGCGCTGGACACGAATCTGATTGCGCGATTCCTCGACGAGCGACACACCGACGAAGACGACGAGGACCTCATGGAGTGCGCGAGCGCCTTCGCGGTGGCGAACCTGTTGGAGCGGCAACGACGTTCGCTCGGCACGTCCCGGTTTGACGTCCTCGATGGATGGCGCGTCGGCGAGCACTCGACGACCCATTTCTCGGTGCAGACGTCGCGAGCGGAGGCGATCCGCGTGCACGCGGCGGGTCGACGAGGTGAGTACCGGGTGTCCGTCGATGAACGAATACCCGCGGCGAACGTGAAGTGTCTCGACTCGCGGCACGTCGCGTCCCACGTGCGCGAGCTCACGCTGAATGTCGGTGAGCGCACGTTCATCGCGCTCGTCGCGGTCGAGGGTCCACTCACCTGGATCGCGCACCGCGGAACGACGTCGTGGTGGCGGGTGTTGCCAGCACGACGAAGCGACGAAGCCAGTGTTGACCACGACGGCGACGTGCGTTCACCCATGCCCGGGGTGGTGATCCAGGTGAACGCGCGCGCGAGCGACACGGTGTCGCTCGGTGACACGCTGCTGGTGGTCGAAGCGATGAAGATGGAGTACCCCTTGCGCGCCCCCCTCGCCGGAGACGTCGCGGAGTTGCTGGTTCGCGTCGGCGATCAGGTGGTGCTCGATCAGGTTGTGGCGCGCGTTCGCACCGGCGGGGTCGCCGACGCCGACGCGGTGCCATCGTCGAGCGCGAGTTCGCTAGGACTACGAGAGGAGGAGCGATGATCGATACAGATCTGACCCCGGAACAAGAGATGTTGCGTCGGACGGTGGCGGACTTCGCGCGCAGCGTGGTCGCCCCGGTGGCGGCGCACCACGACGCCACGGCCACCTTCCCCTACGAGGTCGTGCGACAGATGGGCGAGATGGGTCTGTTCGCCCTGCCCTTTCCCGAGGAGTACGGCGGTATGGGCGGGGACTACTTCACGTTGTGCCTCGCGATCGAGGAGTTGGCCCGGGTCGATCAGAGCGTGGCCATCACCCTCGAAGCCGGGTGCTCGCTGGGCGCGATGCCGGTCTTTCGTTTCGGCACCGCCACACAGAAGGACTACTGGCTACCGCGGCTCTGTTCGGGCGAGGCGCTCGGCGCCTTCGGTCTTACCGAACCCGACGCGGGGTCCGACGCGGGCGGCACGCGCACGACGGCACGCCTCGAAGATGGAGCCTGGGTGATCAATGGATCAAAGAGTTTCATCACCAATTCGGGCACAGCGCTCACCCGACTGGTGACCGTCACGGCCGTCACCGACGCTGAGGCGTCGCGCCACCGCATCAGCTCCATCCTGGTCGAAGTGCCCACCGAGGGCTTCGTCGTCGACGCGGCGTACGACAAGGTCGGCTGGCACGCCTCGGACACGCACCCGTTGTCCTTCCAAGACGTTCGCGTGCCCGAGGTGAACTTGCTGGGCGAGCGCGGTCACGGTTACGCCAACTTCCTCACGATTCTCGACGAGGGGCGCATCGCCATTGCGGCGCTGGCCGTGGGCGCGGCGCAGGGCTGTGTCGACGAGAGCGTCGCCTACGCGAATTCACGAATGGCCTTCGGACGCAGCATCGGTCGCAACCAGGCGATCGCCTTCAAGATCGCCGACATGGAAGCGCGTACTCACGTCGCACGCTGCGCCTACTACGACGCCGCGGCGCGGATGCTGTCGGGGCGCACGTTCAAGAAGGAGGCGTCCATCGCGAAGTTGGTGGCGAGCAACGCGGCGATGGACAACGCGCGCGACGCCACGCAGATTTTCGGCGGATCCGGCTTCATGAACGAGAGTCCGGTGGCGCGCCACTACCGTGACTCCAAGATTCTCGAGATCGGTGAAGGCACTAGCGAGATGCAGCGGATGCTGATTGCGCGATTGATCGGCGTTGAATCGAGCGAGTGATGCCCAGGCGGGGGACTCTACGGTGCTGGCGCTCGGAACGTGGGCAACCAATGCCTCCTCCCGTAGCGCTCTCTACGACGAGCGGCGTTGTCGCGAAGTGCCCTCATCGGGCCGGAGGTGTGGTGAGTGGAAAATCGTCTGTTCCGGAGTTCGCGATCTGGGACTCTACGTCCAATCTTCTGACGGGGTTGA
>JABEUS010000110.1 GCA_013044285.1 Acidimicrobiaceae bacterium
GTACTCACCCCGTCGGGTGTCTACGATCGCCAATTCGTCGCCCGGGTGATCTTCTCCGACGAGTCGGCGCGACGGCGCCTGAACTCGATAATTCACCCCGCCGTGGGACGTCGTCTGCGAGAGTTCCTCGACGAACAAGACCCCGACGCGACGGCAGCCTTCGTGGCCATACCGCTCATGCGTCCCGAGCACCGAGTGCAGCTCGCCCTCGACGAGGTCTGGGTCCTCGAGGTCTCGCCCGACGAAGCGCTGCGTCGTCTGGTCGCGGGGCGCGGTATGAGTGAGGAAGACGCTCGAGCTCGCCTGCGGGCCCAGCTCGACAACGAGGCTCGCCGCGCACTGTCCGACGTGGTCCTCGATAACTCGGGCACCCCCGAGCACCTACGGGCCCAGCTCGAGGAACTATTAGGCAGGGGAGTCTGACGGTGACCGAGTTCCGCGTAGAGTCCCCGTTTCAACCCTCCGGTGATCAACCGCGCGCCATCGCCACCCTGGCCAACGGGGTTGAGGACGGTCTACGCTTTCAGACCCTCGAGGGAATCACCGGGTCGGGTAAGACGGCCACCATCGCCTGGCTGATTGAACGGGTCCAGCGCCCGACTCTGATTATCGAGCCGAACAAGTCACTCGCCGCTCAGCTGGCGTCGGAGTTGCGCGAGATGCTCCCGAATAACCGCGTGGAGTTCTTCGTCTCCTACTACGACTACTACCAACCCGAGGCCTACATTCCCCGGACCGATACCTACATTGAGAAGGATTCGGCGATCAACGAGGAGATCGACCGACTGCGTCACGCGGCCACTTCCTCGCTCTTGACTCGTCGTGACTCGGTCGTCGTGGCCTCGGTCTCGTGTATCTACGGATTGGGTTCGCCCCTCGAGTACCGCGACCGGATGGTGCGCCTGGAGGTCGGAGCACGACTCGAGCAGCGCGCCCTGCTCCGTCGACTAGTGGAGATGCAGTACTCGCGCAACGACTTAGTCATCGAACGGGGAAATTTTCGGGTGAAGGGTGACACCCTGGAGATCCAACCGGCCTACACGTCCGAAGCGTTGCGGGTCTCCTTTTTCGGTGACGAAGTGGAGTCGATCGAGTTCTTTAACCCCCTGACCCAGGAACGCCGAGGCCGAGTCGACGACGTCACCCTCTTTGCGGCCTCGCACTACGCCACCAGTGCGGAGACTCTCCAGCGAGCGATTCGCACGATCGAGGTGGAGTTGGGCGAACAACTCAACCGATTCGAGGCGGAGGGCAAACTTCTAGAAGCGCAGCGACTGCGCTCACGCACCGAACACGACCTCGAGATGCTCGAGCAAACGGGAATCTGCTCCGGTATTGAGAACTACTCCGCCCACCTGGACGGACGCTCGCGCGGAGAACGTCCCTACACCCTCCTCGACTACTTCCCGAGCGACTTTCTCGTGGTGGTCGACGAGTCCCACGTCGCCATACCCCAGATTCGGGGTCAGTACGCCGGGGACCGTTCCCGCAAGGAGACCCTGGTCGAGCACGGGTTTCGCCTCCCGAGCGCCCTCGATAACCGACCGCTGAGCGCCGACGAGTTCTGGAACCTGGTTCCCCAGGCGGTCTTCGTCTCGGCGACCCCGGGCCCCTTCGAGGCAGAACACGCCGACCAGGTCGCCGAGCAGGTCATTCGCCCGACCGGACTCTTAGACCCGGTTCTGCGGGTGGTGCCCACGAGGAACCAAATCGACGACCTACGCGAACGCCTCGGTGAGGTGGTCGCTCGAGGGGACCGGGCCCTCGTGACGACGTTAACGAAACGGATGGCCGAAGATCTCACTAACTACCTGGTGAAGTCCGGTCTGAAGGTGCAGTACCTGCACAGCGACATCGACACCATCCAGCGCATCGAGATTCTTCGTTCTCTCCGCCTCGGCGAGTTCGACATCCTCGTCGGTATCAACCTCCTGCGCGAGGGCCTCGACCTGCCGGAGGTCTCCCTCGTCGCGATTCTCGACGCGGACAAGGAGGGCTTCTTGCGTTCGCGCTCGGCCCTCATCCAGACCATCGGTCGCGCCGCTCGAAACGCCCGGGGGGAGGCGATTCTCTACGGCGACTCCATTACCGACTCGATGCGCGAGGCCATCACCACCACCGAGCGACGTCGCCAGATGCAGATTGCCTACAACGAGGAACACGGCATCACCCCGACCACGGTCACGAAGAACGTCGCCGACATCCTGAACCGCCTACGCTCGGAGACCGCCTCAGCGCCGGTGGTGCAGGCGACCCCGATGTTCGCCGACGACTTGGAACGTGAAATGGCCCGGGTCGAGGAGGCGATGTTGGAGGCCGCGCGAGAGCTGCGCTTCGAAGAAGCGGCCGCTCTGCGCGACTATCTACACACTCTGCACGCCCAGGGTCTCGACGCGCGCGATATCGTGGAGATTGAGGTTCCGACCTAATGGGTAGATTTCTCGAGTGACTTCGTCGATACGTATCCAGGGCGCCAGAGTCCACAACCTCAAGAATCTGAACCTCGAGATTCCTCGCGACCAGTTGGTGGTCTTCACCGGCCTTTCGGGGTCCGGCAAGTCCTCACTGGCCTTCGACACCATCTACGCCGAGGGTCAACGGCGCTACGTCGAGAGTCTGTCGGCCTACGCCCGCCAGTTCCTCGGTCAGATGGACAAGCCCGATGTCGACTTCATCGAGGGGTTATCCCCGGCCATCTCCATCGACCAGAAGACCGCGTCTCGCAATCCCCGCTCCACCGTCGGCACCATCACCGAGGTCTACGACTACCTACGCCTACTGTTCGCCCGGATTGGGGTGCCCCACTGTCCCACCTGCGGACGACTGGTCAGTCGTCAGACCCCCCAGCAGATCGTCGACCAAATACTTTCCACGCCCGACGCCGGCCGATTCATGATCATGGCGACGGTGGTCGAGGGGCGAAAGGGGGAGTACTCCAGTCTCCTCGACGAGTTGGCGGGACAGGGATTTTCTCGAGTCCGCGTCGACGGCACCATCCACGAACTCGCGGACCGGGCGGATCTCACTCTGGCGCGCTACGAGCAGCACACCATCGAGGTGGTGGTGGACCGTTTGAGCTCCACGAGCGCCGATCGCCAGCGCCTGACCGAAGCGGTGGAGACAGCCCTGCGGCTGACGAAGGGAACGGTCTCGATCTGGTGGGTCGACAGTGAGGTCCGCGAACAGTTCTCCGAAAAGATGGCGTGCGTCCACTGCGGAGTGAGTTTCACGGAGCTGGCCCCCCGCGACTTCTCCTTCAACTCGCCCTACGGAGCGTGCGCCACCTGCAGCGGACTCGGCACCCGTTTCGAGGTGGACCCCGATCTCGTAGTTCCCGACCCCACGTTGTCACTCGCCGAGGGGGCGCTCGCCCCCTGGGGTGGGGCGCGGTATAAGTACTTCGAACGCTTGATCGAGGGAGTGGCCGACCTCGGAGGCTTCGACATCCAGACGCCCTGGAAGAAGTTGCGGGCGAAGGACCGAAAACTGGTGCTGTACGGAGTGGACAATAAGAGCGTGCCGATCAAGTTCCGGAATCGCTACGGACGCACGAAGTCCTACGAGACTACTTACAACGGCATCGTCGAGTGGTTGGATCGCAAGCGCAACGACGCCGACGGGGAGTGGTCGCGCGAACAGGCCGAGCAGTTCATGCGCGAGGTCGAGTGCACGGCCTGCGCCGGACGGCGCTTAAAGCCCGAGATCCTCGCCGTCCAGATTCAGGACCACAACATCGCCAGCGTGTCCGACCTGCCCATCGACGAGGCGGTGTCGTTCTTCTCCGATCTTCAGTTGAGTGAACGTGACGCGACCATCGCCCGACAGGTCGTGAAGGAGATTCTCGCCCGACTGCAGTTCTTGATGGACGTGGGCCTCGACTACCTCACCTTGTCGAGAGCGTCGGCGACTCTCTCGGGCGGAGAGGCTCAGCGCATTCGTCTCGCCAGTCAGATCGGTAGCTATCTCGTGGGAGTGCTCTACGTTCTCGACGAACCCTCGATCGGACTACACCAACGGGATAATCGACGTTTGATCAGCACCCTCGAACGTCTCCGCGATCTCGGTAACTCGGTCATCGTGGTCGAGCACGACGAGGAGACCATTCGTTTGGCCGACTTCGTCGTCGACATTGGCCCGGGGGCCGGAGAACACGGTGGTCAGGTGGTCCACGCCGGAACGGTGGAGGAACTTCTCGCCAATCCCGACTCGCTCACGGGTCAGTACCTCTCGGGCAAGCGTCAGATCGCCGTGCCGGCGACCCGGCGTGTGCCCCAGGGCGAGGTGCTGAAGGTGGTCGGAGCGAAGGCTAACAATCTCCAAAACCTCACCGTCTCTTTTCCCCTCGGGGTCTTCGTGGCGGTGACCGGAGTCTCGGGTTCGGGTAAGTCGACACTGGTGAACGGAATTCTCCTCGCCCACCTCGAGCGCGAGATCAACCGGGCGAAGACCACCCCGGCGGCCCACACCCGAATCGAGGGTGTGAAGCTCCTGGACAAGGTGGTCGCCGTCGACCAACAACCCATCGGACGGACCCCTCGTTCTAATCCGGCGACGTACACCGGAGTCTTCGACAAGGTGCGCAAACTCTTCGCCGAAGTTCCCGAAGCGAAAACGCGGGGATACCAACAGGGACGTTTCTCCTTTAACGTCAAGGGCGGTCGGTGCGAAGCCTGCGCCGGTGACGGGACGATCAAAATCGAGATGCACTTCTTGCCCGACGTCTACGTCAACTGTGAAGCCTGCGACGGTGCTCGCTACAACCGCGAGACGCTGGAGATTCGCTACCGGGAGCGCTCCATCGCCGACGTCCTCGATATGCCGATCGCCGAGGGGCTGGAGTTCTTCGCTCGCCAGCCCTCGATCGCGCGTCACCTCCAGGCCCTGGTCGACGTCGGGCTCGGTTACGTACGACTCGGCCAACCGGCTCCGACCCTCTCGGGAGGTGAAGCCCAGCGGGTGAAGTTGGCGACCGAACTGGCCCGACGCCCGACCGGGCACACCCTCTACGTCCTCGACGAGCCCACGACGGGTCTGCACTTCGAGGACGTCCACCGGCTCCTCAGCGTTCTGCACCGTTTAGTGGACCAGGGCAACACCGTCGTGACGATTGAGCACAACCTCGACGTGATTAAGACCGCCGACTGGATCGTGGACCTCGGACCGGAGGGGGGTCGGCGCGGGGGACTCCTCGTGGGAGAGGGCGTCCCCGAACACGTGGCCACCCTGGAGACCGCGACGGGCACCGTCCTGCGAGAGGTGCTGGAGCACGCGGGCAGGATCTAGGTGCTCACCAAGCCGACCGATATTCCGGCCACTCCCGGCTGCTACCTCTACCGTAACGACGCCGGTGACGTGGTCTACGTCGGTAAGGCCAAGTCACTGAAGGCCCGACTGTCCAACTACTTTCAGCGCCCCGAGGTCCTCGACCAAAAGACTCGGGCCCTGATGGAGGAGGCGACTCACCTCGAGTGGATTGTCGTGAAGACCGAGGCCGACGCCTTGCTCTTGGAGAACGACCTCATCAAGTCGTACCAGCCGCGCTACAACCTGCGCCTGAAGGACGACAAGAGCTACCCCTACGTGGCCCTCGACCAGCGCAGCCTCTTCCCCGTGGCGTACCTCACCCGAGCTCGCCACGTGAAGGGGGTCAAGTACTTCGGGCCCTACATCGAGGTGCGACCGGTGCGCACCATGATCGACGAGTTACTTCAGACCTTTCCCCTACGCTCGTGCTCGACGTCCAAGTTCGAACTGCACCAACGGCTTCAGCGTCCCTGCCTGCTCTACGACATCAAGAAGTGTTCGGGGCCCTGCATCGGCGCCATCGAGGAGGAGGAGTACAAGTCCCTGGTCGATCACTGGGCTCGATTCTTCGACGGTGATGTGAAGCCGCTGCGGGGAATACTGACCGAGCAGATGACGACCTCGGCCGGACTTCGTCACTACGAGGCCGCCGCGAAGTACCGCGACGCCCTGGGGGCACTCGAGCGAGCCGCGTCCGCCCAGCACGTGGTGCTCGCCGAGACGGAGAATCTCGACGTGGTCGCGGTGGCGACCCACCAGTCGCGGGCCGTCACGGTTCGGTTCCGGGTGCGCCACGGTCGCATCATCGGGCGAAGCGTCCACTACGTCGACCGATCGATGGACGAGGACGAGGCGCAGATCCTCGAGGCCGTTATCTCCGAACTCTTCACCGACTCCGCGGATATTCCCGCGCTCGTAGTGGTCTCGGCGGAGGCGGCCCGTTCGGACTGGGTCGCTGATACCCTCAGCCAGCGCCGGGGACGACGGGTGACCGTGTTCGCTCCGGCGAGAGGACAGCGCCGACGGGTCTTAGAGACCGCCGAGCACGACGCGCGCTCTCTCATCGAACGCGACACCGTGCGGCGCGAAGCGGACCACAACGTGCGTTCTCGAGCGCTACGCGAGTTGGCCGACGCTCTCCAACTACCCGCTCCGCCGTACCGCATGGAGTGCTTCGACATGAGCCACCTCCAGGGCACCAACTACGTCGGCTCCATGGTGGTCTTCGAGGATGGACTTCCGGCGAAGGACCAGTACCGGCACTTCAACATCAAGGAGATTCTCGGTAACGACGACGCCGGGGCAATGGCCGAAGTGGTGCGCCGGCGCCTGGTGCGCTGGCGCGACGACCAGAGTGGGCGATTTCGCCCCTCCAACCTCGTCATCATCGACGGTGGACTTCCCCAACTCGGGGCGGTCCTGCGTATCGCCGAGGAACTCGGCATGACCTCCATCGAGTTCGTCGCCCTGGCTAAGCGCGAGGAACTGCTCTATCGCCCGGGACGAGAGGATCCGGTGTACCTCGAGCGCGGCTCAGAGGCTCTCTACCTGGTCCAGCGTATTCGCGACGAGGCCCACCGCTTCGCCATTACCTTTCACCGTTCGAAGCGGGGTCGTTCGATGGTCCACTCCCTGCTCGATGGGGTAGAGGGCCTCGGTCCTAAACGCCGGGACCGACTTCTCGAGGTTTTCGGATCGGTCTCGGTCATTCGCTCGGCCAGTCTGGAGGAGTTACGGGCCCTCAGTTGGCTTCCCGAGGAGGTTGCTCAGAACATCTACGATGCCTTGAGGGCTCCGGGTCGACCGGTGCTGAAGCGAGGACGCGACGATGACTGACGTGCTGCTGGTAACCGGGATGTCCGGCGCGGGCCGCTCCACGGTGTCGGCCGCCCTCGACGATCTCGGCTGGTTCGTGATCGACAACCTGCCCATCGAGGTTCTCGTGCGAGTGGGGGAGTTGGCGAGCGCCACCGAGAACGAGTCTCGGGGAGTCGCCTTCATCGTCGGGCGCTCCGGCCAACACCATCCCGAAGCTCTCCTCGAGGCGCGCCGGGAACTGGAACAACTCCAGCCCGGGGTCAAGCTGCTCTTTCTCGATGCGCCCGACGACGTCCTGATTCACCGTTACGAGGGGACCCGGCGCCGCCACCCCTTCCCCGGGGCCACCCTGGCCGACTCCATCGGCGCCGAACGAAGAGTGCTGACTCCCTTGAGGGAGGCGGCCGACATCTTGATCGACACCGGAGCGACGAACACTAACCAGTTACGGACCCGGATTCTGGAGAACTTCGGGACCCTCGGGCGCGCGCCGCTACGCGTCTCGGTTATGAGTTTCGGCTACTCCCACGGACTACCGCGTGACGTCGACCTGGTCTTCGACGCTCGTTTTTTACCCAATCCCCACTGGGTTCCCGAACTCCAACCCCTCACCGGGCTGGATAAGCCCGTCGCCGACTACGTTCTCTCCCACGAGCAGGCCCAACACTTCGTCAACGATCTCGTGTCGATGTTGGAGTGGCAGATTCCGGCCTTCGCCGAAGAGGGTAAGTCCTACCTCACCATCGCGGTGGGTTGCACCGGGGGTAAGCACCGATCGGTCGCCATCGCCGAGGAACTACGCCGGCGTCTCGGTCTCGATAACGAGCCGTTCCACCGCGACGTCAACCGCTGACGCGACGCGTCGGCCCGATGTGCCAGAATTGACCCGGTGCGGCCGACGGCGCCCGCTCCGAAACCCCCCAGCACACTTGAGGAGACACTTGTGAGTATTCGTGTGGCCATTAACGGATTCGGACGCATTGGACGAGGCTTTCTGCGCGCGTCGTTGTCGAACCCCGCGATTGAAGTCGTGGCGGTGAACGACCTCACTTCGCCCCAGACCAACGCCCACCTGCTGAAGTACGACTCCACGCAGGGTCGACTCGGCGTAGATGTTGAGGTCACCGAGGATGGTCTGAACGTGGGGGGACACCACATTCGCGTGGTCGCCGAGCGCGACCCCAAGGACCTCCCGTGGGCGGACATGAACGTCGACGTCGTGATCGAGTCGACCGGGCGCTTCACGACTCGTGAAGCGGCCGGCGCCCACCTCGCGGCGGGTGCGCGCCGAGTCATCATCTCGGCTCCGGCCAGTGACGTGGACGCTACTTTCGTCTACGGGGTTAACCACACCGACTTCGACCCGGAGAAGCACTTCGTCGTCTCGAACGCGTCCTGCACCACGAACTGCTTCGTTCCGATGGTTAAGGTCCTCGACGACGCGTTCGGCGTAGAGACCGGTCTCATGACCACCGTTCACGCGTACACGAACGACCAGAACCTGCTCGACCTGGCTCACGCCGACCTTCGACGCGCGCGCGCGGCCGCCGTGAACATCGTGCCTTCCTCCACCGGAGCCGCCCGGGCGACCAGCCTGGTCCTATCCTCCATGAAGGGTCGCCTGGACGGCACCTCGCTGCGCGTGCCGGTTCAGGACGGTTCGATCACCGACTTCACCGCCATTACCCGTTCGACGAGCGTCGAGGAAGTCAACGCGGCCTTCGCCGCGGCGGCCGCCGGAGACCTCTCGAAGGTTCTCGTCTACACCGACGAGCCGATCGTCTCATCGGACATTGTGGGTACGCCGGCCAGTTGCACCTTCGACTCGAAGATGACGATGGTTCAGCGGATTAACGACACCCAGAGCATGGTCAAGGTCTTTGGTTGGTACGACAACGAGTGGGGTTACTCGAACCGCCTGGTTGACCTCGTTACCGTCGTCGGCGCCTAGTGGTGACGGGCTATAGCACCCCCGAAGAGTGGGGGTCCCTCGAGGGTAAGCGGGTTCTCGTTCGCGTGGACTTCAACTGCCCCGTCGCCGAGGTGGACGGTCAGTTAGAGGTGACCGACGACTTTCGTATTCGCGCCAGTCTGCCCCTCTTTCGTGAGTTGCAGGCCCGCGGGGCGACGGTGGTCGCCGCGACCCACTTCGGGCGCCCCCGGGGCGAGGTCGTAGAGGAGTTCTCCGTTGCGCCGATCCGGCGCCGCCTGGACGAACTGTGTCCCGGGGTGCAACTCCTCGAGAATCTGCGCTTTTCTCCCGGCGAAGAGGCGAACGATCCCGCCTTCGGGGCTTCGTTGGTGGAGGGTATCGACTACTACGTCAACGAGGCCTTTTCGGCGTCGCACCGCGCTCACGCGAGCATCATGATTCCCCCGACCCTCGTTCCGAGTGCCGCCGGACCAAACTTACTGCGTGAAGTCACGACCCTGGAGTCGATCCTTACTAACCCGGCCCGGCCCTTCGTGGCCATCGTCGGGGGAGCGAAAGTGAAAGACAAGTTGGGCATCGTGAAGGTGCTCGTCGAGCGAGCCGACACCGTCATTGTGGGTGGGGGGATGGCCTACACCTTCGCCGCCGCCGAGGGCCGCACCATAGGCTCTTCACTCTTTGACCCCGATCGCCTGGAAGAGTGCGGGCGCTTGCTCGAGACCGGTCGGGTGGAGATCCCGAGTGACGCTCTGACGTTGCCCTCCGAGGCGAGTTTTGGTCCCGCCTCGGGTGACGAGGTGCCCGAGGTCGTGACTGAGAATATTCCCGACGGGACTCAAGGCTTGGACATCGGACCCGCGAGTGCGCAACGGTTCGCCGAGATTATCTCGGGGGCGGCCACGGTTCTCTGGAACGGTCCCATGGGAGTCTTCGAGGACGAGCGTCTGCGGGCCGGTACCGAGACGGTCGCGCGGGCCGTCGCGGCCTCTCCCGCGGTGTCGGTCATTGGTGGGGGAGACTCCGTCGCCGCACTGCAAATGTTCCACTTGGAGGACGAGGTGAGTTTTGTCTCCACCGGAGGCGGCGCCTCCCTCGAGTTTCTAGAGTACGGAGACCTTCCGGGGCTGCGCGCCCTGCGTGAGGGACGAGGAGCGTGATGGGCCGGGCTCTCGTCATGGGTAACTGGAAGATGAACCTCGACTACGTCGAGGCGGTGCACCTCGTTCAACAACTGGGAGTGCTCGCGTCCAGTCGACCCCTCGAACACGTCGACATCGCCGTCGTTCCACCCTTCGTAGACCTGCGCTCCGTGACCTCGGTGGTGGAGTCGGAGCGGGTTCCCCTCACCGTCGGCGCCCAGCACGTTCACCCTCTCGAATCGGGAGCCCACACCGGAGAGATCTCCGCTCCGATGTTGCGCCGACTCGGCGTGACCTGGGTGCTCGTCGGACACTCGGAGCGCCGCCAGATGTACGCCATGACCGACGAGGTCGTGGCCCAGACGCTGCAGTCGGCGACTCGTCAGGGACTGGCCGGAGTGCTCTGCGTCGGTGAGGCGCTCGAGGTGAGAGAGTCGGGACGTCACCTCGGCGTCGTGGCCGACCAACTGCGCAGCGCCCTCGAGGGTCTGAACGAAGCTCAGCGCGAACTGGTCACCATCGCGTACGAACCTATCTGGGCCATCGGCACCGGGCTCACCGCCGCCACCCCACAAGTTCGTGAGATGACCGAGCAGATTCGGGTCGTCGCCCAGTCACTGTCTCTCGCCGACGTACGCGTTCTCTACGGCGGATCGGTCAACGCCGATAACGCGGCGTCCCTGGTCAACGAGGGATCCCTCGACGGTTTCTTGGTGGGAGGAGCCTCCCTCAAGGCCGAATCCTTCTGGGCTATCTGTGAAGCGGCCGAAGACTGCTACTCTGGTCGGGCTAAATAGGAGTGTCATGGTCACCTGGGCTTTTATCATCATCGAAGTCATCTCGGCGCTCGGTTTGGTCTTTCTAATCCTCCTGCACTCCGGTAAAGGTGGGGGGATTTCCGACCTACTCGGAGGTTCCATGGGGTCGGTCGCCTCCGGTTCGACGGTCGTGGAAAAGAACCTCGACCGCATCACCGTGGCCGTGTCCCTGGTCTTCGTCTTTACGACCCTGACGCTCGACCTGCGTCTGCAGTAGGGAATGTCTCGCGGGGGCGCCGCCCGTCGCGCGGTGCTGGTGGTCGCCTTCGGCGTACTCATCGTCGCCCTGTCACTGGTGGCCGCCTACTCCAGTTCCACCTATATCCCGGCGAGCACGGCGTCGAGCACCCTGACCCTGGCACTGCCCGGACCCTTTAGTGGCTGCCCAGCCCTGTCGTCGACCCTGAACGAGTCGACTCGCGCCGTTCTCGACCTCACCCGCCCCTCGGCCTTCCAAACCACCTACGACGGGCAACTGGTGGGAGAGGGTGGAGCCATCGTGTCCGCCGAGTTGATCTCACTCTCACCCGAAACGGTGGTCTACACGCTCAATAACCACCTGAGTTGGTCGAACGGACGGGCCTTTGGTCCGAGCGACTTAGTCGCCTGGTGGCAGCGGGCTAAAGGTTTTCCGGGTCTGGTTGGCCAGGGTTACCGAGACATCCGGACGATGGAGGTCGCTCGCTCGAGAACCCAGGTGACGGCGATCTTCCGGGCGAGTTCACCCTTCACCGACTGGAACCTCCTCTTTCGAGACGTTGAACAGACCTCTTCGTCCGAGGGCTGTCAACCCTCCCTGCTCCAGACGAGACCTTCACTCGGCCCCTACCGAGTTCTCTCCGCGAGCGCATCGCGAGTCGTTCTCGTCGCGAATTCGTCCTGGCCCCTTAACTACAACCGCTTCCAGCGGGTTGTCGTCGAAGCAGCCGACACGACTCACGCGGTGGGATCCTTCTACGTCGGCTTTAGCCCAGGGGTTACCAACGCCGATCTCGGAGCACTGGCCGCCCACAATCGCTACGCGAGTTCCTTCGTGGCTTCTCCGAGTGTCCTCGAACTCGCGTTCTCTCCCGTCGCCCCCCTCGTCGCCCCCCTCGAGATCCGAGCGGGCCTTTCCTGGGCGATAAACCGCCAGCGGGTGCTCAGTCGCATCGATCTCACCGGCGGGGCGGCGACGGCTACCGTGCCCACGTCCGCTCTCTACTCCGTCTTGTCACCGCTCTACCCACTTCCCGAGCTCGGACCGGCCATTGACGTTCACCACCCCAATCTCACGGGTAGTTCCCTCGACTGCGTCGCGTGCGCCGCACGCGTGCTGAGTCGAGGTGGGTGGATTCGAGTGGGTGGCCACTGGTCCTGGGGAGGCGCAACGGTGGTCCTTCGCGTCGCGGTGGGGCCCTCCGAGATGGACCATCGGGCCAGTCAAGTCCTGAGCGACGCCTGGAACCGCCTCGGCGTGGGCGTGCGATGGGTGGCCTACTCCAGTGAGAACGCCGCGGCGAGGGCGGTCGCTACGGGTCACGTCGACGCGGGTGTCTACACCCGACCTCTCGGTTCTAGTCCCTGGTCGGTCCTGAGTTCTTTCGTCCCCGTCGGGGGAGTGATTGCCTACCCCACGGGGGTGACCTCACCGGTACTCACCAGTACCTTGCGACAGGTCGCGACCGACTTCAACCCCCAGTCGGCCGCAACGTCGTGGGAGCAGTTTGATCAGTGGTTGCAACACCAGTTCTGGATTCGACCCCTGGCGACTCCGCCCGCACTCACCCTCTGGTCCGGGCGTGTGGGCAACGTCCAGCCCGCGAGTTCCCTGGTTGGTCTCGTCGACCAAGTGGCCAACTGGGGTGTCGCACCACCCCATTCGGTTCCCACGACGACGACCACCGTGAGAACCAGTTAAACTGGTATCCCACGTCGAAGTGGCGAAATGGCAGACGCGCTAGCTTGAGGGGCTAGTGCCCGTTAGGGCGTGCGGGTTCAAGTCCCGCCTTCGACACCAACAATCGACCGGGTGAGAGCCGAGTCGTGTTCAGGGCTTTCGCGGCACGAAACCACGATGGGTGTTTGCGGTTGCTGTGATTAGGAGAAACACGACAGGTAGCCCTGCGCTGCCGACTCGGACCCGGCGTACTACTTCACCGGGTCGCTGGACGGGTCGCGCGCCGGGACCTACTTCGTCAACGCCACCCAGCCCGGTGAGAGGTTCCGCCACCAGGCCGAGGCCGTCGCCTTTCACGAGGCCGTGCCCGGTCACCACTTCCAGTTGACCTTCGCCCAGGAGCTGGCCCAGCGCCCCTGGTCCACGCGGTTCTCGGCGACGAAGCGACCGCGGAGGGGTGGGGCTTCCTCGCCGAACGCTTGGCCGATGAGATGGGTCTCTACATCGACGACGTCGCCCGCCTGGGCATGGTGAGCACCGACGCGCGGCGCGCCGCGCGCCTCGTGCTCGACACCGGCCTGCACGCGTTCGGCTGGTCGCGCCAGCGCGCCATCGACTTCATGGCGACCCACGTCCCAATGAGTCATATCGAGGTCGAGTCCGAGGTGGATCGTTATATCGCCATGCCCGGCCAGCCTCTGGCGTACATGGTGGGGCGTACTGAACTCGAGGCCCTGCGCCGACGCGCGGCCGATTATCTCGCGGAGCGCTTCGACGTGCGAGCGTTCCTCGACCTCGTCCTACGGTGCGGTCCCATCCCGCTGGGGACGCTCTCGGCGGCCGTCGACCGGTGGCTCGCGCGCGGGTGACGAGGCGCTTACGCCAACTGGTGGGCTGTACCGGTCTTCTAGGTGGGCGTGACTTGGGTCGACGGACCAGCGGTCTAGTTCGCGTCAACGAGCGTGGAGCCCTCGACATCCAGGGCACGAACGCGGCAGTTGGTGTTCAGTACACGTGGCGCCACTCATGAGTGGCGACGTTGTGACAGCTCTCGCCCCCCTCGGTTCGGCAACTAAAGCGAGAGGTACGGCGCCCCACAAAAGAGGCTTAGGGTGCCTCACCGACGCTTCCCTTCACACTCTCACGCACAGAGGAGACTGAGGTTAAGGGCACCGAATGCCTAGATCTCCCTCCACGAGACGAAAGCCAACCTTGGGGCTCGTGCACACTCAGTCAGACGCCGTTCTCGGCGAGACTTCTGGTGACGAGTTCGGAGCACTTAACCAGGGCCACGCAAACGGATCCGGTCCGGTGTGGAACCGTGCTCCAGCAGTGACGGCGGCGGCGTAGTCACGAAGAAGTAGCGAGTTCGAGTTGCGCCATCCCCGAGAGAGGGCCCAACGCTCCACGAGGTGGGGCTCAAACGGGATATCTAGACGAAGAAGATGTTTGAATGTCCAGATGGCCGCACTCCGCGCACTGTGATCGAGGAGGTCGGGCTGAGCGCGAAGTGAAGGGAGAACACCCCTTCCGCCTAGTGAGATCACGTACCGATGCAGTTCTTCCAGAGCCCACACGGCAACCGGATCGAGACCCTCGAATGAGTAGGACCCGCGCACCGTGGTCACTATAAGTCACCGTCTTTGTTCCCGGTGGATCCGGGTCAGTCGCCGTAAAAGGACGCGAGTGGGGCACTCGGGCACTCCACAGTGAAACTTTCTTCCCTTCTCATCGACACCACTCGAACTCTGGGGGCTGCCCACTCCGACGGAGGTCATTGACGCTAATAACGAGGGCGAGGGGCAGGAGGACGAGTTGAAACCACCACGGCCTCTCTTGAACGTCGAGCCGGCCGGGCAGGATGAGTTCCCCACTGTCGAGACCGGTGCTGAGCACCAGGAGTGCCGCCCACACCACCACACTCGCCGAGAGGCGTCCCCGAAGTACGCCGGTCAGCGTCCAGCACACGAGTGCTCGCGCTCGTAGTAGCCCCAGATGTTTTCTTCGAACACGAGCCGCAGACTGAATACCACTTCGAAGGATGCGATAAGTCCGAGGAGAGAGAGTGGTCGACGGCGATACAACCAAACGACCAGGCCGAGTGAGGTCAACAGGGGGCCGAAGCGCGAGATCCAGAGGGCGGGGACGCCACTCAGTCCCAGTTGGGCCATCCACGTCCCGTAGGCCGGAGCGTCGGTCAGCCCCGTTCCAATAAGGGTGTCTCGAAAGACGTGCGTTCCACTCCAGAGAGTTAGAGGTACGACGAGAGCGACAAGGGTGAGGGTTCCGCCGAGTCCCACTCGCCACCACGCACGCCCGTGGGGTAGCAGCACGGTGCACACCATGAGAATAAGCACGACGTTCTGCTGGCTCGCGAAGGCGAGGGCTCCGAGCGTGCCACCCACTACGAAGTGTTCACGCCGCAGGGCCGCCGCGCAGGCCAAGGCCAACCCGAGGGCCAAGAGATCCTCGGGGTGGTAGTAGTCCATGAAGGCGAAGAGGGCTCCCGGAGAGACCGCGAGAGCGAGAAGGAGCCACCATTCGTCTCGCGTACGAGCCCGGTTCGACGTGCGCAGCAGGCTGAGTGCGCCGAGGGCGAGGACGGGCCACGTCACGAACCCGAGGTCTAACTCCTTCACCGCGAGGGGCCCCTTCGTCGCCCAGGTAAAGGCCCCGTTGTAGGCCTGCGCGCAGTGCCGGGCGCCGAGGTGCGCCGGAAAAGGCACGTCGTGGCCGAGGCGAAGAACCCACTGGAAGAGAGCGTCGAGAAGGGGAAAGACCGGTCCCGACAAGGGGTAGGCCGCCGAGGAGGAGGTTGGTGTGACGAGAGCACACGCGCCGAGACCGTGAGCCCAGAGGGTGGCACTCGGGAGCACGGTGCCCGAGTCGGCGGGGCTCATACCCCAAGTCCAAAGGATGATTCCCATGAAGGTGACGAAGGACGCGACAAAAACCAGGGCCGTACTCGTGGGGCTGACCGGCGCGCGCGCCCTGGCGGAGTCGGTTGAGGTGGGCGGTGTCACCTTTATCAGGGGGCGGCCCCGTGGTCAACGAGAGGACGTGTTCGAAGAGTGCTCTCGGGGCGCTGGAGCAGGGGGCGAACACTGAGCCAGACGGCTGAGGGAAGGAGAACGAGTTGCCAGACCCAGAGTGGGAGAGTCGTGAGAGCGCTCCACCCCGGCCCACCCGGGTAGTACTCCCAGGCGAGGTAGCTCACCGCGAAAGACCAGACCCAGGGACCGAGTCGAACTCGTCCGGTGAGCAGATCACCGACCAGCCAGCACGTGACCAGGCCGATCGAGTAGTAACTCCAGAGATTCTCTTCGAGTCCGAGGCGAATCGCGAAGGCGAGGGCCATCAGACTAAGGGCGTGGTCGAGGGAGGGCCGACCACGCCGCTGGAACCACCAGAGGGCGCCGAGAACACTGAGGAGGACCGGCCCCCCTCGGGAAATGACGAGGGCGTGAGTCCCGTAGATTCCGAGTTCGCCCATCCAGGTGGAGTAGACGGGATTGTCGTTCAGCCCGGTGCCAAAGAGTGAGACTCGCAGAACCGTCCAGCCACTGAGCCAGGTCAAGGGGGTCACGAGACAGAGGAAGGTCACGGTTCCGCTCACGGCGAACTCTCGTAGTGCTCGCCAGTCGGGGATCATGATGAGGACGACCAAGAGAGCGAGTAACGCATTTTGTTGACTGAGCATTGAGACAACGGCGAGCGCTCCGGCCCATCGGTATCGACCCCGGACGACTCCGGAGAGCGAGCCGAGAAGAGCGGCTAGGGCGAGAACATCTTCGGGGTGGTAGTACTCCTGAAAGGGCAGCTGGTAGACCGGCAATACGCTCATCACCGCGATGAGCCACCACTCCAGGCGAGTCGGACCCTTCCTCGCGGTTCGCACCACACTGAGCGCTCCGAGCACCAGGACGGGCCAGACGACGAATCCCAACCACAGGCTCTGGTGGGCGATGGGAGTTCCTCGCAGCCACCCGTTCAGTGCGCCGTAGTCGTGACGACAGCCCGCGAGAGCTATCGCGCGGTACGGGAACGGGTGGCTGACGCCGACCCGAGTGAGGACTTGGAGGAGAGCGTCGAGGACCGTAAACAGCGGTGCGGTGAGCGGATAGTCGATGCTCGGCCGGGGTACCTGGTAGGCGCAACCAAAACTCCCGTGGGCGAGCATCCACGCGCTGTAGAGAGTGACGTGATCGTCGCGTACCGTGGGCCCCCCGGTCCACCAGTCCAGGGAGAGAAAGAGGAGCCAGCCAACAACCACCACCGCGACCGTTGCGAAGGCGGAACTTGGTCGCTCGAGAGCTCGAACCCACCGACTCGGGGCTCGCGACAACCGAACGACACTCGGCCCGTCTCCCGACATGGTGAGAGTGTACTGAGTCGCCGGCGCGCCGGGAGGGAGGGTCGAACTCGGTACGATGGGCGAGGAGACACCGTGAACTACGTACTTCTAACGGCCGCGGCCGACAGACCGGACGCCCTCAAGAGGGCTCTCGAGACGGCCGACGAGCTCTCTCGACGCGACGTAGCGGCCCGCGTGGTGGAGATTGACCGCCTCGGGGAGGAGAGCATTCCGGTCGACTCTCTCGTCGTGAGCCTCGGGGGAGACGGAACCTTCCTTCGCGCCGCTCACTTCGCGCACCGGTACCGCTCGCGCATCCTGCCGGTCCACTTGGGTCGTATCGGATTCTTGTTGAACGTTCCCACCGAGGAGATTACCCAGGCCGTCGTCACGGGCCTTTCGAGCACCGCCTCCGTCGAGAGACTCGCTCTGGCGATCCGTGTAGGAGACGACCCCGTGAGTTACTTCGCCCTGAACGAGGTTGTTCTCGAACGTTTCGAAGCCGGTCGTATGGTTCGGGTGCTCACCTACGTGGACGACGAGGAGTACCTGACCTACACCGCTGACTCGGTCATGGTGGCGACCCCCACCGGATCGACCGCTTACAACTTCTCGGCCGGCGGACCCGTCGTGGATTCGGCGCTCGACGTACTCATTCTGACTCCAGTCGCCCCCCACTTCACCATTGACCGTTCGATTGTGGTGTCGGGGGAGCGAACCGTCCGGTTGAGCGTGCGCGAACGTCCGGCCAACGTCGTGGTTGATGGACGTCTCCTGCGCACACTTCAGCCCAACGAGGTTCTCGAAGTCACCCGTCAGTCCGATCCGGTGCGGGTGGTCTACTCTTCGGCCTTCGAGTTGGGACACCGCCTGCGGACCAACCTGCGTGAGGGTCATGCCTAACTCGCACTTGCGAGAACTCTTCGTCGAACACCTCGGGGTCATTGAGCACGCTCACCTGGAGTTCACCCCCGGCTTTGTCGTTCTCACGGGTGAGACCGGGGCGGGCAAGACTCTTCTCGTCGGCGCCCTCGAACTCTGTCTCGGCCGTGAGGGTGCGACGGCTCGTCGAGGGGTGCGCACCGAGACGCGCACCAGTGTCGTCGTGGCTCACTCCGAGGGTGAGACGGCCCTCTCTCGGGAGTCGTCTCCCACGGGACGTCTGAGGGCGCTGCTCGACGGAGCGGCCACCAGCGCGGAGGCGTTACGCAGCTTCGGGGAGAGCCACATCGACCTGCACGGACAGCGAGACTCGCTGAAGTTGGCCCAACGAAGTGAGGTTCTCGCCCTCGTCGACGCCCACCAGTCCATCGACTCTTCCACTCTCGACCAGTTGCGCGCTCGGCGACGCCAACTCGACCTGCGTCTCGCCGAGGGGACCTCAGACCCCGAGGAACGCCGTCGTCTCCTCGACTTCCTCGACTTTCAAATCGGGGAGTTCGAGGCCGTCGCCCCCGAAGGTCCCCACGAGCTCACGGATACGTTACGCGAATTGGCGAGCTTGAGTGATCTACGCCACCACCTCGAAGAGGTCCTCGCGGGCGCCGAGACCCTCGACGGCGACGACGGGGGTGTCCTCGGCCAGATCGCTCACGTGGCCCGATCCCTCGACGGCATCGAAGAACTAGCCACCGTTGCCATCCGACTCCACGAGATCGTCGACCAGGGTCGAGACGCCGTCTACGACATGCGCCGCTGGGCGGACGCCGATCGTCTGGACGCGGAGCGCCTGGGGTCTCTCGAAGATCGAGTCGGGGTTCTCCAACGCCTCGCGAGAAAGTACGGCGGACAGTTGGACCAGGCCTTCGAGGAGATAGGGGCGGCGCGGCGACGACGAGAGGAGTTGATCGCCGGACAGGGAGTCTTCGAGCACTTACTCGCCGAACGCCGTGAACTTGACGACTCCCTGCGACGCGAAGCGGAGCGAATCGGCGAACTGCGCCGACGGAGTGCGTCCTCTCTCGAAGAGGCCATTAATCGGCAGATGAACCGAGTGGCCCTCCTCGGGGCCCGCGTAAGTTGCGTCGTCGAGGGAGAGGATGGATCGAACGCTCGGCTAGATTTTTCCCCCCATCCAGGAGCTCCCTTCGGACCCGTGGCGGAAATGGCGAGCGGGGGAGAGCTCAGTCGAGTTCTTCTGGCCCTCTCACTCGCCGTCGGGCGAGGTCAGTCGGTCGCCATCTACGACGAGATTGACGCCGGCATCGGGGGGTCGGTCGCCCAGCACATCGGGGAGTGCCTGTGGGAGGTATCTCGTCACCAGCAGGTTCTCGCCGTGACCCACCTCGCCTCGGTCGCCGCCCGGGCGGATCAGCACTTCGTCGTGGAACGAGATCACGAGATCAGCTCGCGGGCTCTCGTTCGCGAGGTCAACGGGGAGGAGCGAGTCGGCGAGATCGCCCGAATGCTGAGTGGTGAACCCCTCGACGAGCGGGCTCGTTCCCTCGCCCGCCAACTTCTCGGAGAGTCGGTCCGCTAGGCCCCGCTCTCGACAGACTACGATGAAGGTCCGTGGAGAGTGGCGAACGATGACGAAATTCGTATTCGTCACCGGTGGAGTATCGAGTTCGCTCGGTAAGGGTCTCACCGCCTCTTCACTCGGTCGCCTTCTTAAGTCTCGGGGCCTCAAGGTCACCATGTCGAAGTTGGACCCCTACTTAAACGTCGATCCGGGCACGATGAACCCGGGTGAGCACGGAGAAGTTTTCGTCACCGACGACGGGGGAGAGACCGATCTCGACCTCGGACACTACGAGAGATTCATCGACGAATCCCTCTCTCGGGGCTCAAACACCACCACGGGTTCGATCTACTCCAAAGTCATCGCGAAGGAACGGCGGGGGGACTACCTCGGTAAGACGGTCCAGGTCATCCCGCACATCACCGACGAAATCAAGGACCGAATTCGCCGTCTCGGATCCCACGGGGCCGACGTCGCCATCGTGGAGATCGGCGGAACGGTGGGGGACATGGAGATTATCCCCTTCATCGAGGCGATTCGTCAGTTTCGCCGCGACGCCGGCCGGGGAAATATCTGCTACATCCACCTGACCCTGGTGCCCTACCTCGCGCCCTCGGGGGAGCAAAAGACGAAGCCGACTCAGCACTCGGTCTCCCAGCTTCGCTCCCACGGCATTCAACCCGACATCATCGTCTGTCGCTCCGATCAGCCCATTTCAGAGAGCCTGAAGCGCAAGATTTCGTTGATGTGTGACGTACCGCACGAGGCGGTCATTTCGGCGATCGACGCACCGAGCATCTACGACATCCCGCTCAACATGTACGAAGAGGGGCTGGACCACCGCGTCCTCGAGACCCTCGGAATCGAGTCGGAGGCCCACCCGATCGACCTCTCGACCTGGCGCGAGATGGTCGAGCGAGTCCACCACACTACGCGCACTCTGCGAATCGGCATTGTCGGCAAGTACGTCACGATGCCCGACGCCTACCTCTCGATCGTCGAAGCCGTCCGACACGCCGGCTACGCGGTGGGGGCGCGCACGGAGATCGAGTGGCTGGAAGCTGAACGAGTCCCGAGCGATATCGACGCCGCCCGGTTACGCCAGCTCGACGGACTCATTATTCCCGGTGGTTTCGGGGAGCGGGGTATCGAGGGGATGGTGGCCGCCGCGCGCATCGCGCGCGAGGGGCAGGTTCCCCTCCTCGGCATCTGCCTCGGTATGCAGGTGATGGTCATTGAGTACGCCCGTCACGTTCTCGGTTGGGCCGACGCCCACTCCACGGAGTTCGACCTCACGACCTCGGCCCCGGTGATCGCCCTCATGGAAGAACAGGTGGACGTCACCGACAAGGGCGGAACGATGCGCCTCGGGGCCTGCACCGCCCTCTTGCGCGAGGGGTCGGTCGTCGCGTCGCTGTACGACGCGGTCGCCGTCTCCGAACGCCACCGACACCGCTACGAGTTCCACTCGCGATTCGTGGAGTCCTTCGAAAAGGCGGGAATGGTCTGCGCGGGAACCTCGCCGGACGGACGGCTCGTGGAGTTCGTGGAGGTCCCGACACACACCTTCTACGTCGGCACCCAAGCTCACCCCGAGTTCAAATCTCGCCCCGATCGTCCACACCCTCTCTTTCAGGGCCTCATCCGGGCCGCGGGAGCTCGATCAGAGGGACGTGACCCTCACCTTCTCGACCCTCTCACGCTCGACTCCGCCCGATGAGTGACTTCTCCGTCGTCTCGAGCGACACGGTTCTCGGGTCCTACGTCTTTTCGGTACAGCGACGGGTCGTGCGCGGAGAGGGAGTCGAGTTCACTCGCGACATCGTGCACCACCCGGGAGCGGTCGCCATGGTGGCCGAGGATGCGCAGGGACGAGTGGCGTTAATTCGACAGTACCGCTCGACCTTCGACACCGAGCTCTGGGAGATCCCCGCCGGAACAATCGAACCCGACAGCACCCCACTGGAGAACGCCCAGCGCGAACTAGAAGAAGAGGTGGGAGTCAGCGCCGAGAACTGGCACCTCATCTGCGCGAGCGTGGTGTCGCCGGGTTGGACCGATCAACGCATGTACATCTTTTTCGCCAGTGAACTCACGGAGATTCCCCGCCGACCGGACGGACCCGAAGAGTTAGCCGCGCGGGTGCACTGGATGAGCCGAACCGAGGTTGCTGACCTACTCGCCACCTCGGAGTACTTCGACGCCTCCGCTCGCCAGGGTCTCTCCTACTTTTTGGAGCGCGCCGTTGGACGATGACGGTCGGGTTCGCGAGTACCTGCAGTGGCTGGCCGTCGAACGGGGCCGTTCCCGGGCCACCCTCGAGGCGTACCGACGAGACGTCAGTCAGTTCCGGCAGTGGTGGCAGCGCCCCCTCGACGAGGTGCGCCCCGAAAGTCTCGAAGAGTTCGCCGTCGTCCTACGAGACTCTCGCGCCCCCTCCTCGGTCGCTCGAACCCTCTCCTCGCTCCGCGGATTCTTCACTTTTTTGAGAGACGAGAATCTGCTCAGCCGTAATCCAGCCGAACGACTCCACGCTCCGGCCAGGGGTCGTTCCCTGCCAAAACCCCTCAGCGAAGCGGAGATCACTCGTCTGATCGAATCGGTCGTCCCACTGGACCGCGCGGGTCGTCGCGACCGAGCCCTGCTCGAACTCCTGTACGGTACCGGGGTGCGCGTCTCCGAAGCCACTGGGATCACCCTCTCCGACCTCGACTTTGACGAGGACCTTCTCCGCGTGACGGGAAAGGGGAGTAAGCAGCGCCTCGTCCCCATGAGTTCCGTGGTGCGCGCGGCCGTTCTGACCTACCTCGCCCCGGCGGGCCGGGCGAGTTTCCCCGGATCCGAGCGTCACCAACGGCTCTTCGTGAACCAGCGTGGCGGGCCCCTCTCGCGTCAAGGAGTGGACCTCATCATCGCCCACCGGGCCTTGACGGCCGGTGTGGACCGGTCCCGGGTGTCGGCCCACGTCTTTCGCCACTCCTGCGCCACCCACATGCTCAATCACGGAGCGGATATCCGCATCGTCCAAGAACTGCTCGGACACGCCTCCATTTCGACGACCCAGACCTACACCGCCGTCGCGCTCTCTACCCTGAGCGAGGCCTACGACTCCGCCCACCCCCGGGCCCGGGGTTAGCCGTGACCCTCTACTACCTCCTCGCGCTCTTTATCGCCATCATCCTCCACGAGATCTCCCACGGTTGGGCGGCGCTCGTCTTCGGCGACACGACCGCGCGCGACGCCGGGCGATTAACGCTCAATCCGCTGTCGCACATCGATCCCGTCGGCACCATCCTCGTGCCACTACTCCTCACGCTGTCCGGTCTACCCATCATCGGGTGGGCTAAGCCCGTTCCGGTCAATGTGGGGCGACTTCGTCACCCCCGTTCTCAGGCCGTCTGGGTCTCGCTCGCCGGTCCGGCCACCAACGCGGTCCTCTCCTTTCTCGGCTGGCTCCTCTGTCGGCTCTCCCTGGCCCTTTCTCCGGGGTCCTCGGCCTTCGTGATCGGGGGCGGCTTCGTGACCACGAATCTGAACTACGCCTGGCTCTTTAACTTCGGGTTCGCGCTCGGAGTCGTCAACCTCTTCGTGGGGGTGTTCAATCTCATCCCGTTGCCCCCCCTCGACGGTTCGGCGCTGCTCGAGCGACTTATTCCGACTCGCCGACTGAACGGCTACTACCGCATTCGCCAGAACCTCCTCATCATCACGATGATCGTGGTCCTCGTCGACTCCCAGACCACCCACCTCTTGAGCCGACTCTTCGTCCACCTGGAGTCGTGGTGGTGGAGTCTGCTCTAGAGGCCCATCGCTTCGGCGGCGGCCCGGTAGAGCGGTTCGGCGGTCGCGACCGCCTTGTCGGCTCCGCGCGTAGCGACCTGGCGCAGGAGGGTCTCGTCCTCGCGAATGTCGAGGAACCGGAGGCGGAGGGGCTCGAGAGCACCGACCACGGCCTCAGCGACGTCGGATTTGAGGTCCCCGTAACGCTGGTAGCGCGCGGCGACACTCTCGGGCGCTTCGTCGCTCAACGACGCGAGAATCTCCAAAAGGTTGCTCAACCCGGGCTTGTCGTCGCGGTCGTAGCGCACCTCTCCGTCGGTATCGGTCACGGCCTTTTTCACCTTGCGCACAATCTCGTCCGGTTCATCCAGCACGTAGATCGTCCCGAGGGGCGAGTTGAGGGACTTCGACATCTTGCGCGAGGGGTCTTGGAGATCCATGACTCGCGCCGCGAAGGGCGGCGCGACCGCCTCGGGCACGGTGAAGACCTCACCGTAGCGATTGTTGAAGCGCTCGGCGATATTACGGGCGAGTTCGAGGTGCTGGCGCTGATCGTCCCCGACCGGCACCTGTTCGGCGCGGTAGAGGAGAATATCGGCGGCCATGAGGACGGGGTAGGTGAGTAGCCCCACCCGGTAGCCCTCCTGGCGACCCGACTTCTCCTTGAACTGGGTCATTCGGGTGAGTTCGCCGTAGGAGGCGACGCACTCGAGGAGCCAGTTCAATTGGGCGTGGTAGGGAACGTGACTCTGAATAAAGAGAGTGCATTGCTCCGGATCGAGCCCGGCCGCCACCAAGATGGCCAGGGTATCGAGAGTCTGGACGCGCAGACGATCCGGGGGAATGTCGAGAGTGAGCGAGTGCAGGTCCACCACCGCGTAGTAGGCGTCGGCGTCCTGGGCGCTCACCCACTGGCGAATGGCGCCTAGGTAGTTGCCCAGGTGACCCACACCCGACGGTTGGATACCCGAGAGAATTCGCATGGGACCATGCTAGAAGAACCACTCTCTCGTTCTTGGCTAGAGTTCACGCCGTGACATACGTCGTGACGACGCCGTCGTTCTCGGGACCCGTCGAAGTCCTCCTCCAACTCATCAGTTCCCACGAACTGGACGTTGTCGACATCCCTCTCGCCTCGGTGGTCGACCAGTTTGTCGATACCCTAAAGAACCGTCGGGAGAGCCTCGAGGTCGAAGAGATCTCCGAGTTCTTGCTCATCGGGGCCATCTTGCTCGAGATGAAGTCCCAACGACTCCTCCCGGGCCGTGACGATACCGAACCAGACGAGGAGTTCATTGGTTGGGAAGAACGTGACGTTCTGCTCGCTCGACTCCTCGAACTACGTACCTACGCCGGGGCGGCCGACGCCTTCGTCGCCTACTTCGAACGGGCCGCTCGGTCGTATCCTCGCCTCAGTGGTCTCAACGAGGGGTTCGTCGTCACGCCCCCGGACCTACTCGCGGGAGTCAGTCCGGCCCAACTAGCCCAGGCCTACCTACGAGGTATCGAGGAGAAGCCGGTCCCCGTGGTTCGACTGCACCACGTGACCGTGGACGCCGTCACCGTCGCCGAGACGGTGGTGGTCTTGGCCGAACGTCTCCCGCTACTCGGTCGAGTGAGCTTCCGCGAACTGATCCGGGGGCTCGAGACCCGCATTGAGATCATCGTGCACTTTCTCGCCCTGCTGGAGCTGTGCAAGCTTGGTCACGTCGAACTCGGCCAGGGGGAGACCTTCGGCGACGTGGAGGTCACCTGGGTGGAGCAGGGTGAGGGACTGGACCTCGGAAGGGTGGATGTCTATGAGGGATGAACAGTCCATGGCCCAGCGCCTCGAGGCGATGATGACCGTGGCGCTCGAACCGATCAGTGCCGCCGAACTCGCCGACGTGCTCGGAGTGGGCACCGAGGAGGTGCAGCGCGAACTTCAGCGACTCCGGAAGGAGTACGCCCAGGAGCGTCGGGGGTTCGTTCTCGTAGAACTAGCCAGTGGGTGGGCGTTCCAGTCTCACCCGGACGTCGCCGAGTGGGTGACCCGCTTCGCCAATCGAGACGTCTCGCACCGTCTCTCCTCGGCCGCGCTCGAGACCCTGGCGATTGTCGCCTACCGTCAACCCATCTCGCGGACCCAAATTTCGGCACTACGGGGAGTGAACGTCGACGGAGTCATGCGCCTACTCGAGCAGCGCGGCTACGTCGAAGAGAAGGGGAGGGTCGCCGGACCGGGCCAGTCCATCCTCTACGGCACCACCGAGACCTTCCTCGACCGTCTGGGTCTCGCCCACATCTCCGATCTACCCCCCATCGACCAGTTCCTCGTCCCCATCGAGACCGCCCGCGAGATCGCCGGCCGCTGGGCCGGGGACATCGAGGAGAGCTAGATGGAACCCACCGAGGGAGAACGACTCCAGAAGGTCCTCGCGCGAGCGGGTTACGGTTCGCGCCGGACCTGTGAGATTCTGATCGAGGAGGGCCGGGTCACGATCGACGGGCGCCGAGCCGAACTCGGTAATCGTGTCGATCCCGAGCGCAACGTGATTTGCGTCGACGGGTCGCTCGCCCCGGTCGCCCCCTCGAAGGTCTACTTCCTTCTCAATAAGCCCGCCGGTATCGTCACGACCGCCCACGACCCCCAGGGTCGTCCGACGGTGCTCTCTCTCATCGATACCGCCGAGCGCATCTTTCCGGTGGGTCGACTCGACATGAACACCGAGGGGTTACTCATTCTGACGAACGACGGTCGCCTGGCCCACCTGCTCACCCATCCGTCGTCGGGCGTGACGAAGGAGTACCTGGTGCGCGTCGAGGGGGACCCTTCGCCCGGGGCCCTGCGTCGCCTGCGCGAGGGCGTCGAGCTAGAAGACGGGCGAACAAGTCCCGCCCAGGTGTCACGGGTCTCCGAGGGACTGTTACGCATCGTGATCCACGAGGGACGAAATCGCCAGGTGCGCCGAATGTGCCTGGCCGTCGGTCACGAGGTGACTCGGCTCGTACGGACCCGAATCGGTCCGATCCACGACGCGACTCTGGCGCCCGGGGCTTCTCGCCAACTGTCCCTCGGCGAGGTGCGCCGACTGATGGAAGCGGTGGGACTCAGTGACGAGGTGGCCTCGTCCATGCCATCATGAGTGCCGTGAAAGTTCGAGCTATTCGTGGGGCCACCACCGTCGCACTCGACGAGGCCGACGAGATCTACGCCGCCACTCGGGAGTTGCTCGCCGAGATGCTCTCGCGTAACGAGATCCCCCTCGAGGACATCATCTCGGTACTCTTTACGACCTCGCCCGACCTCGTGGGGGCGTTTCCGGCGACCGCGGCCCGCAGTCTGGGATTCGCTGACGTTCCCCTGATGTGCGCCAGTGAGATCGCCGTGCCCGGGGCTCTCGGGCACTGTATCCGAATCATGATGCACGTCCACAGCGAACTGCCGCGCGCCAACGTGCGCCACGTCTACCTCCGCGACGCCGTCGCCTTGCGCAGTGATCTCGTCTAAACGCGCCCACGTCGTCGGACTGGGCCTCATTGGATCGTCCGTTGCCCGCGCCCTCACCCGTTCCGGCTGGACGGTGACCGGTAACGACCTCGACGAGGGCGTACGCACACTGGCCCTCGACTCGGGTGTCGTCCAGTCCTCGACGTTCGATCCCGGGGTTGATCTCGTGGTCGTCGCAACTCCCGCCGGTGCCGTGGTGGAGGTGGCCCTCGGGCTCTTATCGGTGTTGTCCCCGCACGCCGTCGTCACTGATGTGGCCGGGGTGAAAGAGACCATCGCCCACGAGGTCACCGATCCGCGCATGGTTCCCGGTCACCCCATGGCCGGATCGGAACTTCGCGGACTCGCTGGTTCGCGCGCCGACATGTTCGAAGGGGCGACCTGGGTCCTGACCCCGACCCCGACGACCGATCCCCACGCCTACGCCCTGGTGCACCAGGCCGTGAGGGAGATGGGCGCTCACGTCGTCGCCCTCGACGCGGGAGACCACGATCGACTCGTCGCCCTCGCGAGCCACGTTCCCCACCTCCTCGCCGGAGCACTCATGAACGAGGCGTCGCTGACCGCTCGAGAAGACGCGGTTCTTCTACAACTCGCGGCCGGGGGCTTTCGCGACATGACCCGTATCGCCGCCGGTGATCCCCTCATGTGGCCCGACGTTCTGTTAGAGAATCGTCGAGCGGTCAGCGCGACCCTGGACGACCTCATCGAACGACTGAGGGAACTGCGACGAGTCGTCGCCGACCAGGACCGGCCCGCGCTCGAGAGCACTCTCCAGAGCGCCGCGCTCGCCCGGCGCCACCTGCCCGGCCGTGCGGTGAGTGCGGAGCGACTCGCGCACCTGCGCGTCGAGATCTCCGACCGACCCGGAGCACTCGCCACCATCACCACGCTGGCCTCCGATCGGCGGGTCAATATCTTCGATATCGAGATTGCCCACCACGTCGAGGGAACGAGCGGAACCCTCCTACTCGCGGTCGACGCCGAGGTCGCCGACGAGTTCGTGGGAGCCCTGCGCGCACTCGGGTTCGCCGGGGGGAGGGACCGATGACGCGCGACGTGACCGTGGCGTCTCGCCTCGAAGGTTCGGTACGGGTCCCGGGGGACAAGAGTGGTTCTCACCGGGCACTCCTGCTCTCGGCACTCGCCGACGGTGAGTCGACCATCGAAGGACTGTCGGCGGGAGAAGACGTGCGCTCGAGTGCACGGATCGTCGGACAACTCGGTGCCCGCGTGACCCCGAGTGGTTCCTCGGTGAGTGTCGTTGGCCCCCCCGAGGGGCTCGGCGCCACCCCAGAAGCGCTCGACTGCGGTAACTCGGGGACGACGATGCGACTCCTCAGTGGACTGCTCGCCGGAGTCGCCGGCACTCACCACCTCGTGGGTGATGACTCTCTGTCTCGTCGACCCATGGACCGAGTCGCGCAACCGCTCTCGTTGATGGGCGCCCGGGTACAGGGAGTCGGAGAACGGGTCTGTGCGCCCCTCACCATTGTGGGCCAGTCCCACCTGCGCGCCATTGACTACACCGTGCCCGTGCCCTCGGCCCAGGTGAAGTCGGCGATTCTGCTGGCGGGACTGCGTGCGGAGGGAGAAACGGTCGTGCACGAGGCCGTCCGTACTCGTCCCACGACCGAGATGATGTTGCGCCAGGCCGGGGTCGATATTGACATCGACGAAACCCACTCGGGACGGACCGTGCGTCTCCGGCACTCCCGGCCGCTCGCGCGCCACTGGCGAGTGCCCGCCGATCCCTCCCAGGCCGCCTTCTTCGTGGTTCTCGGAGCCCTGCACCCCCACGCGGAGATCCGCGTCGCCGAGATGGACGACGCGCCCGAGCGGACTGGATTCTTATCGGTGTTACTGCGCATGGGGGCACAACTGGAGCTCACTCGCAGTGCGCAGGGACTCGGTGTGGTGGCGCGCTCCAGCGATCTGACCGCCACCGACATCGACTCCTCCGAGATTCCGTCCGTCGATGAGGTACCCATCCTCGCCGTCGCGGCCGCCGGCGCCCGGGGTCGGAGTCGCTTTACGCGAATGGGGGAGTTGCGTCTCAAGGAATCGGACCGCTTCGCTGGATCACTGGCCCTCGCCACGTCGCTCGGGTGTGCCGTGGGCTCAGAAGGTGACGACTTTTGGATCGAGGGACTGGGTTCGGCCGATCATTTTCACGCGTTCGAGATCGACGCCGGTCTCGACCACCGCATCGTCATGTCGAGCGCCGTAGCCGGAGTCTGCGGACGGGGCGCCCGCATCGGGGGAGTAGAGACGGTGGCTTCGAGTTACCCCAACTTCTTCGCCGATCTGGACGGACTCCGCGCGTGAGCACCATCATCGCCATCGATGGTCCCGCCGGGTCCGGAAAGTCGACTCTGGCCCGCGCGCTGGCCGAGCGGCTCTCCTTCGACGTCCTCGACACCGGGGCTATGTATCGAGCCCTCACCGTCGAGTGCCTCCGTCGAGGAGTGGACGTGACGAGCGACGAAGCGGTGAGTGACGTCGCCCACGCCATTCACGTGACCACGCTGCCCGACGTCCGGGTCGACGGACGGCTCGTCGACGACCAGTTACGGACCCCCGAGGTGAATATCGCGGTCTCGATCGTCGCGGCTCTCCCGGCCGCTCGCGCCGCCATGGTTCGCGCTCAGCGCGAGCAGGCGGCGGCCAGTACCCGCGGTCTGGTCGCCGAGGGTCGCGACCTCACCACGGTGGTCTTTCCCGACGCGACGATCAAGATCTTCTTAACGGCCAGTCTCGACGAGCGAGCTCGTCGAAGAGGAGAGGAGTCGAGGGACTCCGTGGCGAGGCGCGACCACCTCGACAGCACCCGTTCGGCCTCGCCTCTACGCCAGGCGAACGACGCTCGTCTGCTCGATACCACCGGCCGTTCGGTCGCGGAGTTGGTGGAGGAGGTGGTGGGATGGCTCGAGAACATCACCTCGAACTAAATCCGTCGAAGACCCTCTTCTATCGAACGGTCGCCGGGCTGCTGCGCTTTCTGAGTGGTCTCCTCTTTCGGCCCCGAGTGTCGGGCGCCGAGTTCATTCCTGACGAGGGGCCGATCATCATCGCCCCGACGCACCGATCGAATCTCGACTTCGCCTTCAGTCTTTTTCTGTCGCGGCGCAAGATCTTCTTCATGGCTAAACAGTCGCTCTTTGACGTGCCGATACTCGGACGCGTACTCGTCGCCCTGGGGGCCTTTCCCGTCACCCGGGGAGCGGCGGACCGCGACGCGATGAAGGCCGCCGAACGGGTTCTCCACGAAGGCCACGCTCTCTTGATGTTCCCCGAAGGAACCCGCAGTGAGGGCTCGGAGATACTGCCCCTCCACGACGGAGCGATGTTCGTGGCGGCGCGCACGCGCGCGCGCGTGGTGCCCGTAGGCATCGCCGGCTCAGAGGTCGCGCTGGCTCCCGGAGCAAAGATGGTTCGACCCCACCGAGTAGATATCGTGATTGGTTCGCCCATCGAACCTCCGACGGGGGAGGGTCGACCCACTCGCGCTCAGATTACCGAGAAAACGGCGGAACTCCAGGAGCGTCTCCACACCGCCTTTCGCGACGCCCGTGAGCGAAACGACGCGCAGTAGCGACGCGAGTTAGTGGGCGGCGGGACGACGCGGGCCACCGCGCTCGCGCCAGTAGGTGCCAAAGACCACCTTGGCGTAGCGGAACCCGAAGAGCCAGTTCTTGCCCTTCTTCGTCGTCCCCGAGGCTCGGGGGTGCCAGATCGTCGGCACCTCGGCGGGGCGGTATCCCCGTCGCAAGCAGACGATAATGAGTTCCGAGGTCTGGTACTGGGTCTGAATGAGACGGTCCACCACCTCGGCGAGCATGGAGACGCGTAGTCCCCGGTATCCGGTCGAGGTGTCGGTCAAGTGCGCTCCCACCATCCGATTGATGATGAAGGAGAAGAAGCGCACGCCCACCTTGCGGACCATGTCGCCGGTCTCGTCGGTGCCGAGTACCCGGCTGGTGAGAACGAAGTCCGCCCGATCCTCGACGAGAGGATCAAGAAGATTGCCCATCTCGTTCGGGTCGTTCTGCCCGTCGGCGTCGAGCGTGACGACGTACTTGGCTCCCCGGTCGATGCAGTAGCGGTACGTGACCTGGAGGGCCACTCCGTGACCCAGGTTGACGGGAAACTCAATAACCTGGACTCCCGGGAAGCTGCGCGCAATCTCCGCCGTGCGGTCTGATCCTCCGTCTACGACGACGAGCGTGGTGTAGGGGTGACCGTTGATGGTCTCGGGCATCTTCTCGAGCACCTGGCCGATGTTGCCCTCTTCTTCGTACGCGCACAGGGAGGCGATAGTCTCTTCGGGCGTGAAGTCAGGATTCTCCGCGTCGTACCGTTCGAGGGCCTGGCGAATGGCGTACTGGCGCAGAGCCTCGCCACGACGCTTCTCGAGATCCACCTTGGCCATCTGACAAATCCCTTCACCTAAGGTGCCCGGGACCGACGCCCACGGAACAGTAAGAGATTATCAACCCGGCCGAAACGGCCCGGATTAGCGGGCCGCGGCGGCGAGGACCTGAGCTGCGGTGAACTCCCGGTCCGCCGCCACGTCGAAACCCGGACGGGCTTCTCCGAAGAGCGCGACCGAGGTGAGAGTGCTGAGGGCCCGCAGGATTTCGCGCAACTCGGGTGGGGGAGGGAAGTACTCGTCCTCGGTGACAAAGGACGACAGTTCCACCCCCTGGCGGGGGTTCAAACGCTGGAGAACGGCTTCGACGAGAGACTCGGGGGCGGACGCCCCGGCCGTCAGAGCGACGACTCCGTCGAGATCGTCCGGTAGTTCGTCTGCTCCATTGACCCGGAGGACTCGAGGACAACCAGCCGCCCGGGCCACGTTCGTGAGGGCCACCGTGTTGGACGAGTTCGCCGAACCGATCACCACTACCGCGTCGGCCCGGGACGCGAGAGTGCGCAGGGCCCCTTGCCGGTTCGTCGTGGCGAAACACAGGTCGGAGCGATTGGGCATCCAGATGTCGGGAATGATGGCGAGGGCGTACTCGCGCAGGTCCGCCCACTCGTCTTCGGAGAGAGTCGTCTGGGACAACAGTGCGTAGGGTCCCGGCCTCGTCGCCGCCTCGTCAATGTCCTCCCGGGACTGAATGAGGACGACCGAGTCCGGGGCGACGGCCATCGTTCCGACGGCCTCCTCGTGACCCTCGTGTCCCACGTAGAGAACGGTGTAGCCCTTGCGCGAGCGCACTTTGAGCTCGTGATGAACTTTCGTCACTAAGGGACACACCGCGTCGACCACCACCCGGTCACCCCGGCGCGCCGCCTCCACTAACTGGGGGGGTGACCCGTGGGCGCTCAGCATCAGTGGTGCTCCGGGCGGAACCTGATCCACATCGTCGACGAAGATAACTCCGAGCGAACGAAAATGATCGACCACGAAGCGATTGTGCACAATCTCGTGGTAGCAGTAGACGGGAGCCTCGAAGATTCGAGTCATCCAGTCGAGGGCCTTGATGGCTTTTTCCACTCCCGCACAAAACCCCCGGGGGGAGGCGAGCAAAACTTTGTCCACGGCCACCCACCTAGCCTAATTCGCCCCCCGCTCTCGTCATTCTGGCTGATGAGCAGCGCACGGGCCCTAGGCTGGTCGGGTGTCCGGCGCCCGTATTTCCTCGATTTCGCCGACTTCGCCTCTCGTCGACCTCGATGTCCACATCGGTGACGAACTGATTGCCGTCAACGGGCGCGCTCCCACCGACATCATCGAGTACCAACAGCTGGCCGATGACGAGTCAGTGACTCTCTTGCTCCAGCGAGAGGGACGACCCCTTCGCCACAAGGTGCGCGTCGACAAGCAGGCCGGGGCACCACTCGGGCTCACCATCGATTCAGCGGTGTTCGACCGGATCCGCACGTGCGACAACCACTGCAGCTTTTGTTTCATCTACCAACTGCCGAAGGGCCTTCGTCGCTCCCTCTACGTAAAAGACGACGACTTTCGCTTGTCGTTCCTGTACGGCAACTACACGACCCTCACTCGCTTTACCGAGTTTGATCTCGAACGGGTTCTGACCGAAAAGCTCTCGCCGCTCTACGTCTCCATTCACACCACCAACCCCGAGCTCCGGGCCTCCATGCTGCGAAATCCCCGCGGAGCGACCTCCCTTCGGTGGCTACGAGCCCTACTCGACGCCGGGGTCGCTGTCCACGGACAGGTCGTTACCTGCCCCGAGGTGAACGACGGAGCGGAGTTGGAACGGACCCTCGAAGACGCCCTCAGCCTCTACCCCGAGTTGGCCTCTCTGGCGATTGTGCCCGTCGGAGTCTCCAAATTCAACGGAGAGGACTCGATGCGCTCCTTTCGACCCGAGGAGGCCCAGCGGGCCCTCGAGACCGTCGAGCGCTACCGGGAGTACGCTCGGGCCATCCTCGGGAGACCTCTGATTGAGGCCTCCGACGAGTTCTACCTCCTCGCTGGTCGACGCCCACCGCCGGCGGAACACTTCGACTCGCTCGACCAGGCGGAGAACGGTATTGGACTCGTCGCCAGTTTTGAGAAGAGCTTTCGCGGAGAGTTGGAGATGGATCCTCTCGGGACCGGTTTCTTCCAGTCCGTCGACGGGGCCCCCGCGTGGGGTTACCGGGCGCCACGGGCGAATCTCGGGGGAGAAATGGGCGAACGGCTCCGTCTCTTGAGTGGAGAGTACGCGGCACCCCTACTTCGTCAACTACTCGACGACGCGGGATTCGATGACGTCGAAGTGGTGAGCGTGAGGAACGAGTACTTCGGCGGCAATATAAAAGTCGCCGGACTCTTGACCGGGGCCGACGTCGCCCGGGTTCTCGAGGAGGTTCCCGACGCCACCCACCTGCTGCCGGACGTGTGTTTAAACGAGGGTCGATTCGTGGACGGAATGGAACTCGCCGAATTGGGCAGTAGCGTCGTACCGGTGAAGACCACCGGACAAGACCTCCGCCTCGCTCTCGAGCACTGGCGCGCCCGTTTGGTGAGCGCATGAATCGGGTCGTCGTCGTCGGCCGACCGAACGTCGGCAAAAGTTCACTCGTGAATCGCTTAGCGGCGAAGCGACTCACCGTCGTCGAAGAGCACCGGGGAGTCACCCGCGACCGCAAAGTCGTGCCCGTGGAGTGGAACGGCACCCGTTTTGAGGTCGTCGACACCGGTGGTTGGCTCGAAGCGGGCGACGACTTAGAGCGCAAAGTCTCGAAGCAAGCCGACGCGGCCCTCTCCGAGGCCACCCTCGTGCTGCTGGTCGTCGACGTGGCGACGGGCGTGACCGACGAGGACCGCCAGGCCGCCCGCTGGGTTCTCAAATCTCAGCGCCCCGTGATGCTCGTCACGAACAAGGTCGACGACGCCCTCCACGAGGCGGCGGTCTGGGAGTTTCTGTCGCTCGGTTGTGGGGACCCCTACTCGGTGAGCGCACTGCACGGGAGAGGCGCCGGTGACCTTCTCGACGCCATCGTGGACCACCTCGGCGATCCCGTGCCGGTACTCGAGGAGCCGGTCGACGACGGATTCCTCCGAGTCGCTCTCGTGGGGCGACCCAACGTTGGTAAGTCCACTCTCTTTAATCGCCTCATTGGTGAGGAGCGCTCCGTCGTGCACGACATGCCCGGCACGACGCGCGACGCGATCGACACGGTTGTCGAGACCGTGGAGGGAACCATTCGATTCATCGACACCGCCGGAATGCGCCGTCGGGCGAAAACCGAAGCGGGTCTCGAAACGTACAGCGTTTTGCGCAGTCTCGAAGCTCTCGACCGCGCCGATATCGCAATCTTGGTCATCGACGCGACCCAGGGGGCGAGCGGTCAGGATCAGCGACTGGCCGAGCGTATCTCGGCGGCGGGCTGCCCGGCCATCGTGGTTCTGAACAAGTGGGAACTAATCGAGACCGAGGACCGTGATCGGGTTCTCGCCACGGTGGGCGACAAGTTAGCGTTTCTCGGCGACGCCCCGGTTCTCAAGACCTCCGCGATGAGTGGACGAGGAGTCCACCGCATCCTTCCGGCGCTCTCGTCGGCCCGCGACGACTACACCAAACGCGTGACGACGGGGGCGCTCAACCGCGCCATTCGTGACCTCCAGATTCACCAACCGGCACCCACCGGCAAGATTCGCTACGCCGTCCAGGGAGCCATTGAACCGCCCACCTTCACATTGTTCGTGTCCGGTCGACTCCCGCAGACCTACTTGCGCTACGTGGAGCGTTCCCTGCGCGAACGTTTCGACCTGGGCACGACCCCACTCAAGATTCGCGTCCGCACCGAGTAATGGCCGGGTGGTGCGAGACGTGTGACCGCCACGTAGAGGGCGAGAGCTGCGAGGTCTGCGGGCAAACCGTCAGTGAACCAGAGCGCCTTCGTCTCGATTGGAAGTGGAAGTTCTTCGGAGTCTCCACGGTGATATACCTCATATGGCGGATTTATCAGCTCATTCATTGGTTGACGTCCTAGGGGGTTTGTTGTGGCCGTGTACGCACTGGGTGACGTGACGCCCTCCATCGATCCGAGTGCCTTCGTCCACCCCGACGCCGTCGTCATCGGCCGAGTCAGTATCGGGCCCCAGTCCTCGGTCTGGCCCGGGGCCGTCCTGCGGGGTGACTACGGAGAAATTCGTGTCGGCGCACGCACGTCGATTCAAGACGGAGCGATTCTTCACGCCACCGCGGAACTCCCCACCGTTATCGGCGACGACTGTGTGGTGGGTCACCTCGCTCACCTCGAGGGTTGTGTCGTCGACGACGGCAGTCTGATCGGCTCGGGGTCGGTCGTCCTCCACGAGGTTCAGGTGGGTGCGGGCGCGACTATCGCCGCCGGTGCCGTCGTGCGTAACCGGACCGTCGTTCCCGCGAGGGCGCTCGCCGTCGGCGTACCGGCGGAGATTCGCCCCGATCGCAGCGATCCAGTGGAGATCGCGCGCGGGGCGGCTCTCTACGTCTCCAACACCGCTCGTTACCGTACTGAACTTCGCCGAGTCGACTGAACCATTCTTTCCTTCCTTTAACATCGTTAGCGGAGGTTGTTTCCTAATGCGCCAGAAGATTGTTGTGAGTGTTGCCGTTGTGTTCCTCGCCCTCGCCGGGCTGGGTAGCTATCTTCTGGTACTCGCCAGCCCCGCGGCTTCGTCGGGCGCAGCAGGAGTCTCGATTTCGCCCACTAACTGTCGTACCTTTCCGGGGCTACCTTCGTCAAGGGATAACGACGCGGGACACGCGCGGGCTATCGACGCATTCCCCGACGCAGACTGCGACTGGTACCAGACTCACCCGAGTTAGCCCCGGGCGCGGGTGATGTCAATCATTCGTTCTAGGACGCGCCGAGCGGCCCCCGAGGTCACGGACTCCCGGGCCCGTTCGAAACCCTCAGTCAGACTTGGCGATTCGCCACTGGCGACGAGCACGAGAGCGGCGTTAGCGCACACCGCATCAAAGACTGCTCCACCTTCAGCGTCGAGGAAATGGTGAATCACTCGAACGTTCTCGCTGACGTCGCCACCGCGAAGTTCGGCGACGTCGTGTCGCACCCCTAACTCCAGCCCCGCGTCGAGGGTCTCGTAGGTCGTTCCCTCGGGAGTCACTCGCACGAGCGTGGAGGTCGTTCCAACCGACAGTTCGTCCAGTCCGTCGTGGCCGTGAACGAGAATCATCGAGTCCACGCCGCGGCGCAAGAGTACCTCGGACATGGGACTGAGTAGATGTTCGCTCGACACCCCGATCACCCCTCGACGAACCCCGGCGGGATTGGCGAGGGGACCAAGAACGTTGAACACCGTTCGAAAACTGAGGGCCCGGCGAATGGGGGTGAGGTATCCGAGGGCGTGATGGTACTTCGGAGCGAAGATGAAGGCCATACCGGCCTCGCGCAGACAAGCCTCAATGACGTCGGGGCCGACGTCGAGACGAACCCCTAATCCTTCGAGGACGTCGGCCGAACCCACCGAGGACGACGCCGCCCGATTTCCGTGCTTGGCGACCGGAACTCCGCACCCGGCGACGGCGAGCGCGGCCATCGTCGAGACGTTCACGGAATGTAGTTGATCGCCCCCCGTACCGACGACGTCGACGGCGTTCGCGGGAACGCGAAGTTGAGTGGCCGCCCCCATCATCGCGTCGACGAATCCGGTCATCTCCTCGACGGTCTCACCCTTAATCGTGAGTGCCGTGAGAAAACTTGCCACGAGGGGGCCTTCGACGCGTCCGGCCAAGATCTCCGCGAGTGCCTCGGCCGCCTGCGCACGATCCATCGACTCACCGCGCACGAGAGGTTGGAGTACGTCGTGGGCGAACGATGTCATCACCGGCGGGCCTTTCGGTTATGGGTGGCCCCAATGTAGTCAAACCCCGAAGCACTCCGGCCCGTTACGCTCGAGGGTGTGTCGACGTACCTGGACTCGATTGGGGAGTATCACCGCGCCCGCGCGCGGAGTGACGCGCGCGCCTGGCGCGATCGGATGGACGGAACCTGGTGTTCCGCTCCGTCTCTCGCGCGAGCGCTGCGCACTGGACCCAACGTTGCGGTGATCGCCGAGGTCAAGCGGCGCTCGCCCTCGAAGGGCTGGTTGAACCCCCAACTCGACTCGGCCGTTCAGGCCGCACTCTACGAGACCGCCGGGGCGGCGGCGGTCTCTGTTCTCACCGACACTCCCCATTTCGGGGGATCGCTCGAGGACCTCGAACGCGCGAGGGCCGCCGTGCAGATCCCTCTGTTGCGTAAGGACTTCACCCTCTCCGAGAACGATGTACTCGACGCCGTCGAGTACGGAGCCTCGGCCATTTTGCTCATCGTGGCCCTGCTGAACGACGACGAACTGACCCGACTGCACTCTCTCGCGCGCACCGTCAATCTGGAGGTCCTCGTCGAGGTGCACGACGAGAGGGAGGCCTCCAGGGCGCTCGCGGCGGGCGCCGAAATCATTGGCGTCAATCAACGGGACCTGCACACCTTCGAGGTGGACGTCGCCCGAGCCGCTCGCGTCGGCGCCGCGTTACCCGAAGGGGTGGTGAGGGTCGCCGAGAGTGGACTCGCTCAACCCTCCGACGTGGCGAGGGCGGGATCGGCCGGCTTCCACGCCGTCTTGGTGGGGGAGAGTTTCGTGACCGACTCCCATCCCGTCGAGCGCGTACGAACATTCTGCGACGTGGCCCGAACGTGAGCACACGACCCACTCCCCGGCTCCTCGTCAAGATTTGTGGACTCACTCGAGTTCACGACGCCGAGTGGTGCACCGAGTTGGGCGCCGACTACCTCGGCCTGAACTACTCCGACTCACCCCGAGCCGCTCCACTCGGTCTCGGACGAACCCTCGTAGAACGGGAATTCTCCGTCGTGGGAGTCTTTCGGGGACGTAGCGACGAAGAGATAGTCGACGTGGTGGATCGCGAGAGTCTCTCCGTCGTGCAACTTCACGATCCGGCGTCGCGCCGTCTTCAAGGAGCCCTGAGAACGCGAAGGGTGGAGGTGTGGCGGGCCCTGCCCGCCGACGAGTGGGCGAGCCAGGACCTGAGCGGCGCGCTGCGCCTCGTGCTCGACGGCCCGGAACCCGGGTCGGGCAAGAGGGCCAACTGGGGTGACTTCGAACCTCGTCACGTTCCGTACCCGTACCTGATCGCTGGGGGACTCAACCCCGATAACGTCGCCGCCATGGTGAAACAACTGCGCCCCACGGGAGTGGACGTCGCCTCCGGGGTGGAGTCGGCTCCCGGAATCAAGAGCCCTGACAAAGTTCGAAACTTTATTGATAACGCCCGCCGTGCGAGCGGGTCGGAAGGATCACGATGACCCAGACCGTTCGAGTCATGAAGGACCCGGGTGACGACGGCCGTTTCGGAGAGTTCGGGGGCCGTTTCGTTCCCGAAGCCCTCATCCCAGCCTGCGAGGAGTTGGACGTCGCCTTTCGCGACGCCTGGGCTGATCCCATTTTTCGCGAAGAGTTTCATCACGTTCTGCGCGAGTTCGGTGGTCGACCCACCCCGGTGACCTACCTCGCCCGACTCTCCGAACAGATAGGCGTCCACGTCTACGCCAAGCGCGAAGATCTGGCCCACACGGGTAGCCACAAGATCAACAACGTCGTTGGTCAGACCTTGTTGACCCGCCGGATGGGTAAAACCCGAGTCATTGCCGAGACCGGGGCCGGACAACACGGTGTCGCCACGGCGACCGCGGCGGCTCGACTCGGTTTGGAGTGCACGGTCTACATGGGTGAACTCGACACCCAGCGGCAGTCCCTCAACGTCTTTCGCATGGAGTTGCTCGGCGCCCGTGTGGTGCCGGTCACTTCGGGAAGCCGGACCCTGAAAGACGCGGTGAACGAGGCGATGCGGGAGTGGGTGACCTGCGTGGACGACACCCACTACTGTCTCGGGTCCGTGATGGGCCCCCATCCCTTCCCGTGGATGGTCCGAGAGTTTCAGTCCATCATCGGTCACGAGGCGGCCCAGCAGTTGCACGATCGAGGCGTGGGCACGCCCGACTTCGTCGTGGCCTGCGTCGGGGGCGGGTCGAACGCGGCAGGAATCTTCGCCGGCTTCGCCGACTCCAGTGCCCGCCTGGTGGGGGTCGAGGCGGCCGGGGGAGCGGCGATCGCCGGTGGGCAGCCCGGTGTCCTCCACGGCATGCGCTCCATGCTGCTGCAGTCCGAGTCGGGTCAGATTGAGGAGGCCGAATCCATCTCGGCGGGGCTGGACTACCCGGGGATTGGACCCGAACACGCTCACCTGGCCTCCATCGGACGCGCGACCTACGTAGGAGTTGGCGATGAGCCAGTCCTGGAAGCCCTCCAACTCCTGAGTCGTCTCGAGGGGCTTATTCCGGCGCTCGAGTCGGCTCACGCCGTCGCGTGGATCACGCGAGAGGCCGGCCGGGATATTCCACTCGGTTCGACCGTCCTACTCAATCTGTCGGGTCGTGGTGATAAGGACGTCGCTCAAGTCCGCGAGATACTGCGGGGTCGAGAGTGAACTCCCTCGAGACGAGCCTGCGGACTCGCCGAGACCGGGGGGACAAGTCGTTCGTTCCCTACCTCATGGCCGGGATGGTCCCGGACTGGCTCGACCACATCGACGCGCTCGTCGCCGCGGGGGCGACCGCCGTCGAGGTGGGTATTCCCTTCTCGGACCCGATTCTCGACGGAGTCGTGATTCAGCGCGCGTCACTCGCGTCCTTGAGTGCCGGCAACACCCCCGAGGGGATATTGGCAGAACTCGGACGTCGCAGTGTCGGCGTCCCACTGGTCGTCATGACGTACTTCAACATCATCCACCACCTGGGTCTTGAGCGGAGTGCTCACCTGCTCTGCGCCGGAGGGGTCAGTGGTGTGATCTTGCCGGACCTCACTCTGGAAGAGGCCGGACCCTGGAGAAACGTCGCCCACGGTTCGGGACTCGACACGGTACTTCTCGTGGCCCCCTCCTCCCCGGAACCGCGAATCGAGAAGATCGCCGCGCACGCCGAAGGATTCGTCTACGCCGCCTCTCGTATGGCGGTCACCGGTCGAGCGGACGACGACGGACACGCCGCGGCGGTAGTGGAACGCGTACGTCGCTACAGCGACCTACCGGTATTCGTAGGAATCGGCGTCTCGACACCACAGCAAGCGCGAGAGGCCTACGAGTTCGCCGATGGGGCTATCGTCGGATCAGCCTTGGTGGAGCGGGTTCTCGGTGGGATGACCCCTACGCAGACCGAGCAGTTCGCCCGGGACTTTGTGCTCTAGTCGAGGACCTCTCCGCTCTCGTTACCGTGAGACATCCTCACTAAATCCGCCAACTACCCCTGAGGTTCTGGTAGATAAGACGTGAGACACAACACGTGGGCAGACCGCGTGACAACACCCGGGGGGGTAATGATGAGTGAACAGAGAGTGGCCAATCCAGGCCCGTTGGGATTGGCGGGTTTCGCCATGACCACATTTATGCTGAGTTCGGCAAACGCTCACTTGTGGGGCGGGGCGGGAGCGGGAGCGGCCCTCTCACTCGCGCTGATTTATGGAGGTCTGGCCCAGTTGCTCGCCGGAATGTGGGAGTTCGTGCGTAAGAACACGTTCGCGGCGCTGGCCTTCACCTCCTACGGTGCGTTCTGGATCGGGGTCTACCTTCTGCTCAACGTGGTGAAGAGCCCGACCTCGCTCGCGGTCTACCTGCTGAGCTGGACGATCTTCACCTTCTACATGTGGATTGCGAGTTTTCACGCCTCGAAGATGCTGGCCATCCTCTTCACCCTGTTGCTCGTGACCTTCGTCTTCTTGACGATTGGGGCGTGGGGCGCCGGACACGTCGGAATGACCAAGACCGGCGGCTGGTTCGGCCTCGCGACCGCGGTCGTGGCCTGGTACATCTCGGCGGCCGAAGTGACCAACGAGACCGCTGGGCGCAAGGTTCTGCCCACTCTCTAGCCAGTTCTTCGAACCCCCCGTTCGGCGACTCGCTTCGTCCGGGCGGGGGGTTCGCTCTCAGTAGTAACCAGCGTTTAGATTGACAAATGTAGTAACAACCGTGGGGGGAAACCATGACTGACCGAGGCCTTGAAGCACTCTTTAGTGAAACGAGACGTTTCGCACCTTCACCCGACTTCGTCGCCCACGCGAACGCCAGCGAGGAGATCTACGACCTCGCGAACACTGATCCCGAGGCCTGGTGGCGCCAGCAGGCCACCCGTCTCTCCTGGGCGGTCGAACCCACCACCACTCTCGAATGGGATCTGCCCAACGCCCGCTGGTTCGCCGACGGTGAGTTGAACGCGAGTTACAACTGCGTCGACCGGCACGTCGAGAACGGGCTCGGCGACCGGGTCGCGTTTCACTGGATCGCCGACCAACCCGGTGAGGGACGTGACATCACCTACGCCGATCTTCACCGCATGGTCCAACAAGCCGCCAACGCCCTGGAGGAGTTGGGCGTACGCGAGGGGGACCGCGTCGCCATCTACATGCCGATGATCCCCGAGGCCGTCGTCGCCATGCTGGCCGTCGTTCGACTCGGAGCCCTGCACAACGTGGTCTTCGGGGGATTCGCCGCCGACGCCCTCGCCTCACGCATCCAGGACTCGGACTGTCGCGTCGTGATCACCGCCGACGGGGCCTATCGCCGGGGGAGCGTGTCGCCCCTGAAGCCCGCCGTCGACCAGGCTCTCGAGTCCTGTCCCGGAGTAGAGAAGGTTCTCGTCGTTCGTCGCACCGAGTCCCCGGTTGACTGGGTCGAGGGTCGAGACCACTGGTGGCACGAGATTGTCGAACGTCAGGCACCCACCCACGAGTGGCGCCCCTTTAACGCCGAGCACCCGCTGTTCATCATGTACACCTCCGGAACGACGGCCAAGCCCAAGGGAATCTTCCACACCACCGGGGGATACCTCACCCAGGTCGCCACGACCTACCACTACGTCTTTGACCACAAGCCCGACACCGACATCTGCTGGACCGCGGCCGACATCGGCTGGATCACTGGTCACAGTTACATCGTCTACGGCCCCTTGATCAACGCCGCGACTCAGGTGATGTACGAAGGACTGCCCGACTCGGGCGGTAAGGACCGGTGGTGGCGCATCATCGAGTCCCAGAAGGTCACCGTGCTCTACACGGCGCCGACCACGATTCGCACTCTCATGAAGTGGGGCCACCAAATCCCCGCAGAACACGACCTCAGTTCGCTGCGCCTGCTCGGCACGGTGGGTGAGCCCATCAACCCCGAAGCCTGGATCTGGTACCACACCTATATCGGGGGCGAGCGTTGCCCCATCGTGGACACGTGGTGGCAGACCGAGACCGGCGCCATGATGGCCACTCCACTACCGGGAGTTACCTCCACGAAGCCGGGGGCCGCGATGCGGCCCTTCCCCGGCATCTCCCTCGAGGTGGTCGACGAGAAGGGCCACGTCGTGGGATACGGCGAGGGGGGTTACCTCGTGATTACTCGCCCCTGGCCCTCGATGACCCGCGGTATCTGGGGGGACCCGGAACGCTTCCTCGAGACCTACTGGAGCCGCTTCGAGGGTCGTTACTTCGCCGGGGACGGTGCTAAGTACGACGAAGACGGGGATCTCTGGCTTCTTGGTCGAGTCGACGACGTGATGAACATTTCGGGACACCGACTCTCGACCACCGAGGTCGAGCACGCCCTCGTGGGACACCCCGCGGTCGCCGAGGCCGCCGTCGTGGGAGCGAGTGACGAACACACTGGACAGGCCATCGTCGCCTTCGTCACTCTCAAGTTGTCGGCCACCGACGCCGAGGCGGACCACGCCCAGACGATCAGCGACCTGCGCCAGCACGTCGCTCGGGTCATCAGCCCGATAGCCAAGCCTCGTCAGATCATCTTGACGCCCGAGTTGCCGAAGACGCGTTCGGGAAAGATCATGCGCCGTCTCCTTCGCGACGTGGCCGAGAATCGTCAGTTGGGCGACGTCACCACTCTCACCGATCCGACGGTCGTCAACATGATCGCCGGCCTGATGGGTAGCGGCTCGTCCGACGAAGAGTAACTAGGAGTCGAAACCGAGGCCGAGCCCGTCGAGTAGACGCAACCAGAGATTGCGCCGACCCTCATGAGTATCGGCGCGCTGAATAGACCACTGCGTGAGACGAATGAAGAACCACCGAAACGGTTCGGGAGGGAAGGGCCACGGCTTTCTTCTCACCATGCGTAGCGCCGTGCGTTCGGTGTCGAGTCCGTCGACGAGGTCGATCATGGTGTTCGCGGCGAAGCGCGTGGCCCCCACCCCGAGTCCCGTAAAACCCACGGCGTAGACGACTCGTCCCCCGTGGGCGCTACCCCAGAAGGGTGAGAATCGGGTGCAGGTATCGATGGCCCCACCCCAGCCGTGGGTGAACTTGATTCCGGCCAGCTGGGGGAACGTGTCGAGGAAGTGAGCCGCGAGGGTGGCGAAGGTCTCCGGATTGAACTCGTAGTAGCGCTGGACTCGCCCGCGGAAGTGGTAAATCGCGTCGTAGCCACCCCAGAGAATGGAACCGTCCGCGGTGAGCCGGTAGTAGTGGAACTGATTGCCGGCGTCGGAGATTCCCTCACGGCCGGCCCAGCCGATGGCGTCGCGCTGGGCCTTCGTGAGGGGTTCGGTGACGATTTGGTAGTCGAACACCGGCACCACGTACTTGCGCACTGAGCGAACGAGAGAGGGCCAGACGTTGGTCGCGAGAGCGACCTTGGCCGAGGTGACCGCCCCGTAAGGAGTGATCACCCGAACTCCACCGCTGACGTCCTCGAGTCGTTCGACCCGGGAGTTCTCGTAGATCTCCACTCCGAGGGAGAGACAGGCCCGCTCGAGACCCCACACCAGTCGCGCCGGATCGACCAGGGCGGTGCCGTCGGGGTCGTAGAGACCGCCGAGATAGCGCGGGGAGTTCACTCGACGTCGAAGAGTCTCCTCGTCGAGAACGCTCACGGTGTCTCCGGCCGCGTTGCGTCGCTCGGCCTCCTCTTCGATATCGCGCATCTGCCACTCTTCGAGGGCCACCCGCAGCTCTCCCGTGCGTTCGAAGTCGCACTCGATGCCGTAGCGGCGGATGGTCTCTTCAATCTGGTCCAGGTTCTCTCGACCCAGGCGCTCGATGACGCTCATCTCGTCGCCGAAACGACGAACCCCGTTCATAAAACCGTGAGTTAACGACGCCGAAAGAAATCCCCCGTTGCGCCCGGAGGCTCCGGCGCCCGTCTCGTACTGTTCGACGACCACGACGTGACGATCGGGGTCTCGCTCTTTGGCGAGAAGTGCCGTCCATAGTCCGGTGTAGCCCGCCCCGACAACGCACAGATCCGCACCGAGTTCGCCGACGAGGGTCCGGCGAGATTCGGGCTCGAGGGGGTCCGAATCGAGCCACCACAGGTCCGGTTGCAGTTCGCTCAAGTGCCGCAGAACGAACGTGTCTTTCTCGTCCATAGAGCCGGCCCGCGGGCCGCTCACCCCAAATCCCTCGTCGTGCCTAGATTCTCATCCTACTGGGGGAGACCCGACGAGCGCCGAACTAGGCGCGGAGAGTACGCGCGCGTTCGTACTGAATCGGCCACGGAACGATCTCTCCGAGGGCCTCCGCCGCTTCGAGAGCGAAGCGAGGATTACGCAGTGCGGCACGGGCCACCATGACGGCGTCAGCGCGCCCCTCGGCGAGGATCTCCTCCGCCTGTTCGGGCCGAGTGATGAGGCCCACGGCACTCACCGTGACGCCGCTTCGTCGAAGGGTGTCGGCGAGAGGTACTTGGTAGCCCGGGCCCACCGGAATGGGTGCTCCGGGCACATTTCCGCCGCTCGACACGTCAATGAGGTCCACTCCGAGTTCGCTCAGACGCTGGGCCACCCAGGTGGCCTCTTCCAGGGTGAAGCCCCCCTCCACCCAGTCGGTCGCCGAGATTCGCACGAACAGGGGCCCTTCGGTCGTCGCTCGCACCCCCGACGCCACCTCGAACAAGAGTCGGGCCCGGTTCTCGAGGCTGCCCCCGTAGCGGTCTTCGCGCACGTTTGAGAGCGGGGACAAGAACTCGTGCACCAGATAGCCGTGCGCGGCGTGAATTTCGAGAACGTCAAATCCGGCGCGTCGCGCGCGCTGGGCCGCGGTGACGAAGTCAGCGACCACTCCCGCGATCTCCTCGTCACTGAGGACGTGGGGGGTAGGGTAACCCTCGAACGCCAGAGCCGAGGGGGCGACACTCACCCAGCCCCCCTCCTCCTCGCTCGCCATCTGGTGATCAGCCCACGGCGTCAGCGTGGAGCCCTTGCGGCCCGCGTGGGCCAACTGCATGCCGGCGAGGGTGCCTTGAGCGTGGATGAACTCGACCACCGTCCGCCACGCCGCCTCCTGGTCGTCTCGGTAGATACCGGGACAAGCGATCGAGATTCGGCCCTCCGGGTTCACCGCCGTGGCCTCGCTCATCACGAGACCGAAGCCCCCGGTCGCGAACGATCCGAGGTGTACCCGGTGCCACTCCCCGACGAGTCCGTCGCTCGCCGAGTATTGACACATGGGCGCGACCCAGAGGCGATTAGCGAAGGTGGTCTCGCGCAGGCGAAGGGGGGAGAATAGGACGGACACGGAGACTCCTCGTGGTAGTGGCCCCGAAAAGGATAGGGGGTTCGCCGACCAACCTCGTCGTATGCTGTTAGGACAACGTTGCAATAAGGAGACATCGTGCGAATCGCTAATCGCCACGGACGCGCCCAGTTGGTGACCGAGAAGGGATTCGTCGACGTCGCGCGCGCGAGTGACGGCCGCTTCTCATCCGACGTCTCGACTCTGCTCAGTCGACTCGACGATCTGGGGGAGTGGTGGGCGAGCGCGAGTGACACCGTGGAGCGAGAGGAGGTTCTCGATCCGACGAGAGACGGTGACCTCGGACCGGTGGTCGCGTCTCCCTCTCAGATCTTCGCCGTCGGCCTCAACTACCACGAGCACGCCCGAGAGATGGGCCTACCGGCACCGAGTACACCCATGATCTTCACGAAGTTCGCGTCCTCCCTCGCGGGCTCGGGGTCACCGATTCCCCGCGTGAGCGAGTCGGTCGACTGGGAGTCTGAACTGGTCGTCGTCATCGGTCGGGGGGGTCGCGACCTACCACTCGAGGGGGCTCTCGGCGCCGTGGCGGGATACTGCGTTGGACAAGACGTCTCGGACCGAGAGCTTCAGATGGCGGCGTCCCCGCCCCAGTTCTCTCTGGGCAAGTCCTGGCCGAACTTTACGGTCACCGGGCCCTGGATCACCACGCGCGACGAGATCCCCGATCCCCAAGCCCTCTCGATTCGCTGCGACGTCTCCGACGTCACCTTTCAGAACTCGTCGACGAGTGACATGGTCTTCAGCGTCGCCGAGGTGGTGTCCTATCTCTCACGCGTCGTGGAGCTTCGACCCGGAGACCTCATCTTCACCGGTTCTCCCGAAGGGGTCGGTCAGGGGCAAAAGCCCCCTCGTTTCCTCGAAGTGGGCGACACCGTCGTCACCCGTATTGAGGGACTTGGGGTACTCCACAATCACGTCGTCGAACCCTTCTGGGGGTGACGACGATACCGTCGTGGTCGGGCTGGGGAGATTTGAACTCCCGATCTCTCGGCCCCCAGCCGAGCGCTCTAGACCAAACTAAGCCACAGCCCGTGGGACATTCACTCTAGCCGTTGAGCCGTGATACTCCCGTGCACAGTCGATGGAAGGGGCCTCGCTATACTCGCTTGCGGGTCAGCGTCGCCCCAGAAAAGGTGACGAGAATGACTCAGACATATCCTCTCTACGACCCCGCGTTCGAGCACGACGCGTGCGGTGTCGGGATGATCGCCGACCTTACGGCCACTCCTACCCACTCGACGGTGCGAGACGCTCTCACCATTCTCGAGAACATGGA
>JABEUS010000016.1 GCA_013044285.1 Acidimicrobiaceae bacterium
AGCACAGTCGTTGTTGAGCGATCTTCCCGCGAGTTGGAACCACCTCAATCCCCAGGAGCGCCAACAGTTTCTACGCTTTTTCGTGCCCGAAGGGCTGCACTATGAAAAAGGGGTTGTTGGAACCGCCGAAACCCCGAGTGCCATCAAGGGAATCATGGATCTAACGCCCTGCGATGACCGTTTGGCACCCCCAACGGGATTCGAACCCGTGCCGCCACCTTGAAAGGGTGGTGTCCTAGGCCGCTAGACGATGGGGGCCGGACCTTTTTTACTGCTGGTCGGGCTGCCGGGATTTGAACCCGGGACCTCTTCGTCCCGAACGAAGCGCGCTACCAAGCTGCGCTACAGCCCGCTGTGGGGGATTCCCACGGCTCGCCTATCCTAGTGCGCCGTGAACCGGGGCTCGCGAGGACGCACCGCGAGCCGGACTCTCATCGTGGAGAGAACTGTTCACACGGTACCGGTGGCAACGGGCTGATGATCGGGTACGACCACCCCCCCGGAAGGTTCGACAGTGATGGCGAAGGTTCGGACCGTGGTTCCCGCAGTGACGGCCACGGCAATCGTCCCGGGAGCCCGGCCTAGTAGGCCCAGTGAGATGGCCCGTCCATTTGCGATTCCCCAGAGTTGGTACGTCGAGTTCGCGCCGAGTGGACGAAGGGCTCGGTTGACGATAAAAGCCTGGCCTGATGGTTGGAGCACGACGTCGGCGAGGGGGTTGGTGTGAACGGCGGCCGTGAGGGTGACTCGCTGAGTGCTCGGATCGAGGAGAGCTCGCTGAAGCGCATCGGTGATAGCGGTCGTGCTACTGAGGGCGTTGAGGTGATCAACTTCGTGTTGAAGTCGTAGCGCCTGAAGTCCACTACCGAGAGCGACGACAATCGCGGCTGCGGCCACCGCGAGGGCGATGCGCAGGGTGCGAGAGTAGCGCCGGGGAACGAGGGGAGAGATCTGAAGAGGTGGGGCGGGGGAAGGACGTGGGGGGAGCGAGTCGGTATCGAGGTGGGACGCGATGGAGTCCCAGACGTGGTTCGGTGCGGCGATTCCGGCTCCCGCGAGTCGGGTCACTACGTCGCGGTGATCGTGAACTTCTCGCCGACACACTTCGCAGGTGATGAGGTGGGTCTCGATTTCGAGAGCCTCGTCCTCGTCGACGGCGTCGAGAGCAAACGCCCCCAGCAGATCTTGAATTTCGGAGTGATTCATGACACGTCTCCCACGGCGTCGGGATCGAGTGAGTAGAGCATGACACGCAACCGCTTGAGTCCTGAGCGAATACGACCTTTCACGGTACCCTCCGGCTCCCCTTGTAAGGTCGCGATTTCTCTGTAGGTAAACCCCTCGAAGTAGGCAAGATTAATGGCGTCTCGCTCGCGCGCCGGAAGCCGCTGGAGGGCCTCTCTCACACTGTGGGCGTCAGCGATGTCATCGAGGTGTCGTTCGAGGTCGTAGCCACGAGTTGCCGTCCTGCGAGCGTCCGTCGCCTCTCGGCGAAACCTCGATGATTCGGCCCGCACAAGATCGATGGCTCGGTGGTGGGCGAGAGAGTTCAGAAAACTACGGAGGGATCCACGATCGGGATCGAACCGGCCGGGCTCATTCCAGAGTCGGACGAAGACATCCTGAGTTACATCGTCTGCCAGTGCGTCGAGACGGACTACTTGACGCGCGAGTGACCAGATGGCGCCGCCGTGGCGGCGATAGATCTCCGCCAGTGCGTGCTCGTCCCGTGCCGCAAGGCGGTGTACCAACATCTCATCGGAAAGTTCAGCGACGATAGTCATCACCTCTCATTACGGTAACGTCGGGATTGTGGATGACGAAGATTCTCCCACTTCACGGTCGCCCGAGGGGACGAAAAACGGAGGACGAGTAACTCAAACGTGGAGTACCGGACGGCCTCGGGGCTAACTCTCCGTAGGAAGTTCTAACTCTGGGTGGTACTCCACCACAACCTCGCTGATTCGTCGTTTGTGCACGGACTGCACCCGAAAGCTCCACGGCCCCCGGTGGAACTCCGTTCCCTCGTCGGGAATCTCGCCCGCGAGGTCGAGCACGTAGCCCGCCAGTGTCACGTACTCCCCCTCGGGGATGGGGACACCTAGTTCCTCGTGAACTCGATCTACGTGAATCTGCCCGTCCACGAGCCACCGATTCGCTCGAATCGTCACGATGGTGGACTCGTCCTCCTCATCGAACTCGTCGGAGAGATCCCCGACGAGTTGTTCGAGGATGTCACGGATAGAGATAACCCCGGCGACTCCTCCGTGTTCGTCCAGGACCAGGGCGAAGGTCCGTCGCTGTTCACGCATTTCGTGGAGTCCTTCGAGGAGGTCCATCGTTTCGGGGAGCATGAGCGGACGCCGAATTTTGCGGGCAATCTCGCTCGCCGTGGGCAGAGAAACCCCGATGGCTCGTCGGGTGCCCGAGGACCGAAACAGATCAGTGACGAGCAGAACTCCCTTGACGTCGTCTAAATCATCATCGACCACGGGGAAACAGGAGTGGCCGGTGTCGCGCACCGCGTCGGCGACCGCTTCGGGGGTGACCGGTGCACTGAGAAAGGCCACGTCTACTCGGGGGGTCATTACGTCTCGAAGCTCCAACTCGGAAAGTTGGTCCACCCGGTCGTGAATCGCTTGAGCTTCGGGATTCGTGGTGACGGGAGTGTGGCGCTGGAGACGAGACTTCAGGCGGGATCGCCCGCTCGGGGGCTCCTTCACGGGGTCCCGGCGCGGAGGGTGGCGGGTTGGAGAAAACGGTCCTCGTAGGTCTCGTCCGCCAACACCGCCCGCAGAGCTCGTCGCACGCGTAACGCGTCGAGAGGCTTAATGACGTAACCATCAACGCCGACCCGCTGGGCTAAGAAAACGTCGGGACGACGATCGAGGAGTAGAAGAAACCCCACGGGCTCGAGGGCGCCGTAGGACTCTTCATTCCGTAACTCCGAACAGACGGCCAGGCCTCCCATAGTGCCCATTTGGAGGTCACATACGACCACGTCGACGCCGCCTCGGCGAACGCGCTCGAGTGCGTCGGGACCGCTCGAGACCTCTTCACAGGTCATTTCGGGTCCTTCCACCATGGTCCGAACCTCCGCGCGAAGCGAGGCCAGATCGGCGGCGATGAGCACGTGAGCCACCTCGTCAGAGTACCAGGGGGGGCGACGGGCCCTACGACCCATTGCCAGAAGGGGTGAGGGATGGCTAGTCTTCCCTCTCGTTGAAAGGAGGCGGCGTGGTTATGACTAAGGCTCCCTGGAGCGACTTAGCCGCGTGTCGGGGAGAGCAGAGTCATCTCTTCTACTCACCCGATATCACGGAGTCTCGCGAAGCCCGCCAGCGCCGTGAGCGCCAAGCTAAGCAGTTGTGCGCCACGTGCCCGGTACTCGAAGAGTGTCGAGAAGCGGCGCTGGCCCAGCGGGAGGGCTACGGAATATGGGGCGGACTTAACGAGATGGAACGTCGGGCTTTACTTCGCCGCTAACCCATCCGATTTGGGCTGGGGTGACCCGGCTCAAAATAATGAACAACGCGAGTGTCACGATGTGCACTCCCGTGCAGTAAATGCAAATGCGGTTGAGGATGAGGAACTCCACCGCGAGGAGCCAGAACACGAAGAGCATCCCACCGACGACGACACCCCATCGGACGAGGGCAATCCACGAGGCCCGTAGCCGCCACACCCAGGGTGAGGTTAAGGCCGCAAGCACGACAAAGTTGATCAGCCCCAGAATCGCCACCGGAATTCCGAGAAAGTAGGACTCCGGGGAGGTCGTCACGGACGCGCAGTCGACCAGACCCTTATCGGAGCACGCCAGAATTTGGCTGCCCGCGAAGTGGGCGATGGTGAGATAGATCGCGAGGCCAAGCCCAGTCAGGCTCAACAACCACGTGGACCACACGGCCCAAGAAGGAGCGGGCTCCGTCGTTGATCGCATAGTTAGAGCTTCATCGCCTTCTTCGCCGTGAGGACGCCGCTCGAGGTGCATACGGTGCTGGGTTTGTTGTCAGTGAGTGTGCACAGAGCGGCGGTCTGGTAGTTAGCCGACGCGATGATGGCGTCGGCGATGGGGCTAGAGGTGGAGGACAACGTGGCGGCAATCTGCGACTGCGTCTGGCCCCTGAGGAGCGCCGGAGAGTAGCTCGCCCCCGAGATCAAGAACTGGTTAGCGAACGTAATGAAGGGAATTGAATAGTCGTTCTGGGACGAAATCGGTAGGTAGCTCGACGTGTCGTACTTCTGGAAGATGGCCTGCTGAGCCGGAGTCATCGTCTGAAGCGTGGTGTAGGGCGTACTCGTCGTCGACCCGTCGTAGATGTTGGTGTTCGTCTCCACCGTCTGGAGAGCGAGATACGGGGAGGAGTAGGTCGCGTTACGGAAAGTGAACGAGGGAGTGTTGGCGTAGACGTCGACGGATGAACTGTGAGTGAGCCCGAGGTTCGAGAACGTTCCGAAGCGACTCAGGGCGACAATGGTCGCCCAACGTTGTGCGGCGCAGAAGGGGCAGTACTCAGCGCCGACGTAGATCACGAGGGGCAACTTCTTTCCGGCCACGGTCGTCGTGAGGAGGGGCTGTTTCTTTAGTTGGTAGGGGGGAGTGATGCTGGACGCCGACGAGGTAGTACCGACGCTGTTGAAGACCGTCGCCGGAACGCTCTGCAACTCCGTGTTAATCGAGGCGGACACCGGAACGAACTTGTCGGTGCCACCCCCGGGACCTCCACCGGCCACCTTGATAATGACGAGGGCGGCGACCACCACCACGACAACTCCTACGGCAATCCAGGTGAAGAGTCCGGCGGGACGTCCCTTCGACGCGCTGGGGGCGACTTTGGCGGGTGCGGTGGGGGCCACGATTCTCCTTGGGGTGTTCTTTACCAACCAGGTTACCGGAGGGGGGTACTGATTACTCAAGTGACCGTGAAGTTGGGCTAAGAAGACGGTGAAACCTGCCCGAAGCTCTACGATGTGGCACAGTGACCACTGAGCCTCGCCTCGCCGCCACGGTAGTGCTCGTGCGCGAAGGGCAAAGGGAGCCGTGCGAAGTTCTTCTGTGCCAACGCAGTGCGTCGGTCCGGGCGGCCTCGGGGGCGATGGTGTTCCCCGGGGGAACCGTCGACCCCGAAGATCACCACCACTCCACCACTCTTTCGTCCACGACGAGGGAACACCTCAACCGGCTCCTCGATACTCCACTGGGGGCCGCACTGGCGATTACCGCGGTTCGAGAGACCCTGGAAGAAGTGGGGATCGGACCGGTAGAACTGCGTACTTTTCGCGAAAGAGTGCGTCGCAGGGAGTTGACCTGGAGCGACGCGGTTCGCCAGTCGGGGGTGTCGTGGCCGGTGGAGGACCTTATCTACTTCGCCCACTGGATAACCCCGACCGAACGGGCGCACCGCTTCGATACCCGCTTTTTTTTGAAGACGGGCGGTCTCGGAGACGTCAGTCCCGACGGAGAGGAGATTGTCGAGACCTACTGGACGAGCCCGCGAAAGGCCCTCGAGGAGTATGAGAGTGGGCGCTGGTCGATGCTGACACCTACCGTGGCGGTTCTTACGTGGCTCGCCGAGGGATCGACCGTGGCTGACATCGTGGTACGGGCTCGGCGACGTACCGTGACGACCATCCAACCACGAGTGGTGCGTCGCTTCGGCGAAGAGGTCGTAGAAGTTCCTCCTCCGGGTCTCTAGTGACCCACGGCCCTGTCGAGTGCGTCGAGGAGTCGGGCACTACATCCTTGGGGAACGAGATTTTCCGCGCGGGGCCAGAGAGCGTTCGCTAACTGGTCGAACGCTACGTGTGTGTCTCGGGCGACGGGGCGCCCATCGTCGTTGGCGGAGCTGATCGCTGCATCGAGTGGGATCTGTCCGAGAAGGTCCGTGCCTAGTTCGTGCGCGAGACGTTCGCCTCCTCCGTGCCCGAAGGGAGCGTGGAGCGCCCCACAGTCACAGCGGTAGGCCGACATGTTTTCGACGACACCGAGGAGTCGCAAGTTGGATTTAACGACGAAGTCCCCCGTGCGGGCCGCGACGTCTTGCGCCGCTGAGTTAGGGGTCGTGACGAGAAGGGTTCCGAGGTGGGGTAGCAGTCGGGCCAGAGTCATGGGGATGTCTCCGGTACCCGGCGGAGTGTCGATGAGCAGGGTGTCGACGTCACTCCAGTCGGCGTCTTGGAGAAACTGAGCCACGGCCTTTTGAACGATTAACCCTCGCCACATGAGTGCTCGTCGTTCGTCGGCTAACTGGCCCATGGACAACAAGGACAGCGACCCCTGGGCTCGCGGACTCTGCACCGGGCGCATCTTGCCGTCTCGAACCTCTATCTCACCCTTTGTACCCAGAAGACGGGTGAGCGAGAAACCCCAGATATCGGCGTCAAGGACTCCGACAGCTAATCCTCGCCGCGCTAGTGCTTCGGCCAAGTTGGCGGTGACGGAGGACTTACCGACCCCCCCCTTGCCGGACGCCACCATGATGACGGGAGCTCGGCGAGGTACGGAGGTTTCGGGCGCGCGCGACTGGGCGAGAGCGCGAGCCTTGCGCATTAGTTCGGCGCGCTCGTCGTCTTCGAGAATGGAGATCTCTACGCGTACGTCCCGGGCTCCGGCTCGACGAGCCGCCTCGGTGGCGTCCGCTTCGATCTTCCCTCGAAGAGGGCATCCCCTGGTCGTAAGGGCTATTTCGACGACAACACCATCTGAATCGCGTCGTACCCCCCGAATCATGCCGAGTTCGGAGAGGGTGGCGTCGAGTTCCGGGTCGCGAACTCGTCCGACTGCGTTGAAAATGTCGGTCGTCGAGTCCACATCGGCAACCTACCGGGGGTTTCGCACCGAACCGTCGCCCACTACGATACGAGTTACTAGTTCGTTGAGGAGAGTCATGACTGACGTCACCACCGTATCGTTGCGCGATGTCACCGCCGCGCCCCTGTCGCTCACCCCGGCCGCTCAGGCCAAAGTAGCGGAGTTGATTGCCGGCGAGGGCACCGATGAGGTTCTCGCCCTGCGCGTCGCTGTAAAGCCCGGAGGTTGCTCCGGTTTCAACTACGACATGTTCTTCGACACCGAGTTCGCGGACGACGACATTGTGACGGAGTTCGATGCGGTGAAGGTCGTGGTGGACGCCGACTCCGTTCCCCTCCTCGTGGGAGCCACGTTGGACTACAGCGACGGACTTCAGGGCGCGGGTTTCCACATCTCTAACCCCAACGCGACTCGTACCTGCGGGTGCGGTAACTCCTTCAGCTAATCGTGTCGACTCCCGTCGGTCCCTACTCGCCGTCTCGACGAGCGGGAGATTTTGTGATTCTGTCCGGTCAACTGGGTCTGGACCCGGCGTTGCAGCCCGCTACCTTGGTGGCGGGAGGGGCAGCCGCGGAGCTTCGTCAGGCGCTCCACAACGCGTCAGCGCTACTCATTGGTGAAGGTGCCACGCTCGCTGACGTCGTCAAGGCCACACTCTTTCTTCCCGACTTGTCTGATTTCGCGGCGTGTAACGAGGTCTGGATGGAGTTCTTTGACGCACCTCGACCGACCCGTTCAGCAATCGGTGTTGCCGGGCTCCCCCTCGGGGCTCACGCCGAAGTCGAACTGTGGGCCTTCGCGCCGCGTGATTAGTTCGCGGGACTGACGCTTCTCGCGTTGACAACTCGTCGACCAACGTGCCTTTGGATGAAAACTCCGACGTAGTGGGGCCGGGCCGCGTGGCCCCTCGCGTGGCCCGGATTTTTGAGCAATCTCGCGCACCGGGGAGTGGCGCTAGAGGTCGAACTCCGGAGTGGTCGTGAATTTGTAACCCACGGAGCGCACGGTTTGGATGAGGTGGGCGTGCTCTTCGCCCAGTTTGGCTCGTAACCGCCGAACGTGGACGTCCACCGTGCGAGCCCCGCCGTAGTACTCGTAACCCCACACCCGACTGAGCAGGGTCTCACGAGTAAAGACTCGATTGGGGTTGGTGGCGAGAAACCGGAGCAACTCGTACTCCATGTAGGTCAAGTCCATGATGCGTCCGGCGATGGTGGCTTGGTAAGTCTCCAGGTTCATGGAGAGCTCACCGTGTTCAAGGCGAGGAGCGACGGAGTCGTTTCCGGCTCGTCGGAGGCGATGACGGAGCCGGGTGGCTAGTTCGGATACGTCGAAAGGCCCGACGACAAAATCATCGAAGAGGTCTTCGCGAAAGGTCAAGTCATCGAGTTGGTAGTGGTCGAGGAGTAGGACGATCGGACCCACGCTTCGTTCGCGGTGTCGTAGTTGACGACAGAGATTCATCGCCTCGCTAAAGGGAAGTGTCGACGCGTTGATAACGGCACCGGCGAAACCCTCCGGTGGTTCCACCGCGGCGATGTCGTTAAGACGGGGACTCGTCACGACGACGGGCGTTACCCCGGTGACATCGAAGGCCTTCTTGACCGGCCCGTCGCACGCGGGAACGCAGAGGATCGGATCACTCACAACAGGGGAAGATACCGTTCGAGTTCAAAGGGAGTCACCCGAGCACGGTAGGCGTCCCACTCGGCTCGCTTATTGCGCAGGAACCATTCCACCTGGTGAGCCCCGAGGGTCTCGGCGAGTAGGTCGGAGTGTTCCATGAGATCGACCGCCTCGGCGAGGGACTGGGGGAGGTGAGCGATGCGCTCCGCCTCGGCGGGCAACTCGTAGTCCCCGTTCACGCCACGTAGTCCAGCCGCGAGAATGACCGCAAAGGCGAGATAGGGATTCGCCGCGGGATCGGGTGCTCGGTATTCGAGTCGGGTTGATTCGATTCGGGCCGGCTTGACGGGTGGTACGCGCACCAGGGCACTCTGGTTGGAACGAGCCCACTCCACGCCCACCGGGGCTTCGCCCCCCGGGACGAGGCGCTTGTAGGAGTTCACCCACTGGTTCGTAATGGCGGTGATTTCGGGTGCGTGGTGCAAAAGGCCAGCGATGAAACTCGTCGCTACTGGACTGAGACCGTGGGGACCATCTCCAATAAAGGCGTTCTCTCCGTTACGCCACAGCGAGACGTGGGTGTGCATTCCTGATCCCTGGACACCCACTAGAGGTTTGGGCATGAAAGAGGCGAAAACACCCACCTGGCGGGCCAGTTCTTTGACGACGTGACGGACGGTCATGACGGTGTCAGCCATTGTGAGAGCGTCGGTGTAGCGCAGGTCAATCTCGTGCTGGGAGGGGGCGTCTTCGTGCTGGGCGTGCTCGACTCCGATACCCATTTCTTCCAGGGTTAGTACGCTGCGTCGTCGCAACTGAGACGAAACATCGTCGGCGACCAGGTCGAAGTAACTGCCGGTGTCGAGGGGCCTGGGGGCTCCGCCGTCCAGGGCCCCAAAGTAAAAGAACTCGATTTCGGGGGCCACGAAGAAGGTAAAGCCCTGTTCCAAGGCTCCACTGAGGACCTTACGTAGCTGCTGACGGGGGCAGCCGTCAAAGGGAGTCCCGTCGAGACTCACAATGTCACAGAAGACGCGAGCGACTCCTTCACCATCTCCGTACCACGGCAATAGTTGGAAGGTGGTGAGGTCGGGTCGGGCGAGGACGTCGGCCTCTTCCACCCGAGAGAAGCCGTCAATGGAGGAGCCGTCAAAAGTGAGGCCCTGATCGAGCGCGTCTTCGAGTTCGGCGGGCGTGACGTGAAAGGCCTTCGGTCGTCCGAGAACGTCGGTGAACCACAACTGGACGAAGCGGATGCCCCGCTCCTCGACAGTGCGCAACACGTATTGGGCCTGGTTCTGCATGCCGTTCATCTTCTCACCCTTAGGTCGCGTTGGTCGGAAAAACACTGAGGACCCGCCCGGGGACGGGCGGGTCCTCAGTGAGTAGAGATAGAGACCTACTTGGCGGCGACCTTCTTCGCCGGAGCCCGCTTGGCGACAACCTTCTTCGCCGGAGCCCGCTTGACCGGGGTCTTGGCGGACGCGACGGAACACACCGTCTCCACGATCATCGCGGTAACGACGTAGGGGTCCATGTTGGCGTTCGGGCGACGGTCCTCCAAGTACCCACGCTTGTCTCGAGCGACACCGCCCGGGATGCGGATGGAAGAACCGCGGTCCGACACTCCGTAGGAGAACTTCGACCACGGAGCAGTTTCGTGGGCGCCGGTCAGGCGATCCTTGATTCCCACGCCGTAGTTCTCCACGTGCTCGAGGTAACGGGTACCCATCGCCTCACAGGCGGCGATGATGTGATCCCAACCCCCGACGGCGCGCATCTGTTTGGTGGAGAAGTTGGTGTGAGCTCCCGCTCCGTTCCAGTCACCCTTCATTGGCTTGGCGTCCCAATTCACGTCCACTTCGAAGTCCTCGGCGATGCGCTCCAGCAGCCAACGGGCCACCCAGAGCTGGTCGCCCACGGCGACGGGATCGAGAACACCGACCTGGAACTCCCACTGACCCATCATCACTTCGGCGTTAGTGCCTTCGATGCCGAGTCCGGCCTCGAGGCAAGCACTGGTGTGCGCTTCGACGATGTCGCGTCCGGGCATCTTGGCTCCGCCGACACCACAGTAGTAGGGGCCCTGAGCCGCGGGGAAGCCGACGTCGGGCCATCCGTAGGGCCGACCGTCCTGGTAGAACGTGTACTCCTGCTCGATGCCGAACATTGGCTCAAAACTGGCGTACTTCTTCGCCATCTCGGCCGCACGCGCCCGAGTATTGGTCGGGTGCGGGGTCATGTCGGGGTTCAGAACCTCGCACATGACCAAGATGTCCTTCGGGCCGCGCAAGGGGTCTGTGCAGGTAAACACTGGACGCAAGACGCAGTCCGAGAAGGATCCCGTCGCTTGGTTCGTGCTCGAACCGTCGAATCCCCAGATGTCGGGCTTCTTTCCGTCGGCGATAATGCGAGTCTTCGAGCGCAGGCCGTGAGTCGGCTCGGCACCGTCGATCCAGATGTACTCAGCTCGGTACGGCATGTTTCTCCTTAGCCACTGTGGTCGCGTCACGAGACGCGTCCCTCCATTGTGCAAGAGAGAGCGGGGGCGTCGGCCGGGTTGTGTTAACCGCGTGTGAACGTTGCCTAGAGTTGGCCCCTCGGCCCCCCGGTAGGCTGATCGGGTGCCGGTGCTGCGCGTCGCCCTCGCCCAAATGAACTCGGTGGTGGGTTCATTGTCAGACAACGTGGCAACCCTGCAACGTCTGCGTACTCGTGCGGCGGCCGCCGGAGCGACCGTCGTGGTGACGCCCGAGTTGGCGCTAACGGGCTATCCCCCGGAAGATCTGCTCCTGAAGGAAGGCTTTGTCGACGCCACCCGGGTGGCTCTCGCGGAGTTGTCACTGGCACCGGACCTCCCGGTGACGTTGGTGGGGGCGGTGCTCGAAGAGTCCCTCGGACTTCACCTCGGGCCCTCGAGTGACGGGCGCGACATCGCTCGGCGACTCGAGGGTTCTCACGAGTCCGCCCACGTCGCCAACGTCGCCACCGTGGTCGGCCCCGACGGGGTCGGGCCCAGTGTGGCGAAGCAGTTTCTACCGAACTACGACGTCTTCGACGAACAGCGGTACTTCCATCCGTCTCTTCGCTCCGGACCCCTTCTTAACTTTGACGGCATCGCCGTAGGTGTCGTGATTTGTGAGGACATCTGGGTCTCTCCCGGGCCGGCTCACGACCTAGCGCGGGAGGGAGCGAGCGTTTTACTAGTGCCTAACGCCTCTCCGTACGCCCGCGGGCGCCAGCGCGAGCGGGAACAGATGCTGGCCACTCGGGCCCGCGAGACGGGTTGCGCCATCGTCTACTGCAATCTTGTTGGTGGACAAGACGAACTGGTTTTCGACGGTCAGAGTGTGGTGGTGAACGCCGAAGGACGAGTCGTTGCTCGTGCCGACGCCTTCACCGAAGAGCTGGTCGTGGTGGATCTAGACCTTCCTCCGTCTGATCGCGGAATCCCGGTCTCGACGCTCTACGCCCGCCCGGAGGTGGAGTGGTCCGCTCCACCACCTCGAATCAGCGAGCCTCTCTCCGACGTGGCTGAGGTGTACGAGGCCCTGGTCATGGGGACGAGGGACTATTTGCGCAAGAACGGGTTTCGCGAAGCGCTGGTTGCACTCTCCGGGGGAATCGACTCCTCCCTGGTGGCGGCCATTGCGGTGGACGCCGTCGGGGCTCGGGCGGTACGAGGATTCGCTTTGCCGAGTCGGTACTCCTCCGAGGGATCTCGCGGCGACGCCTACGACTTGGCCGAACGTTTGGATATAGCCATTGAGACGGCGGAGATTGAACCGGCCCACCAGGTGTTCGCAGCGATGCTCGCGCCTCTCCTCGGTGAGGTACCTACCGGACTGACCGACGAGAATCTGCAGTCCCGGATTCGTGGAGTACTGATGATGGCTATGTCGAACGCGTCGGGAGCCATAGTTCTCACCACCGGGAATAAGTCAGAGATGGCGACCGGCTACTCCACCCTCTACGGCGATTCCGCCGGGGGGTTCGCCGTCATCAAGGACGTGCCGAAGACCCTGGTCTACGAGTTGTGCCATTACGTGAACGCACGCGCCGTCGCACGGGGGGATTTAGCGCCCATTCCGGACTCGGTGCTTCTGAAACCTCCGTCGGCGGAGTTACGGCCGGATCAACGCGACGACCAGTCCCTACCCCCCTACGAGCTTCTCGACCCTCTCCTCGCGCTCTACGTGGAACAAGATTGGACGGCCAGTGAAATGGTCGCCGCTGGTCACGACCCCGAACTCGTCCGACGAATCACCCGTCTCGTCGACCGTAGCGAGTACAAGCGCCGTCAGATGCCTCCCGGTGTTCGGATCACGAAGAAGGCGTTTGGTCGAGACCGGCGGATGCCGATCACGAACGGTTTCTTCGAGGATCAGTGGTGAGTCGAACTCATTTTGCGGGGGTCTTTGACGCCCTCTACGAGGGTCTCGCGCGGGCCAGCCAATCGGTGTACGACGAGGGCGTGTGCGTCCGATTGTTCGTGGCGTCCCGGGTCCTCGGCGCCCTCGCCCTCGAGGCCCGTGGATCGGGCGAGGTCGTGCCCCACGAGGTGGTGACTGCGACACTCGAACACGCTCTGAGCGAGGACGAGGAGGGCTACTTCACGCTGTACGTCTTCACGATGGTGATTGGCCCGCGGCTCCTAGTGAGTCTGCGCGACGACCTCGAGCGTGGTGTAGATGAGCCCACCGCGGAGGCTTGGGCGGCGGCGTCAGACGCCGTCATCGGCCAAATGAACGCTATTTCAGCCTTTCTGAGGCGCCGGTCGGCCCCCGAGACACCTTCGTGGGCGCCGGCTGCTCGGGCGCTCGTCGACACCCTCGAATCCGCCGGATACTCCGATCACCTCGGGCCGATCCGGTAGCGGTTGCGCCCCCCCGTATAACTCCTCATGCCGGAAGTTTCGGCGAAGTTTTCCTCGAGGAGGATTTATGGCTAAAGAGCGTGTAGACCGCGACGACGAGGACCTCGTCCGTCTCTATCTGTCCGATATCGGACAGTACACCCTATTGACGAAGGACGACGAGGTACGACTCGCTCAGACTATCGAGGAGGGTCGCGAAGCTCGAGCGGAGCTCGAAGCGGCCGAGACTGATAAGTCGGTGAAGGTGACCCCGACTCGTAAGCAGGCGCTGAAGCGCACTGCGCACCGGGGCGATCAAGCGGAGCGGGACTTCGTTCAGTCCAACCTTCGACTCGTGGTCTCCATTGCGAAGAAGTACCAGGCGTCGGGGCTTCCCCTCCTGGACTTGATCCAAGAAGGCAACCTCGGGTTGATGCACGCCGTAGAGAAGTTCGACTGGCGCAAGGGTTTCAAGTTCTCCACCTACGCGACCTGGTGGATTCGCCAGGCCATCACTCGAGGCATCGCCAATACCGGGCGGACCATTCGTCTCCCCGTTCACGCGGGCGACACCTTGGCGCGCGTGCAGAAGGCTCAGTCACGTCTGGAGTTGAAGTTCGGACGTCCTCCGACCATTAAGGAACTCTGCGACGAGTGCGAGATGCCCGAGGACAAGCTCATCGAAGCTCTTCGTTTCCGTTCCGAACCCATCTCTCTCTCCGAGCCGCTCCGTGAAGACGGTGACGCCGAGTTGGGTGACGTAGTGGAAGATCGATCGGCGGAGTCACCCTTCGACGTCGCGGCAGTCAAGATGATGCCCGAGGCGATTGAGCAACTGCTGAAGCCCCTCGACGAGCGTGAGCAGAAGATTCTGCGCATGCGCTTTGGTCTCGACGGTGCCGGTGAGATTCGCACCCTGGAAGATGTCGGGGCCGAAATGAATCTGACCCGTGAGCGGATTCGTCAGATTGAGGCTCGGGCAATGAGCAAACTTCGCCACCCGTCCTCCGACACCGGAGCGCGAGACCTGCTCACCCTCTAGGGGGCTAGCGGCGACGGGCTTGGCCCCGTCCGATCAGAGCCAGGGCTCCGAGGACGAAGGCCGAGATGACGAACGGAGTGCGGGACCGGTTCCCGTCGTGGGCCCGGACCGGGTGGGTGAAGCTCAACGTGGGCCATCCCCGTTCCCGGGCGGTGCGCGACAGACCTCGGTCGGGGTTCACGGCGTAGGGGTGACCGACGACCTCCAGCATGGGGATATCGGTCTCTGAGTCCGAGTACGCGAACGATTCCGCGAGGTCGATACCGTGCGCTGCGGCGACCTCGCGCATGGCCAGAGCCTTGTTGGAGCCCTGGGCGATGAAGTCCATCTCACCCGTGAACTTTCCGTTCTCATCAATCCGGGCTCGCGAAGAGATGGCGCCCGTCATTTTCAGTAGCTCGGCGAAAGGTTCTACGACCTCGGCCGGAGCCATGGAGACCAACCAGGTCTGATCACCAGCCGCCTGGTGACGGGCGAGGAGATCTCGGGCCTCGGCGTAAATGAGGGGCTCCACGATGGTGTTCATGGTTTCGCGCACGAGTGCTCGAATCTCGTCGTGATCCCATCCCCGAGTGATTTTGAGGACTCGCTCGGTGACTTGGGTGAGACGGTCCTCCGAGGCCCCGAATCGAAGGAAGACGACTTGAGCGAGGGCGGCGTAAATAAGGGTCGAGCGTCGAAGTAGTCCACGGGCGTGAAGTTCCGGACCGAGGGCCACCACCGAAGATTGGGCGATCACCGTTTTATCTAGATCGAAGAACGCCGCTCGCACAGGGCAATGCTAGGGCCCCCGGAGGGTCAGGATTAACCGATAAAGGCGCGATTACACGCATCGGAGCTGTCACCCCGGGTAATCATGATGACGTGGTCGTGGGCCATGAAGGTCATAGAGCCGTTCGGAACCAGCGGTTGATCGGAACGCAGAACGGTCACCACTCGCACCGAATCTGGCAGACGAAGGTCGTCGAGAGTCTTCCCGTAGGCGACGGCGGGAGAGTTGGAGGCCAAGGTTACCTCGCACAGGTGCATACGTCCCTGGGACAGGTCCATCAGGTTAATCATGGAACCCACCTCGACGGCTTCATCCACGAGAGAAGTAATCAAAGCGGGGGTGGAGACCGCGACGTCCACACCCCAACGCTCATTGAAAAGCCACTCGTTACGCGAGTTGTTAATGCGGGCAATCACGCGGGGGACGGCGAACTCCTGCTTGCAGAGCCAAGAAATTACCAAATTGTCTTCATCGTCGCCGGTTGCCGCAATAACGACGTCGATCGTCCGCACGTCGGCACTCACTAGAGACGAGTACTCGCAGGCGTCGGCGTTCAAGACGGTTGCTCCGGGCAACATAACTTTGAGTCGTTCGGCCACCGCCCAGACGTGCTCCATGAGTACTACGTCGTGGTTGCGCGAGATGAGGTCGGTGGCAATCGCGGTGCCCACCGAGCCGCCACCGGCAACGAAAACTCTCACGAGGGCTCCTTCATGACGTCGGCGAGTTCAGAAAGTCCATCGCCCGAGACCATGAAGGTCAAGATGTCGTCTTCTTGGGCGAAGAGTCCTTCAACATCAACTCGACCCTGCCCTCCTCGAATGAGACCGGCCAGTCGAACGTGCGGTCCGAAACTCAAGTCTGCGAGTCGGTGTCCCGCCATGTGATCGGGGACAACTCGTTCGACCAGGCGCAACACGTCGGTTCCGTCGCTCCACGAGACCGAGTCGTCCTGGGGAACAATCCAACGCTTGACCTGTTGGGTCGTCCACCGGGCGGAGGCCACAGTGGGAATCCCGAGTTTCATGTAGATGGCCGCGCGCTGCGCGTCGTAGATACGAGCCACCACATTCTTCACTCCGAAGTTGTCCCGGGCGATGCGAGCGCACAGGATATTGGTGTTGTCTCCACGGGTGACGGCGGCGAGCGCGTAGGCGTGAGCGGCGTCGGCCTTGACCAAGGTGTCGCGATCAAAGCCGGAGCCCAGCAATGTTTGTCCCCCGAAGTGGGTGAGACGCTGAAAAGCGTCGCGGTTTTTGTCGATGACCACCACGGAGTGGCCTTCGTCGGTGAGTTGCATGGCCAGGGAGGAGCCCACTCGACCACAGCCCACAATGATGAAGTGCACGCGCTCATCTCACCACAGGGGCTCTAGGTCGAGCAAGTCACGAAGGAATCTCCGAGCGCCCTTCCCCGCCTGACCAGGTCCCCGTCTAGGCTTGCCCCGTGTCGGAGGCCGACCAGCAACTCTCGAAGAACGCGCCGGTCCTGACCTCGCACGCCAATGTGACTGCCGTATTCCCCGAAACGTTGGGCTATCGACTAAAGCGAATCTTCCTCGGTCGACCCTACGTTACGGAACAGTTGAGTGGCGAACGTCTCGTTAAACCGATTGCTCTCGGGGTACTAGCGCCCGACTGCATCTCCTCCTCGGCCTACGGGGCCGAAGAGATATTGACGCAAATCACCCCGTTTATTGGTCTGGCCGCCTTCTCCATGGTCGTCCCCATCATGTTCATTATCCTGGGGGTCCTCTTCCTGGTCACGATGTCGTACCTGGATGTCATCAAGTACTACACAACCGCGGGCGGCTCCTACGTGGTGGCCCGGGACAACTTTGGACCGCGAGTAGCTCAAGTAGCGGCGGTGGCGCTGCTTATTGACTATACGGTGACCGTGGCCGTTCAGACGGCGGCCGGCACCGCGGCCCTGACGACGGCGTTGCCGTCCCTTGTGCCCTACACCTTGCCCATCACTATCGGAGTGGTGCTGATACTGATCTACGGGAACCTTCGGGGACTTCGAGAGGCGGGGAGCTATTTTGCTCTCCCCACCTACCTCTACATCCTCGGTCTCGGCGCGACGATTGTGGTCGGCTACTGGAAGAAGTTCTCCGGCTCGCTCCACCACATCGCCCAACCGGCGGTCAACGAGTTGGTGGGGGGTCGTCTCGGTCACGGCGGTAGTGGATTGCTGATGGGGCTCGCCTTCATCACGTTCCTACGCGCGTACGCCAACGGGGGGTCATCCCTGACGGGGCTCGAGGCCATCTCGAACGGCGTAGCGTCCTTTCGCCGACCCGAATCGAAGAACGCCCGCCAGACACTGGTCGTCATGAGTTCGGTCCTCGCGTTCTTGCTCCTCGGGACGGCACTGCTCGCGGCGTGGACTCACGCACTCCCCTTCGCCGCCGGGACACCGACGGTCGTGGGTCAGGAAGTCTCGGCGGTCTTCGGAAACTCGGGACTAGGGCGGATCATCTTCTACTTCGTCCAGTTCGCGACGGTGGCGATTCTGTACACCGGCGGGAACACCTCGTTTAACGGCTTCCCCTTTCTCGCGAACTACGTCGCGACGGATAAGTACCTGCCCCGACAGTTGACCAAGCGGGGTCACCGACTGGCGTTCTCCAACGGAATTCTTGTTCTCGGAGTCGTGGCCCTGATTTTGATCATCGTGTTCAACGCTCAGGTGAACGCGTTGATCTCTCTCTACGCCATCGGGGTGTTCACCGGGTTCACGATGGCCGGAGCGGGCATGGTGGTTCGCCACCGTCGAGAGCGCAGCGGACACTGGCGCTTTGGGCTCGCGGTCAACGCGGTCTCGGCGGTCGTCACGTTCACGGTCGTGATTATCTTCCTCGTCGCGAAATTCGTCGAGGGTGCGTGGATCATTGCGGTCGTAGGCCCTCTGATGTACTACGCGCTCATTCGCTTCAACCGTCAGTACGAGCGAGAAGAGCGGGCCTTTCGCGCAACCGCCGCCACGGAGCCGCCGGCTATTCACACCACTCGGGTGGTGATCTTCGTCGACACGTACGACCTCGCTACCGAGCGGGCCCTCCAGTACGCGCTCAATCTCAACAGTTATTCGGTTCGCGCGGTGCACTTCGATATCGACCCCCGCGTCACTCGAACGTTGGAGGCGCGCTGGGGAGAACCGGGGACGGCGTCGGCGTCGGTCAACTTGGAGGTGGTCGACTGCGAGGACCGGCGCCTGGACCGGGCCGCGCTCGAACTGGTCGCTGACGTGGTTCGTGATCCGGACGTCTTCTGCATGGTGATCTTGCCGCGCCGGGGTTTTGTCTCTCGACTCCAGCGCCTCCTGCACGATCGCACGGCCGACACGATGGCGGGAGCGGTCATGCACGTCCCGCGCACCGCGGCAACGATTATTCCCTACCGAGCGGCGCGAATCCGGGCGATTGAGGGTGATCTAGAAGAGGTCCCCGTCTCTGACGTCGTGACCCGGGGAGGGGTGCGCGAGGACGCCCACCTCGAAGCCGACCAGCTCTTGGCCGAGCGCGCAACCGACACTGTGTCCATCGGGGGCGTTCGGGAGCGAGACTTCGTGGCGATCGCGGGGCGGGTGAAGTCGATGACGATTACCCGAGAGAACGGAGCGAACGAACTTCGCTGCATGATTGCGGATCACTCGGGATCCGTCGCGTTAATTTTCCAGGGCCGAACGGTCGTGCCTGGGATTGAACGAGGGACTCGTCTCCTCGTGAAGGGGACGGTGTCGTCACTACGCCGAGAAGCGGTCATTCTTAATCCTCAGTACGAAATTGTGGCTGCTTCCCAGGGTGAGGAGTAGCGTCCACCAGGCCGAACGTGGCACGACCCCCGCGGGGTGTCTAGGGTAGGCGCGAACTCGAAGGAGGTGAGTATGGCAAAAGCACTGGTCATTGTGGAGTCCGTCGCGAAGGCGACGAGGATTCAGGGAATGTTGGGCCCCGACTACGTGGTGAAGCCCTCCGTTGGTCACATTCGTGACCTCCCCCAGAGTGCTTCGGAGATTCCTGCGTCAGTGAAGGGTGAGTCTTGGGCCCGTATTGGGATTAACGTCGACGACCACTTCAAGCCGGTCTACGTCGTGTCGAGTGATCGTAAGAAGGTCGTCAGTGACCTCAAGTCCTCGCTCAAGAATGTCGAGGAGCTGTACCTTGCGACCGACGAGGACCGCGAAGGTGAGGCCATCGCGTGGCACCTCCTCGAAGTCCTTAGTCCCAAGGTTCCGGTGAAGCGAATGGTGTTCCACGAGATCACTCCCGCGGCAATTGAACGGGCGGTCCGCGACACCCGAGACCTCGACACTCGGCTCGTCGATGCCCAAGAGGGAAGACGTTTCCTCGATCGTTTGGTCGGTTACGAGGTCTCGCCGGTGTTGTGGCGAGCGGTCGACAAGGCTCGTTCAGCGGGCCGGGTGCAGTCCGTGGCGATCAAGCTGGTCTGCGAACGAGAACGCGAGCGGATGGCGTTCGTGTCCGCGAGCTGGTTTGATGTGGTGGCCCGTCTGAGGAGCGCACAGGACTCCCTTGACGCCACCGTGGATGCTGTGAATGGAGTTGCTCTCGCCACGGGGAAGGACTTCGATCCCCAGGGCCGCTTGTCGAGCGGAACGAACGTCGAAGTGTTGTCCGCAGCGTCAGCGGAAGAACTCTCTCGTCGACTCGCGGGGGCGGACGTGGAGGTGGTGTCGGTGACGTCATCGCCACGCACCCAGCGCCCCCAACCGCCCTTCATGACCTCCTCTCTGCAGATCGAGGCCAGTCGAAAGTTGCGCTTTGACCCCGAACGGACGATGCGCGCCGCGCAGCGTCTCTACGAACAGGGTTGGATCACCTACATGCGCACCGACTCGACGACGCTCTCCGAGGAGGCCATCAGCGCCGCTCGCGACATGGCCCGGCGGATGTTCGGGCCCGAGTACGTCACCGACACCCCCCGTCGCTACGACCGTAAGGTGAAGAACGCGCAGGAGGCCCACGAGGCCATTCGGCCAGCCGGTGAGGAGTTTCGGACACTCGACGAAGCAGCCTCGTCGCTGAGCGGTGACGAGCGCACCGTCTACGACCTGATCTGGAAGAGAACTATCGCCTCTCAGATGGTGGACGCGCGCCTCGTGCAACAACGGGTTCGTTTCGAGCACCGACTCGAAGGGTTTGAAGGACGAGACTCCACTCACGTTCAGTTGAGTGCGACCGGCCTACGCATCGACTTCCCCGGTTTTCGTCGGGCCTACGTCGAAGGTACGGACAACCCCGAGGCGGAGTTAGCCGACCAGGAGCGGATTCTGCCGGCGGTGCGTGAGGGCGAGCACCTCACGGTCGTGGAGGTGGAAGCGAAGAGTCACGACACCCAGCCACCGGATCGGTTCTCCGAAGCCACCCTCATTAAAAAGATGGAAGATCTCGGCATCGGTCGGCCCTCGACCTACGCATCGGTGATGAAGACGATCGATAAGCGGGGGTACGTGTGGAAGAAGGGCAAGGCTCTGGTCCCGGCCTTTCGGGCGTTCGCTGTCGTCAACCTGCTTCAGACCTACTTTGCCGATCTGGTGGACTATCAGTTCACGGCGGCGATGGAGGATCAACTCGACGAGATTGCTAACGGAGCTCAAGATCTCGAGCCCTGGCTCGCCAAGTTCTACTTCGGAGATCCCGGCGCCGATACCGCTTTCGCGCAGGCCGGACTTGCCCGTGTGGCCCACGGAGACCACGACTTTGACTTCGCGGCCATCAACTCTCTCGAGATTGGTCTCGCACCCGACGGACTGCCCGTCGTGGTGCGTTCCGGACGCTACGGGCCCTATCTCGCCCACGGGGAAGATCGGGCGTCGATTCCGGAAGCCACTGAACCCGACTCGTTGACGGTGACGAGGGCTCTCGAACTCCTCGCCGCCCCCTCCGGGGATCGCGAGTTGGGAGTTGATCCCGAGACTGGACTAGTCGTTCTCGCTAAGGCCGGCCGTTACGGACCCTACGTTCAGTTAGGTGAAGTGGTCGGAAAGGAGAAGCCTCGGACGGCGTCTCTCCTCTCGACGATGTCATTGGAGACTCTCACGCTCGATGACGGCCTGAGGCTTCTTAGCTTGCCCCGAACAATTGGGGTTCACCCGAATGACCAGGAGCCCGTCCTCTCTCATAACGGCCGATACGGCCCGTACATCACCTGGGGTTCGGAGACACGCTCATTGGAGAGCGATGAGCAGATCTTCTCGATCGACCTCGAAGCGTCGCTGCGCCTGCTCGCAGAGCCCAAGACTCGGGGCCGGCGAGCGGCGGCTGGACCACTGAGGGAGGTGGGGACTGATCCGGTGACGGGGAAATCAGTCGTGGTTCGCTCGGGTCGCTTCGGCCTCTACGTCACCGACGGAGAGGTGAACGCCACCTTGAGGCTGGGTGACGAGGTGGAGACTCTGACGCTCGACCGGGCGTGTGAACTGCTGGCCGAACGCCGTAACGCCGAACCTCGAACTCGGTCGAGTTCGACCACGGTAAAGCGTGGTGGTCGTTCCTCGGGTGGGGCCTCGTCCAGCGCGCAGAAGTCCGCCGCGAAGAAGTCCACCGCGAAGAAATCGGTAACCAAGAAGTCCACCGCGAAGAAATCGGTAGCGAAGAAATCGGTAGCGAAGAAAACAGTTGCGAAAAAGTCGACAGGTGGTGAGCGTCGGGAGGCTACGGTGCGCGGAGCAGCGGTGAATCGAGCAATCACGGGTCAGCTCGAGTGACTCGCGGTCGATTCATCGTCTTTGAGGGCATTGACGGTTGCGGTAAGTCCACACAAGCCCGTCGCTGGGCCGCTGAGCTGGACGGGCGTTTCGTTTTTGAGCCCGGGGACACCGAACTCGGAGCACAGTTGCGCACCTGGCTCCTGGATGCTCACTTCGCAATGGGCCCGCGAGTGGAGTCGCTCTTGATGTTGGCCGATAGGTCGCACCACGTCACGACGGTGATTGAACCAACTCTCGACCAAGGAGTTGACGTCATCGCTGATCGATTTTTCGCGTCTACGCTGGCGTACCAGGGCTACGGACGGGGAGTCGATCTCGCCGAACTAAGGGCCGCGACGAGTTTGGCGATTGGTTCGTGTCGACCGGACCTCACCTTCTTGCTTGACGTCGACGTTTCGGTCGCGCGACAACGAGGTGCGTCTCGACAAGATGATCGCTTCGAGTCCGTTCCGGGGGACTTTCTGGAACGAGTCCGGGATGGATACCGGGAGATGGCGGCATCCGATTCGGACCACTGGGCCGTCGTCGACGGAACTCTCTCGGAGGAGGACGTTGCGTCTCGGATCCGAGAGGTTCTCGCGGAGCGACGATAGATGGACGTCTTCGAACGGCTCGTTGGTCAAGAAAAGGCGGTGACCTCCCTCCGGGCTCACCTCGCTCATCCCGTCCACGCGTTTTTGTTCCACGGGCCCGCCGGAGCGAACGTGCACGACGCCATGGTTAGTTTTGCTGCGGCTCTGCAGTGTCCCGAGGGTGGTTGTGGGAGTTGTGACGTGTGCCGACGGGTATTGACTGGAGCCGAGGCCGACGTCATCGAAGCGCAGCGAGAAGGAGTGTCGTGGCTGATTGACGACGTTCACGAGATAGAGCGAGTGGCCCGTCGCCGCCCGCTGGCGTGCCCCTACGTGGTGGTGTTAATCGACGAAGTAGAGCTCACCGTAGGCTCTGGTAGTCCGAGCGCCGCTGCACTTCTTAAGACTCTGGAGGAACCCCCGTCTCGAACTATCTTCCTTCTGGGGGTGAACGACCTCTCCGACGAGTTAGCGACCATCGAGTCGCGGTGCGTGACCATTCCGCTAGCTGCCCTTTCGGCGGCTGACATCGGCGAGATTCTTCAGCGCGAGGAAGTGGATCCGAAGGTGGCGACGGTCAGCGCGGACGCGTCGGGGGGCGACCTCGAGAGAGCTCGTCTGCTCGCTCGCGATCCCGGAGTGGCGTCACGCCAGGCCCTGTGGCGTTCTGTGCCCGAGCGACTCGACGGAACAGCCTCGGGCGCCATGAGACTCGTTGACGAGATCCACGCCGCTATCGACGACGCCCTCCAGCCCCTCCAGGAGCGTCAGGCCGCCGAGGAGCGACGGCGCTCCGAAGAGTCGGCGGGGTCTCGGAGACGAAGTGGCCCTCCGCGAGCCGATGTGGAGCGTCGACATCGACGCGAAGTGCGCCGCGCTCGCATCGACGAACTACGGTTCGGATTAGTGACGCTCACCCAGGTGTACGGTCAACGCGTAGGCGATGCAGTGTCCTCCCCGCCTGATTCCCGGGTTGACCAGCGGATGGAGACCTCCATGGCGGCCCTAGAGATCGTGGAACTGGCCTACCGGCGCACCTCGACGACCCTCGATGAGGTCCTCTTACTATCCGACCTCCTCCTGCAGTTGGGCCGACTCTAGTTCGGCCCGACGGAGTAGTCTGGAGGGCCACGCCTGGGTAGCTCAGCTGGTAGAGCAGCTCATTCGTAATGAGCAGGTCAGGGGTTCGAATCCCCTCCCAGGCTCCACTGGGCGTCGGTCGAGAGTACGTTTCGAGATTTCGTTAGTCTGCGGTATGGACGTAGATCGCTACACGCACGGCCACCACGACTCCGTCTTACGGGGACATCGGTGGCGGACCGCTGATAACTCCGCGGCCTATCTCTTGCCGCACCTCGTCCCCGGTCAGACTCTGCTCGACGTGGGGTGCGGGCCTGGAACAATCACGGCCGATTTCGCTCGGCGGTTAGCACCCGGCCCTGTTCTCGGCGTGGATCGTTCTAGCGATATTGTCGACGCGGCATCGAGTGACTTCCCACCGGAGCACTGGCCGTCTCTGCGCTTTCGAGCAGAGGACGTGTACGCTCTCTCCCTCTCGGACGAGACAGTCGACGTAGTCCACGCCCATCAGGTATTACAGCACCTCACTGATCCCGTCGCCGCCTTACGTGAAATGCGCCGAGTGACCCGTGCGGGCGGACTCCTCGCGGTACGTGATGCGGACTACGCCGCATTCCTCTGGGCGCCTCGGGACCCCTGGTTGGATCGGTGGATGCGCATCTATCACGAGATCACCCGCCGTAATGGTGCCGAGTGCGACGGAGGACGATTCTTGCCGGCGTGGGTGGCTCGGGCCGGGTGGTCAGATCTACGCGTGTCGAGTTCAACGTGGACCTTTCAGACCTCCGAGGATCGTGAATGGTGGGCTGGACAGTGGGCCGACCGAGTGCGCTACAGCTCCTTTGCCGACCAGGCCCTTGAGTACGAAGTGGCGACGGTGGCTGACCTCGAGGAGATGGCTCGTGCCTTTCGGCGCTGGCAGGATGCTCCGGGCGCGCTGTTTGTCCTCACCCACGTGGAAGTCCTGGCCCGGAATCCCGGCTGAGATCCTTCACCGGTGGGTGACTTGTTGCAAGAGACTTGCAATTAGTGACTCATGGTGATAAAACCGTTCCGCGCTTACGAACGGCTCCATGGGGGGGTTGCGACGTTGCGCAAGGGGGCAGGATGCATCTTTTCTGGATCGACTTCGGAACCGGACTGGCTACGGCTGCCGTGGTGGCTCTGGCTGCGACGGGGCTGACCCTCCAGTTCGGTATCACTAATTACATCAACTTTGCGTACGGCGACTTTATGGGTCTCGGTGCACTGTTGACGTTTGCGCTGAACAACCAGGCCTTCCACCTGAACTTCTGGATTGCGGCGCCGATTGCCGCGATTTTGGTGGGTGTCTTCGCGGTGATCGCCAATCAGCTCCTGCTCGCGCCGTTTGCTCGCCGATTCTCGAATCCCGCGCTCACGATGATTGTGACGTTCGGTCTCTCTCTCTTCATGGCGAACGTGGCGACCGTCATTTGGACGGGAAACACCTTGTTCTTTCGGATGCCTATCTCGGTGGACAAGAAGGTGGGTCCTTTCCTCTGGTCGCCCGACGTGATGATCGTGATGGGATTTGCCGTCCTCGTCATGGTTATGATTCACCTGCTTTTGAAGACCACTCGACTCGGCAAGATGATGCGAGCACTCTCGGATAACACCTCCCTGGCCCTCACCAGCGGAATTGATGTTCGCCAAATCACCAACGTGACCTGGTTTATGTCCGGTCTCCTGGCCGGCCTCGGCGGCATTGCTCTCGCGGTGGAGGAAGCCAACCTCACGGTGACTTCGGCGGAGTCGTACCTGTTCGTCATCTTCGCCGCCGTCATCTTGGGGGGCATTGGTTCGGTCTACGGGGCCATGCTCGGAGCCCTCGCCATTGGACTTCTCACCGAGACGGCCCCGCTGTACATCAACGCGGGGTACAAACTCGACGTGGGCTTCTTCATCGTGATTGTGCTTCTCTTGTTCCGGCCCCAGGGCCTCGTACCTCGTCTGGGAAGGTCGTAACGTGTCCGCATTCTTCCTCTTCTTCATGACGATGGTTTTTTACGTCATCGTCTTCTGGATTGCGTCTCTCGGACTGGACCTGGTGTGGAGTCGCACCGGAATCCCGCTCTTCGCGTACTACCTCTACGTGGCGGTGGGCGCCTACCTGACCGGACTCTTCTCGCTGCCCCACGTGCCGCTGCAGAACGGCGTGGGGAACCTCTTTGGGTTTAACCTCCCGGGTCTTCTCGCCCTGCCCTTGGCGGCCGTCGTAACCGGACTGTTCGCGATGTTCGTGGGTGCGGTGTTCATGCGTCGGTTGCGGACCGACTATCTCGCCGTCGTCATGGTGGCCGTCGCCCTGGTGATCTGGGACTTCTCCCAGAACGACATCACCTTGGTGAGTGGCAACACGGGTCTTACGAACATCCCACTCCCGTTGGCGGGGGTGCTGCACATCAACATCAACCAGTGGACCTACCTGTACACCGGGGTCGCCTTCGTCTGGGCGCTAGCGCTCTGGTGGATCATGAAGACCGTGAGCAACTCGCCGACCGGACGAGTCTTTCGAGCTATCCGAGACGACTCGGTCGTCGCAGCGACAATTGGTAAGAATGTCTACCGCTACCAGATTCTCTCGATGGGAATCGGCGGGTTCTACGCCGCGATCGCCGGCGGCTTCTTGGCCCAGTTGGCGACGAGTTGGAACCCGTCGTCGTGGGCGCCGTTCGAGGTCTTCAACGTCTTCACGATGGTCATCGTGGGTGGAGTGGGCAGCAACCTCGGCATGCTCGTCGGCGCCGCACTACTCCAGGTCCTCTTTATTCAAGGACCGACCTACGTGGCCTCGAACTACCTGCACAGTCCCACCTTTGAGACGTTGGCTGCGGCGGCGATTGGTGTGTTGATGTGGCTCTCCCTGTGGTTCCGTCCCCAGGGCGCGGTGCCGGAGAGACTGAAGTCGACGGCCTGGTATCTGGGGCGTGAACCCGCTTTACAAGAGACCATTAACCCGGATCTCACCGTCGAGGAGCGTGCGTAGTGACGACTCAACCAACCACCCCCATACTGAGCACTCGGGAACTGCGAAAGTCGTTCCTTGGGGTGACGGCGGTCAACGGGGCGACGTTCGACGTACCTCGTAATCTCATCACTGCGCTCATTGGACCGAACGGGGCCGGGAAGACGACCGTCGTGTCGTTAATCTCTGGTCAGATCAAGGCCGACTCCGGACAGGTCACCATCGACGGCGCGGACGTGAGTGGATGGCCAGCCCACCGGATCAGTCAGCAGGGACTGATGCGAACCTTCCAACTCTCCCGAGAGTTGGGTGGGATGACCGTCCTCGAGAATCTCATGGTCTCGGCCCGGCGACAAACGGGTGAGAACCTGGTCAACGTCTTCCTGCGACCCGGTGCGGTGAAGAAGGAAGAGGCCGCCCTCGCAGCCCGGGCCCTCGAGATTCTGAACCGTTACGGCCTCTACCACCTTCGTGACAGTCGGGCTCAGGCGCTGTCGGGGGGTCAAAAGAAGTTGCTCGAGATCTCTCGAGCCGTGATTGCTGACCCCAAGATTCTCCTTCTGGATGAACCAATGGCCGGGGTGAACCCCGCACTCATTGAAAAGATTGGTGAGTACATCATCGACCTGCGTGATGGCGGAATGTCGATATTGATGATTGAGCACAACCTGGGTATCGTGGAAAAAATCTGTGACAATGTCGTCGTGCTCGCCGAGGGGCGCACGCTCGCGACCGGCAAGATGTCGGAGTTGCGAGAGAACGAAGACGTCGTCCGGGCGTACTTGGGGGAGGTCATCAATGCCGACAATGGTCGCTGACAACATTTCTTCCGGTTACGGGAAGAACCTGATCATCCGAAACATCTCTCTCGAAGTCGACGCGAAGAAGGTGACCACGATTGTGGGGCCGAACGGGGCCGGAAAGTCGACCTTCGCGAAGACCGTGGTGGGCCTCTTGAAGGCTCAAACCGGATCGATTGTCGTGAATGGCGACGATTTGACCAAGGTACCCGCCTACAAGATTCCTGGTCGCGGCCTGGCTTACGTCCCTCAGGTGCAGAACGTCTTTGTTTCGATGACGGTGCAGGAGAACTTGGAGATCGGTGGTTTTGTCACCAAGGGCAATACCCACGATCGTATGGAGGAGATCCTCGCCACCTTTAAGGATCTCGAGAAGGCCCGCCACAAGCGCGCAGGGTTCCTCTCCGGTGGTCAACAGAACATGCTGGCCATTGCTCGAGCCCTTATGGTGAATCCTTCGGTCATTGTGCTCGACGAGCCCACCGCCGGCCTTTCGCCGGCCTACACCAACGTGGTGTGGGAGGAGATTGGACGTATTGCTGAGTCCGGCACCGCGGTATTGGTGGTGGAACAGAACGTCGAGCGGGCGATTGTTCACTCGGACTACGTCCACGTTTTTGTCGCCGGCCAGAATCACGTTCACGGGACGAAGGAAGAGATTGCGCAGTTGGACTTGGCGTCCATCTTTCTCGGACGTAGTGAGGCGACGAAGTCGTAGTCGCGTTGTCACACGCGGCGCGAAAAATGGCAGTAAAAAGGTAATAACAAATCAGAATCAGGGGGAAATAATAGTGATCCGTAATCCGAAGAGGTGGGGCCGACTTGGTCGCACCAAGGCGACGATGGTGGGCGCAATGCTTGTCTCCGTCGCGAGCGTGGGTCTCACCACGACCGTAGCGTCGGCGGGCACCAAGCCGGCGCCGTTGGTGGTTGGGGCTATGTTCCCGTTCACCGGTGCGAAGGCCATTCTGTCGACGTGGGGTACCCACGGCGTAGCGGCCGGCGTGTACGCCGTGAACGCGGCCGGTGGCGTCCTGGGTCACCAGTTGACCTACACCTACGCCGACGACGCGGCGGACCCGGCGGACGCCCTTCCGGCGTTCCGTCAGCTCATGCTTCACCACCCGACGTTCTTGGTGGGACCGTTCTCGCCGACGATTGAGTCGGTGATCAACCAGTTCGTGCCGAACAACGTGGTGGACTTCATGGTCGGGGGTCTCTCGACTCTCGACAACAACACCAACCCGAACTGGTTCCGGACCTCGTCGTCGGACTCCAACGAGGCGACCGCGATGGCCTACTTCGCGATCTCGCACGGTTGGAAGACCGCGGTGATGTTGTTCGACAACTCGGCTAACTCGCAGGGCTTCGTTCCGCCGTTGATGGCGGCCTACAAGGCGCTCGGTGGCACGATTCAGTCGAACCAGGTCATCAACCCGGGAGCGTCGAGCTACACCTCCACGCTGACCTCGGCGTTCCAGAACAACCCGGCCGTGGTGTTCGACTCCATGGACTCGGCGACGGCGGCTACCTTGTTCCACGACGCCCAGCAGTTGGGGTACATGAACCGCCCGTGGATTGGTGACGACCTGCAGTCCTCGTCCCAGGGACCCTACGCGGCGGCCTTCGGTCCGACGGTGACCACGAACCTGTACGCGGCGCTTCCGGCGACCCCGTCGGGTGCGGGCTACAACACGTTCCTGAAGGACTACGCCCTACGCTTCGGTAAGAAGACGACGGTGTGGCCGACGACGTACAACGAGTACGACTCCATTGTGATCGCGTCGCTCGCGATGACCATGGCGAACTCGACGAACCCGAAGGTCTGGGTGAAGGATGTGACCAAGGTGTCCAACCCGCCTGGAACCGCCTGCACCAACTACCCGCAGTGCGTGGCTCTGCTGAAGAAGCACGTGAAGATTAACTACCAGGGAGCCGCCGGTAATGACGACTTCAACAAGTACCACAACGTCTTCTCGGGCTTCCAGTTCCTCGGCTTCAATTCGGCGCTCAACACGCACCAGGTCGCTTTCGTGACCCCGGCGCAGTTGGCGGCGACCGTTGCCAAGGAGAGCAAGAAGGGCTAGTAGTTCAGAAGTAACTGCCGTATCCGAGTGGCCGGTGGTTTTCCCACCGGCCACTCGGCTCGTTGTACGAAGGAGTGTGGTGGGGCTGCTCGCGGGTTACCGCATTATTGATATGACGACGGTTTTGGCCGGTCCGCTCGGGGTTTACCAACTCGCCCTGTTGGGCGCCGAGGTGGTCAAAGTCGAAGTGCCGGGGACGGGAGACGTGGCGCGCGACTTTGGCGCTGACACCGAGTTACGCGAACGTCGAATGGGCCCCTCCTTTCTGGCCTCTAACTCCCAGAAGTCCTCGGTCACCATCAACTTGAAGTCTGACGGTGGTCGGGAGGCTTTTCGGCGCCTGATCGCGGCGAGTGACGCGTTGGTGGAGAACATGCGTCCGGGGGTTCTCGCGCGTCTCGGTTTTTCGCCCGACGAGTTGCTCGAGATAAACCCTGATCTCGTCTACTGCTCCCTCACCGGATTCGGGTCCTCGGGTCCACTCTCGCAGAACCCGGCCTACGACCAGATCATCCAAGGTCTGGCCGGTATGGCTTCGGTGACCGGATTTCCTGAGGGGGAGGGTGTTCGAGTTGGTTTCCCCGTCTGTGACGCTCTCGGCGGATACGTCGCCGCTTTAGCCGTAGCCTCGGGCCTGGCCAATACGGCGCGACCCCGGGGTGTCTACTTAGACGTGGCGATGCTCGACGCCGCTCTGTCGGCGATGTCCTGGGTCTCGTCGGAGGCCCTCTTTGGTCGGCGCCCCCGGAAAATCGGGAACGATAACGCCGCGTCGGCACCTTCGGGCACTTTCCGGGCCGCGGATGGCCCAGTCAACATCGCTACTAATACTCAGGATCAGTTCGCGGCCCTCTGTCGAATCGCCGAGTGCGAGGAGTTACTCAGCGACGACCGCTTCACGACTCGAGAGGATCGGAAGAGTCACCGCGGGGAGCTCTCGACGTTGCTCAATCGAGCATTGTCGAAGCGTCCTGTGGAAGAGTGGGTTAAAGAGCTCGCCGCCGCGGGGGTACCCTCCGGGGCACTGCTCGAGGTACCAGAGGCACTCGAACAACCCCAGATTCTGGCGCGCGGATTCGTCCATCGAGTGACCTTGCCCGGCGAGGACGCGCGGGAGGTTTCGGTCCTCGGTTCACCGATTCACGTCAACGGGGAGGCTCTACGACCGCAGACGCCGCCCGCCGAACTAGGGGCGGACACCGAGCGAGTGTTACGGATGGTGGGTTGTAGTTCCGACGAGATTGCGCGCTGGCGCGAAGAGGGAGCGATCTGATGCCGAACTGGCCCCGGGTGGTCATCGTGGAGGAGGGGATGCGCGAGGGGATGCAGATTGAGTCCGCCGACATTTCGGTGGACGATAAGGTCCGGCTCCTCGACGCTCTCTCGCGTACGGGATTGACACATATTGTCGTGGGGTCCTTCGTCTCGCCCAAGTGGACCCCTCAGATGGCCCGGGTTGATGAGGTCGTCCAGCGATTTACTCCTCACCCGGGAGTTCGCTACAGCGCTCTCGCGCTCAACGATCGGGGACGCGAACGAATGGCGGCGTATCGACCACCGCTGACCGACCCCGTTGAGTACCCCCGGACACTGGTGCACCTCTGCGACGTCTTTGTTCGTCGCAACACGAATGAGACCCAGGCGGACGAGGTCGCACGCTGGAGCCACACGATAGTCACGGCTCGCGAGCTCGGTGTGAACGGGGCGATAGGAATCAACGCGGCCTGGGGATCAAACTGGACGGGGCCCTTCGATCTCGAACTTCGAATGGACTGGTTGGAGGCTCAACACCGTACTTGGAGTGAGGCGGGGTTCGTCGTCGACCGGGTCTGGATCGGCGACCCTATGGGCTGGAACCTCCCTTGGCGGGTACGAGAGCAGATAGAGGCAATCCACGAGCACTGGCCCGATATCACCACCTTCCACCTCCACTTACACGACGCCCGGGGTATGGCGATGACGTCGGCCTACGCGGCGCTCGAGTCACTTCGTCCGACCGACACCCTGATCCTCGACTCCGCTATCGGGGGCATGGGCGGATGCCCCTACGGGGGGCACGGTCGTATGACTCGGATGATCGCGACGGAGGATCTGGTGGACATGCTCGAAGAAGCTGGTGTCGATACCGGGGTCAATCTCGACGCGCTCATTCGGGCAGCGCTGTTGGCCGAAGAGGTCGTGGGGCACCCGTTGTGGGGTCACGTCTCTCACGCCGGTCCTCGTCCCCGAGTCGGGCGCCTTTTTCCGGTGAACCTGCCCTTTATCGAGACTCCCGAAGAGGCGCTGCACTTCATTCACGGCGAGAGCGCCTACCACGGGGCTCGAGCACCCTGGACCGTGGACCTGAACTCGCCGGCGCGAGATCGGGTCGAGCGGGGTGGGCG